>NZ_VNXE01000113.1:0-177346 GCF_009820115.1 Escherichia sp. HH41S
ATGATACATCAACAATCGGTAAGCGCATCTGGCAGGAACTGCAAAGCGGCAAATGGGGCGAAATCGCCCCGTTCACCGTCACGCCGGAACTTATCGCAGCGGCAAAGGATGCCAAAAAGCGGGAAATCGAGCTCTGGCGCACAGAACAGGAGGCGCAGCCGTTCACCTTCGAATGGAACGGTCGTACCTGGAATGGTGGTGCAGACTCAATAAGTCGTATTGCGCCCGTGGCAATGGCGGCAAAGGTTGCAGGTGTGCGGTCAACGCTGGGATGGGGGGACGCAGCAAATAACCTTGTCACACTGACAATGGCGCAACTTCAGGAGCTGGCAGCTGCGATGGCGCAGGCGCAGGTTAAGCGCAATGACGAGATTTATCAGCGCCAGCGTGAGATGAAGGAAGAACTGAATAATCTGGAGGATTTACGCTCAATCAGAGCGATGACGATTAGCAGTAATTAGCGTTCAATTCTGGGCTTTTTGGTTGCACGCTTTTTGCCCAGAATTGTGCGTCAATTAGCCCAGAAAAAAATCGCAAAGTTACAATCAGGCAAAAAATCCCTTCTGCAAAACCAAAAAAGATTTCAACAAAATCAATCGGTTAAAAACACAGAAAAACGGTACAAAAAAGCATCTCAAAATCTTATTTTTTGTTTTAAATACAATTGGTTATTGTATTTTTTGAAACCTGCCAGTGTGGTACATGGATATCGATACCACCGCCAATTATAAACTGGGCGGTGCACAGCAACACGATAGCGTACGCCTCGATCCGTGGGTGTTTATGTTCTCAGCAGGATATCGTTTTTAATTCCGCATAAAAACGACCCCGTAATGTACGGGGTCAATAAGGACATGGTATAAAGGGTATTATTTCTTCGCTTCTACGCCATCAGTTTCAGAGCGTATTAAAAATTTCTCAGTTGTTTGCGGAATATGCTGAATCAGCCACTCGGCCATTTCTTTTTCCTCATTTAAAATCGCTTCAATGGTTGGAATTGAAGCTGTATCACCGGCATTTTTTGCTGCTGCTAATAGTGAGGTGTAACAGGCGATTTCAAATTGCTCGAAGACATATCCGCTAATAGAGCCTTTGACTATTTCATCAGAAGGGAATATACCACCGATTGACTGCCCAAGCGCAGCCATTTTACTCATGGAATCTTTAATGACTGAACGTGAAATGTCATTACGGTCAAGAATAGTTTCCAGTTGAACAATCTGGTTTTTGGTTTCACTAAGATGTTGTTCAATACGAGCGCGTAGTTCAGGATAATTATCTATACGACTGGCCATGGATTCAAGCATAGATTCGGCTTGCTTTTCCATTGCGTGGGCGTCACGTAACCAGTCATGATAATGTTCAATACGATTCATGAAAATGTCCTCTTTATAAAATGACTAAAAGTTAAAGTTCATATTTCAGGCTTTATTTTCGGCTTTCTTATTTACGTTATTAAGGGCCAGTTCAGTCAATTTGATGTCGGTGGCCTTTTCTTCTTCCAGGGTTTCTTTCAGAAGCTTCGCTGCTTTACGATAACCTAATTGTTCAGCCAGCGTCGCTAAGGTCCCGTAACTGGCGATCTCATAGTGCTCGACTTTCTGTGCAGCGGCAATCAGTGCGGCATCACGCACTTCGTTTTTCTCGGTGCTTTCGATGACCTCATTAGCTTCTTCAATGAGACCTTCCATTGCCACACATTTCATGCGCTTAATTTTCAGGTTCGATTCGGACTCCACAACTTGATCAATACGTTCAATCTGTCCATGAGTTTCCTCGAGGTGTGCATGAAAAGCCTGACTTAATTTTTCGTTTGATGTTGCTCTGGCGAGTTTTGCCAGTGCCCGTGTTAATTGTTTTTCTGCACTGTAGGTGTCTGAAAGCAGGTGAATAAATACATCTTCAATGGACTTCATATTCATATTTTTACTCCAGTGAAATCACTGCGAGCCATACGGCCCGCAGAGGCAATTATCTTTATTAACGTCAGCTGATATTAATAATTAACGGCGGATCAGGATTTTCCTGATTTATTTCCACCGCTGTGCTGACCGCCTTTTTTACCCGCTTCGGATGCGCGTTGCGGATCATTTTTAAAATTACCGCCGCTGTGTTGACCGCCTTTACGGCCTGCGTCGGATGCCTTCTCACGATCTTCGGCGAAATTTCCTGAACCACCACGATGTTCGGCCATGTTATTTCTCCCGTTACGTTGTATTGTTTCATAAATATGAGTGTTGTGTGTCGACACTCATTAAAATTAGTCGGTAATGAGAATTAGTCAAATTGAGCAAAGTGAGAAGGAATGTGAAAAATATATTTTGAAAAGGCTTTCGATATATTCATAAATACCCAAGAAATAAATGGCTTAGAGAAAATTATTGATTTTAGTAGTGTTTTGTTGCGGGATTAATTTGTTTGATTATATTACTTTTGGGCGGAAAAATGACGTAAGTTGACGTACCTCTGTTGTAAGCGGAACGGTAAAAGGATAAATAATAAATGAATTTAGGATTTTTCTGGCTTAGTTAAAGAAAGATAAAATGCCGCCAGCTGAACTGGCGGCTGTGGGATTAACTGCGCGTTGCCGCTTTCATCGGTTGTACAAAAGTTTTCAGTGCCGCCAGCATTTTCTCTGGCTCATTAACATATTGCTCGATGATTTTAACAATTGCCGAACCAGAAATCGCGCCCGCCGCTCCTGTATCAATCGCTGCTTTTACCTGCTCCGGGACGGAAATACCAAATCCTTGCAGTGGAGGCGCCGCGTTGTACTCCTTCAGCTTCGCAACCAGATGATTGAGAGGTAACGCGGCACTGTTTTCAGCTCCGGTCACACCCGCACGCGACAATAAATAGGTGTAACCACGACCGTATGAGGCAATCTGGCGCAGTAAATCATCATCAGCATTCGGCGGGCAGATGAAGATAGGTGCGACATTATGGCGCAACGCGGCCTGGCGGAAGGGCGCAGACTCTTCCACGGGCACATCGGCAACCAGCACCGAATCGACGCCGACTTTCTCGCACTCGGCATAAAACTCATCAATGCCTTTGTTAAACACCAGGTTGGCATACATCAAAAGGCCGATGGGAATGGTCGGGTACTTCTGGCGAATGAGTGCCAGCATCTCAAAGCACTGCGCCGGGGTCACACCTGCCGCAAAGGCACGCAGTGTGGCGTTTTGAATCGTCGGGCCATCTGCCAGTGGGTCGGAGAAGGGGATGCCTAACTCCAGCGCGTCGGCACCAGCTTCGATCAAAGCATCGATAATTTTCAGCGACTGCTCTACGCCCGGATCACCAAGGGTGACGAAAGGAACAAATGCGCCTTCTTTGCGCTCCTTCAGTTGGGCAAACAGAGATTCATAGCGTTCCATCAGATTTCCCCTCGTGCTTTCAAAATATCGTGAACGGTGAAGATGTCTTTATCGCCGCGACCGGAAAGGTTAACTACCAGCAACTGCTCTTTTTCCGGGTTTTCGCGCATCATTTTCAGTGCGTGAGCCAGCGCATGTGAGGATTCCAGCGCCGGGATAATCCCTTCGTGCAGGCACAGCGTTTTGAAGGCTTCCAGAGCTTCATCATCGGTAATTGACACGTAATCAGCGCGTCCAATGCTGTTAAGATAAGCGTGTTGTGGGCCGACAGACGGGAAATCCAGTCCGGCAGAAATCGAGTAAGACTCTTCAATCTGCCCGTCTTCGGTTTGCATCATTGGCGCTTTCATACCGAAATAGATGCCCACGCGACCATGTTTTAACGGTGCGCCGTGCTCGCCAGTTTCGATACCATGACCGCCTGGCTCTACACCAATCAGGCCGACGTCGGTTTCATTGATGAAATCTGCAAACATGCCGATGGCATTCGAACCGCCGCCAACACAAGCGATGACGGCATCCGGCAGACGACCTTCTCTTTCCAGAATCTGCGCTTTCGTTTCTTCGCCAATCATCCGCTGAAACTCACGCACAATGGTCGGGTAAGGATGCGGGCCAGCTGCAGTGCCCAGCATATAGTGCGCGGTTTCATAACTGCCGGACCAGTCGCGTAGCGCCTCATTACAGGCATCTTTCAGCGTCGCGGAACCGCTATGCACCGGGATCACTTCCGCACCCATTAAGCGCATACGAAAAACGTTAGGCGACTGGCGTTCAACGTCTTTGGCACCCATATAAATACGGCATTTCAGGCCGAGCAGGGCGCTGGCAAGCGCAGAAGCCACGCCATGCTGACCTGCACCGGTTTCGGCAATGATTTCAGTTTTACCCATCCGCTTCGCCAGTAAAGCTTGACCGAGCACCTGGTTAGTTTTATGCGCGCCACCGTGCAGTAAATCTTCACGCTTCAGATACAGCGTGGTGTTAGTGCCGGCTGTAATGTTCTGGCATTTGGTCAACGCGGTTGGGCGCCCGGCATAGTTTTTCAGCAGGTCGTTGAACTGGGCCTGAAATTCAGGATCTTTTTGCGCGCTGACAAAAGCTTCTTCCAGCTGGCGCAGAGCAGGCATCAGGATTTGTGGCACGTACATGCCGCCAAACTCACCAAAATACGGGTTAAGTAATGTTGTCATTGTTCCTTTCCTTAATATGCGCGCAGCGTCTGGAATACCGAGGCCAAAAGACGTGCGTCTTTGATGCCCGGTTGCGACTCTACAGCAGAATTAAAATCAAGCCCGGCGCAGCCGGTTTGTGCCGCTTCCACGCAGTTATCTGCGCCTAAGCCGCCCGCCAGCAGAACGTTGCCAAGCGATTGACCGTTTAACAGTGACCAGTCGAAACGTTGTCCGCTCCCGCCCTGACCATTGTCGAATACATATTTATCGATGTGCTGAAAATCGCGCGCGGGAAGAGTTTCACCGACACTTAAAGCCTTCCAGATGGCGACGTTTGCTGGCAGAGCATCACGCAGCGTATCGATATACAGCTGATCTTCATTACCATGCAGTTGCACTGCCGTCAGCGATAACACCTTAGCTTTGTCCACCACATCGGCAATATCGTGATTGCGGAACACGCCAACGTATTGCAACGGTGCCGCAGCCATCACTTCCTGCGCCTGTTCAACGCTGACGCAACGGGGTGACGTTGTAACAAATATCAATCCACCGTAAATCGCACCCGCGTCATAAGCTGCTTTAGCATCTTCCCCACGCGTCAGACCACACACTTTATTCTCACCCAGCAACACCCGGCGCACGGCGGCGTTCAAATCATCATGGGCCATTAGCGCCGAACCAATCAGAAAGCCGTTAGCGAAGTGGCTTAACTCACGCACCTGGGCGTAAGTATTGATGCCGGATTCGCTGATTACCGTCACGTTGTGCCCCAGTTTCGGCGCAAGCTCGCGGGTACGTTTAAGATCAATCGACAAATCACGCAGATCGCGGTTGTTAATGCCAACGACTTTTGCTCCCAATGCAATGGCGCGCTCCAGCTCCTCTTCATTACTGACTTCGGTCAGCACGCCCATCTCCAGACTATGGGCTACAGCAGCGAGCTGGCGATACTGATCGTCGTCCAGCACCGACAGCATTAATAAACAGGCATCGGCCTGGTAATAGCGCGCCAGATAGATCTGGTAAGGGTCGATAATAAAGTCTTTACACAAAATCGGCTGTGGGGCGATTTGGCTGACGATGGGGAGGAAATCAAAGCTCCCCTGAAAATATTTCTCATCAGTCAGCACCGAAATTGCCGAAGCGTAATGTTTATAAATGGCGGCAATGCGTGCCGGATCGAAATCATCACGGATCACGCCTTTTGACGGTGACGCTTTTTTGCATTCCAGAATAAACGCCGTGCGTGCGCCTTGCAGTGCATCATAAAAATGTCGCGTGCTCGGCTGAACCTCATTCTGAAAACTGGCCAGCGGTTGCTGCTGTTTGCGGGCTTCTACCCAAATCGCCTTGTCTGCGACGATTTTCGCTAAAACGGTTTGCATCATTTACCCTCGTGCCGCCAGTGCGGTGACTCTGTCGTAAGCGGAACCACTGCGCAGTACCTCAAGAACGGTTTGCGCATTGGCTTGCAGATCTTCATGGCCATGCAGGCGCATTAACATGGCGACATTCGCCGCGACGGCTGCTTCATGGGCGGCGTCGCCTTTACCTTGTAACAAGCGTGTTAAAATGTCACGGTTTTCTTCCGGTGTTCCGCCTGCCAGTTGCTCCTGATGGTAGGGTGTCAGGCCAAAATCTTCAGCGGTCAACTGATAGCTCTTAATTTCGCCGTCATGCAGTTCGGCAACGATTGTCGGCGCGTGTAATGAAACTTCATCCATCCCCCCGCTGTGCACCACCGCTGCGCGTTGATACCCCAGCACGCGCAAGGTTTCGGCAATTGGCAGCACCAGTTCCGGGCTGTAGACACCAATTAGCGCCAGCGGCGGATGCGCCGGGTTAATCAGTGGCCCCAGCACGTTGAACAGGGTGCGGGTTTTCAGTTGCTGGCGAACCGGCATCGCATGGCGAAATCCGGTGTGATATTTCGGCGCAAAGAGGAAACAGACGCCTAACTCATCCAGCGCCTGGCGCGATTTATCGGCGTTCATATCAAGATTAATACCGAATGCCGCCAGCAGATCCGACGAGCCAGATTTACTGGAGACGCTGCGGTTACCGTGTTTCGCCACTTTCAGTCCACAGGCCGCAGCGACAAAAGCACTGGCAGTAGAAATGTTGATGCTGTTGCTGCCGTCACCACCTGTGCCGACGATATCAGCAAACAGATAATCCGGGCGCGGGAACGGCGCGGCGTTTTCCAGTAGCGCCGTTGCTGCTCCGGCGATTTCGTTCGGGTGCTCGCCGCGAATTTTCATGCTGACCAATGCAGCCGCCAGTTGTTCCGGTTTCAGCTCGCCACGCACCACCGCTGAAAACAGCTGGTGGCTTTCTTGTTGGCTAAGCGTCTGCGCCTGATACAGTTTTTCCAGAATTGGTTGCAGTGTGTTGGTCGGCTCCAGCTTCTGTTGCGCCCAGGCCAGCGTTTGTTCCAGCAGGCGAGCGCCCTGGGTGGTGAGAATGGATTCCGGATGGAACTGGAATCCACAAACGCGATCCGCATCATGACGCACCGCCATCACCATGCCATTAAAATGGGCGTTGATGGTTAAACCGGCCGGAATATTACTGCCAACCAGCGAGTGATAACGCGCCACCGGCAGCGGGTTTGTTAATCCGGCAAACATCGCCTGACCATCATGTTCAATACTCGACGCTTTACCGTGAAGAATTTCGCCCGCCTGACCGACATACCCCCCATAAGTTTCGACAATCGCCTGATGTCCGAGGCAAATGCCAATAATTGGCAGCTTGCCACGCAAACGGGTGAGGAGTTCCGGCATACAACCCGCTTCACTCGGCACTCCGGGGCCAGGAGAAAGCATCAGCACCGGATTGCTCATGGTCGCAAGACGTTCAATTAAGGTTTGCGCCGGAATATGGTTGCGGTAAATCACCACGTTATGCCCATTGCTGCGCAACTGATCTGCCAGGTTATAAGTAAAAGAGTCGATATTATCGAGCAGCAGAATGTCAGCCATCAGAAAGTCTCCTGTGCATGATGCGCGGTGGCGATAGCGCGCAGTACAGCGCGGGCTTTATTACGGGTTTCGTCGGCTTCCGACTGCGGAACAGAATCAAGGACCACGCCAGCACCGGCCTGCACGGTGGCGACGCCGTTTTCCACCAGCGCAGAGCGGATCACAATGCAGGTGTCGAGATCGCCATGTGCGGTGAAATAACCTACCGCACCGCCGTAGCTGCCGCGTCGACGACCTTCCGCTTCGGCAATTAACTGCATGGCGCGCACTTTCGGCGCACCGCTTAACGTACCCATGTTCATACAGGCGCGGTAAGCGTGCAGGGCGTCGAGATCGTGACGCAGCTCACCGACAACGCGGGAGACGAGATGCATCACGTAAGAGTAACGGTCAACTTTGGTGAGATCGGCTACGTAGCGGCTGCCAGGAGTGCAAATGCGTGCCAGATCATTACGGGCGAGATCCACCAGCATCAGATGTTCAGAAAGCTCTTTATGGTCGGTACGCATCTCCAGTTCAATGCGGCTGTCCAGGTCTCTGTCCAGTGAACCATCGGCACGACGACCGCGTGGACGTGTTCCGGCAATCGGGTAGATCTCAATCTGGCGGCTGGTGGCGTCATACTTGAGCGAACTCTCCGGCGACGCACCAAACAGGGTGAAATCATTATCCTGCATAAAAAACATGTATGGGCTGGGATTACTCTTTTTCAGCACGTAATAGGCCGCCAGCGATGACGGGCAGGGCAGTGAGAAACGGCGAGATGGCACGACCTGGAAAATTTCTCCGGCGCGAATCGCTTTTTGCAACGAACGCACTACGCCACCGAACTCTTCATCGCTCTGATTACATTCACAACGCATATGCGGCACGGAAACTACCGGCAGCGGTGGCGCGGTTTCGGTCAGTTGTTGGCGAAGTTCGTTCAGGCGAGCAGTGAGACGTTGTTTTTCTTCTTCATTGGGAGCAAAAAGACTGGCCTGAATACGGGTGCTTTTCTTCTGATGGTCAATCACCATCAGCGTTTCAGCGAGATAAAAACAGAAATCAGGGCAGTTATTTTCCGCTGACAATTGCGGTAAATCTTCAAACCCCGCCACAAGGTCATAAGAGAACAGGCCGCCAAAGAACATCGCTTCCCGTTCTTCCTTCGGTACATTCAACAGATTCTGCAATAAGCGGAAAGCGTCAAAAACCGAAAGTGAGCATAAGCGGGCGTCTTCATCCAGCAATGGACTGACAGGAGGGAAGCGCAGCACGCGGCAGTTTGGTGATTGTTCATTTTCCACACCCGCAGGCAGGGCGTTATCCAGTAATGCCAGCAGAGCTTCGCCATTGCCGGAAAGTGCCTGAATAGTGACAGTGTCACCTAATGCTGTAATGCGCAGCGCACTGTCCACCAGCAGCAGGCTTTTTAAATCATCCTTGCTGTCGATATCTGCGGATTCCAGCAGCAGCGTTGCCGGGCGATCCCCACACAACTGATGAAAAAGCGCGGTCGGATTATCGCGATAAGCACCTTCGCAGGTTAACAGTTCGAGAGTCGGTTTTTGTGTTTGCATTGTTATTCTCTAATTTTGTTCAAAAAAAAGCCCGCTCATTAGGCGGGCTGGGTATCTGATTGCTTTACGCATGGTGAATACACTGCCCGTTTCAGAAAGTGCGCCACCAACCTTTCAGTACGAAAATCGCTTTCATTGTCGATACCCTTTTTACGTGAACTTGCGTACTAGTTAACTAGTTCGGTGATTAATTGTCAACAGCTCATTTCAGAATATTTGCCAGAACCGTTATGATGTCGGCGCAAAAACATTATCCAAAACGGGAGTGCGCCTTGAGCGACACGAATTACGCAGTGATTTATGACCTGCACAGCCATACCACAGCTTCCGATGGCTGCCTGACGCCAGAAGCATTGGTGCACCGTGCAGTCGAGATGCGCGTCGGCACCCTGGCGATCACCGACCATGACACCACAGCGGCAATCGCGCCAGCAAGAGAAGAAATTTCACGTTCAGGACTGGCACTGAATCTTATTCCTGGCGTGGAAATATCCACCGTCTGGGAAAATCATGAAATTCATATTGTCGGGCTGAATATTGATATTACTCATCCGCTAATGTGTGAGTTCCTCGCGCAGCAGACAGAACGGCGCAATCAGCGGGCGAAGTTAATTGCCGAAAGACTGGAAAAAGCGCAAATACCTGGGGCGCTGGAAGGCGCGCAACGACTGGCGCAGGGCGGTGCGGTGACGCGCGGTCATTTTGCTCGTTTCTTGGTTGAATGTGGCAAAGCCAGTTCAATGGCGGATATCTTTAAAAAATATCTGGCGCGCGGGAAAACCGGATACGTTCCGCCACAGTGGTGTACAATAGAACAAGCTATTGATGTCATTCATCATTCTGGCGGTAAGGCGGTGCTAGCTCATCCTGGGCGGTACAATCTTAGTGCTAAATGGCTGAAAAGATTGGTTGCGCATTTTGCCGAACACCACGGCGACGCGATGGAAGTCGCGCAGTGCCAGCAATCGCCCAATGAACGCACCCAACTGGCGACGCTTGCTCGCCAGCATCATTTATGGGCATCACAAGGATCTGATTTTCATCAGCCATGCCCGTGGATCGAACTGGGTCGTAAACTCTGGCTGCCCGCAGGCGTTGAAGGCGTCTGGCAGCTATGGGAACAGCCGCAGAACACCACAGAGAGGGAATTATGAGCCAGTTTTTTTATATTCATCCTGATAACCCGCAGCAACGTCTGATCAACCAGGCGGTGGAGATCGTGCGTAAAGGGGGGGTGATTGTTTATCCAACTGATTCCGGCTATGCGCTCGGCTGTAAAATTGAAGATAAAAACGCCATGGAGCGTATTTGTCGTATTCGCCAGCTGCCGGACGGTCACAACTTTACCCTGATGTGTCGCGATCTTTCTGAACTCTCGACCTATTCATTTGTCGATAACGTTGCGTTTCGTTTGATGAAAAACAACACGCCGGGTAACTACACTTTCATCCTGAAGGGGACGAAGGAAGTGCCACGCCGTCTGTTGCAGGAAAAACGCAAAACCATCGGTATGCGTGTGCCTTCTAACCCGATTGCGCAGGCGTTGCTTGAAGCATTGGGCGAACCGATGCTTTCCACTTCGTTGATGCTACCAGGCAGCGAATTTACCGAGTCTGATCCGGAAGAAATTAAAGACCGTCTGGAAAAACAGGTGGATTTGATTATTCACGGCGGCTATCTCGGGCAGAAACCAACAACGGTTATTGATCTCACCGATGATACGCCAGTCGTATTGCGTGAAGGCGTAGGTGATGTGAAGCCTTTTTTATAAGTGCTTAACTCTGTATACTACGCGGCCTAAAAATGGCGCTCTACTGCGCCATTGATTCTCCTGTTCGACGCCTGGGAAGGCGACACCAAAAGGAAGCTCTATGAGCGAAAAGCTACAGAAAGTGCTGGCGCGTGCCGGCCACGGTTCTCGCCGTGAAATCGAATCTATTATTGAAGCCGGTCGTGTGAGTGTAGATGGCAAAATTGCTAAACTCGGCGATCGTGTTGAAATTACCCCTGGACTGAAAATCCGTATCGATGGTCACCTGATTTCGGTACGTGAGTCCGCTGAACAAATTTGTCGCGTTCTGGCCTATTACAAACCGGAAGGTGAGTTGTGTACCCGTAACGATCCGGAAGGGCGTCCAACGGTATTTGACCGTCTGCCAAAGCTGCGTGGCGCACGCTGGATTGCCGTAGGTCGTCTGGACGTTAACACCTGTGGTCTGCTGCTGTTCACCACCGACGGTGAACTGGCAAACCGTTTAATGCATCCAAGCCGTGAAGTTGAACGTGAATATGCCGTGCGTGTATTTGGTCAGGTTGACGACGCGAAACTGCGTGATTTGAGTCGTGGCGTGCAGCTGGAAGATGGTCCGGCAGCCTTTAAAACCATTAAGTTCAGCGGCGGCGAAGGGATCAACCAGTGGTACAACGTTACTTTGACCGAAGGCCGTAACCGTGAAGTACGTCGTCTTTGGGAAGCGGTTGGTGTGCAGGTGAGCCGTCTGATCCGCGTTCGTTACGGTGATATCCCACTGCCGAAAGGTCTGCCACGCGGTGGCTGGACTGAGTTGGATCTTGCCCAGACTAACTATCTGCGTGAGCTGGTGGAACTACCGCCAGAAACCAGCTCTAAAGTTGCTGTAGAAAAAGACCGTCGTCGTATGAAGGCGAATCAAATTCGTCGTGCGGTGAAACGTCACAGCCAGGTCAGCGGCGGTCGTCGTTCTGGTGGACGTAATAATAACGGTTAATTTAAGTTAAGTATTAAATAAAGGCCCTGCGGGGCCTTTTCTTCATTTGAAGCATGATAAATAGTCGCAGTATTTTAATTTAATTTCATACTTGCTTATGAATAATGCCAGGGAATAGCCACATTACTATTTAATTATCTGAGATAAACTCAACGTCAAGAGGTGGGTTATGATTAGATATAGTGGATTATTTCTATCGCTGTTAATGCTTTCAGGTTGTGCAACTGAAGCATTGAAAAATGAACAAGCTGAAACTGTTATTACTGCGGGTAACAAGGCGGTTGCGGCGAATGCAAGTTTCTTTAAACAATACTATGCTTCTCGTGAAAACTTTCTTGTTAATTTTTATGCGACTAATCCGGATTGTGCATTGCGACCTGATTATACCATTGATGTTGCGAACGATGGTCAGGGTGGGAAATTATGCAGGCCCCCTGAAGAAAAAACAGATAAAGTACAATTAGTCCCATTCGAAAAAGAGAAACTACTGGCTTCAATGGAAGTCATTAATAGCATGAGTGCTTATGTAGAGCTCTTGACTGAAGACATAAAAACTACAGAAAGTCAGCAAGTGACATTACTTAAACAGGCTCTGGATCACGCAAACAACGCGCAAACACTACTTGATGTTTCACATAGCAAAGATTTAGCTGAATCGGCAGCGGCGGTTAAAGATTTAGTAAGTTATTTCAATGAGTTATATATAATAAAGGTCAATGCCGGGAAAATAGGTAAAACGGCGGATAAAAATTGGGTAAGACTTATAAAAAACATGACTGTTTTGCGTAATGATATTTATACAAAAGGCGATAAGATTGAAAATTATACCTTTGCGAATGTACATAATAATATGCTTTATTATAATGCGGTATCTAAAAACTCTAAGAATACAGAGTTTAACACTCTGAAAAACAGGAAGGAGTTTCTAAGTTCAGTAATCAATGTGAATGAAACCAGACTACAGGCATCGGCTGCTGCAATGCCCGCGATTGAAGCTTTAAATGCCTTTATAGATAAGGGTGATTATCTAAAAGGTTTATACACTAATAAAACACGCACGGCAGCTGAACAAAAAAGATTAAATGAAATATTACGCGCACAGGTCATTAGTGGGTTAAAGGCGTCTGAGGGGCTGGCGAAATTACTTATTGCCAGCGGAATAATGTTATAGGAGGGGCTTTTTATGAACGATGTACAAAACCGTAGAATACTGGCATTACTTGATATGCTGTATAATACTCTGGGCAACAAAACCACATGCAAGGTTTGTCATAAATATTTTATCCTTATCCTCACGGTAATGAACAATCTGACGATTAACTACGGTACTGAAACTTCGCCAGAGTTAAGCGGAATCAGTTATGAAGATGCCAATGCGTTAATTACTGAACTGATATTATTTATTGAAGATGTTGACGCTGAGAATCATGAAGCATATCCGGGACATTTGAATGAGATTAAACGGATTCTGAGTTTTGCTATTGCCGCTTGAATATAATTATGATTAAAGCACCTCAAGAGGCGAACTTTTGAGGTGCTTTCACTTAATAATCAATCCCGATTTGCGCCTTAACACCGGCATCAAACGCATGTTTGACGGGGCGTAATTCACTTACCGTATCCGCCAGTTCAAGAATATCCCGATGACAACCACGACCCGTGATAATCACCGTCTGTTGATGTGGACGTTCATTTAACGCCTGCACCACTTCATCCAGTGGTAAATAGTCATACGCCACCATATACGTCAGCTCATCGAGCAAAACCATATCCAGTGAAGGATCGGCCAGCATTCGTTTGGCATGTTGCCAGACTTCACGGCAGGCCGCGGTATCAGATTCGCGGTTTTGCGTATCCCAGGTAAAGCCCGTTGCCATCACCTGAAATTCAACGCCGTGTGGTTCCAGCAGATTTCGTTCGCCATTAGGCCAGGTGCCTTTAATAAACTGCACGACGCCCACTTTTTTTCCGTGACCAACTGCGCGTGTTGCCGTACCAAATGCTGCGGTGGTTTTGCCTTTTCCATTGCCGGTAAAGACGATGATAATACCGCGTTCATCCTGGGCCTGGGCCACACGGGCATCCACTTTATCTTTTACACGCTGCTGACGCTGTTGGTAGCGTTCATCACTCATTGGGATATTCCTGGTTTACGGCCCGGTTGGGCGTCAAAGGTCATGCCGGTTTTACGGCGGCTGTCATCGCCCATCAGCCAGAGGTAGAGCGGCATGATATCAGCGGGTGTTTTAAGTTTCTGTGGATCTTCGGTCGGGAAGGCGCTTGCGCGCATTGCGGTGCGCGTACCACCTGGGTTAATGCAGTTGACGCGCAGGCGCTGCTGATATTCATCGGCCAGTACCTGCATCATCCCTTCGGTGGCAAATTTCGACGCTGCATAAGCGCCCCAGTTTGCACGCCCCTGACGTCCAACGCTTGATGAAGTAAAGACCAGTGAACCGGCGTCCGATTTGAGTAATAAAGGAAGCAGTGCCTGGGTGAGCATAAAGGTGGCATTAACGTTGACCTGCATGACGTCCTGCCAGACCTGCGGGTTTTGCTCGCTCATTGGGCAAACATCGCCGAGCAATCCGGCATTATGCAAAACACCATCCAGACGCGGATAATTAACGGCAATGCGCTGTGCCAGTTGTTGGCAATCTTCGGACGTGCAGGTCAGCAAATCGAGAATAAACCACTGTGGCTGACGCCCAGTTTCTTCGTTTATGTGGCTGGCTACCTGACGTAATTTTTCTTCATTACGGCCCAACAGAATCACTGTCGCACCATAGCGTGCATACGTCATCGCGGCTTCACGACCAATACCATTGCTGGCTCCCGTCACCAGGATAATGCGATCATTGAGTAAATCTTGTTTTGGCTGGTAATGCATGGCTACTCCTCAACGACGTTGTCTGTCGCGCTGCCAGTGTACTTTAAGACTTTGGGGCTTTATGCCTGAAACAGAAGGGCATTTCAATCAGCCTGGGGCGATAACACCGCAAAATGGATACTTTGTCATACTTTCGCTGCAATAACATCTCTGCGAGACGGCTTAACATGCCTGTTGTAAACTGTGAGCCAAAGCGTTGTTTAACCAAGGTGGGGACTCGTGGAATTGTTGTCTGAATATGGTTTGTTTTTGGCGAAAATCGTTACCGTTGTGCTAGCGATTGCGGCGATTGCCGCCATTATTGTCAATGTTGCTCAACGTAATAAACGCCAGCGTGGCGAGTTACGGGTCAACAATCTCAGCGAACAGTATAAGGAGATGAAAGAAGAACTGGCCGCGGCGCTGATGGACTCACATCAGCAAAAACAGTGGCACAAAGCGCAGAAGAAAAAGCACAAGCAAGAAGCGAAAGCCGCAAAAGCGAAAGCCAAACTGGGCGAGGTGGCAACTGACAGTAAACCTCGCGTCTGGGTGCTGGATTTTAAAGGCAGCATGGACGCCCATGAAGTGAACTCGCTACGTGAAGAGATAACGGCGGTACTCGCAGCATTTAAACCGCAGGATCAGGTTGTGCTACGTCTGGAAAGCCCTGGTGGCATGGTGCATGGTTACGGGCTGGCGGCTTCGCAGCTGCAGCGTCTGCGTGATAAAAACATTCCTTTAACTGTTACGGTAGACAAAGTTGCTGCCAGCGGCGGTTACATGATGGCCTGTGTGGCGGACAAAATTGTTTCCGCACCGTTTGCTATTGTGGGTTCCATTGGGGTGGTGGCGCAAATGCCCAACTTTAACCGCTTCCTGAAAAGCAAAGATATTGATATCGAACTGCACACCGCCGGGCAGTATAAGCGCACGCTGACCTTGCTGGGTGAAAACACCGAAGAAGGGCGGGAGAAATTCCGCGAAGAGCTGAACGAAACGCATCAGTTATTTAAAGATTTTGTGAAGCGTATGCGTCCGTCTCTGGATATTGAACAGGTGGCAACGGGTGAACACTGGTACGGACAACAGGCGGTAGAGAAAGGCCTGGTTGATGAAATCAACACCAGTGATGAAGTTATTCTTAGCCTGATGGAAGGCCGTGAAGTGGTCAATGTACGCTATATGCAGCGTAAAAGACTCATTGACCGATTCACCGGCAGCGCGGCAGAGAGCGCCGATCGATTGTTGCTACGCTGGTGGCAGCGGGGGCAAAAGCCATTGATGTAAAAGACAAACGCGAGGGTAAGACCTCGCGTTTTGCTTTAATCAACCAGGTGATATTTTTCTGAAAGCACATGGGCCAGGTGTTTGAACATATTAAACACCGCGGTGCTTTTGGCTGTTGGCAATCCTTGTTCATCTAAAAAGTAGTCGCCGGTAAAGACCAGCACGCCATTACGCTGCGAGACGCCGGTGGCTTCAATCCCTGCGAGCGTATCCTCATGCTCACGAATGATTTTATTGGCCTCTTTCAACAGCGTTTCGCGGTCGATGGGTTGTGTCTCTTTGTTCATTATTTACTCCTTAAACAAGGACATTAGTCTACGCCAGGCATGGCTTGCAGACAAATATACCACGCTGGTGGCAAGAGCGCCTTACTGGCAACTTTGGATTTTGCATGCTAATAAAGTTGCGTATCGGATTTTATCAGGTACAGTGTGACGCTTTCGTCAATCTGGCAATAGATTTGCTTGACATTCGACCAAAATTCCGTCGTGCTATAGCGCCTGTAGGCCAAGACCTGTTAACTCAGTCACCTGAATTTTCGTGAACAGAGTCACGACAAGGGGTTGATATCCGCAGAGAACGAGTCCATATCGGTAACTCGTTGCCAGTGGAAGGTTTATCAACGTGCGACGCATTCCTGGAAGAATCAAATTAGGTAAGGTGAATATGGGTAAAGCTCTTGTCATCGTTGAGTCCCCGGCAAAAGCCAAAACGATCAACAAGTATCTGGGTAGTGACTACGTGGTGAAATCCAGCGTCGGTCACATCCGCGATTTGCCGACCAGTGGCTCAGCTGCCAAAAAGAGTGCCGACTCTACCTCCACCAAGACGGCTAAAAAGCCTAAAAAGGATGAACGTGGCGCTCTCGTCAACCGTATGGGGGTTGACCCGTGGCACAATTGGGAGGCGCACTATGAAGTGCTGCCTGGTAAAGAGAAGGTCGTCTCTGAACTGAAACAACTGGCTGAAAAAGCAGACCACATCTATCTCGCAACCGACCTTGACCGCGAAGGGGAAGCCATTGCATGGCACCTGCGGGAAGTGATTGGTGGTGATGATGCGCGCTATAGCCGAGTGGTGTTTAACGAAATTACTAAAAACGCGATCCGCCAGGCATTTAACAAACCAGGTGAGCTGAATATTGATCGTGTTAATGCCCAGCAGGCGCGTCGCTTTATGGACCGCGTGGTGGGATATATGGTTTCGCCGCTGCTGTGGAAAAAGATCGCTCGTGGTCTGTCTGCAGGTCGTGTGCAGTCGGTGGCGGTCCGCCTGGTGGTCGAGCGTGAGCGTGAAATTAAAGCGTTCGTACCGGAAGAGTTCTGGGAAGTCGATGCCAGCACGACCACGCCATCTGGTGATGCGTTGGCGTTGCAGGTGACTCATCAGAACGACAAACCGTTCCGCCCGGTCAACAAAGAACAAACTCAGGCTGCGGTAAGTCTGCTGGAAAAAGCGCGCTACAGCGTGCTGGAACGTGAAGACAAACCGACAACCAGTAAACCTGGCGCTCCTTTTATTACCTCTACGCTGCAACAAGCTGCCAGCACCCGTCTTGGTTTTGGCGTGAAAAAAACCATGATGATGGCGCAGCGTTTGTATGAAGCAGGCTATATCACTTACATGCGTACCGACTCCACCAACCTGAGTCAGGACGCAGTAAATATGGTTCGCGGTTATATCAGCGATAATTTTGGTAAGAAATATCTGCCGGAAAGTCCGAATCAGTACGCCAGCAAAGAAAACTCACAGGAAGCGCACGAAGCGATTCGTCCTTCTGACGTCAATGTGATGGCGGAATCGCTGAAGGATATGGAAGCAGATGCGCAGAAACTGTACCAGTTAATCTGGCGTCAGTTCGTTGCCTGCCAGATGACCCCAGCGAAATATGACTCCACGACGCTGACCGTTGGTGCGGGCGATTTCCGCCTGAAAGCACGCGGTCGTATTTTGCGCTTTGATGGCTGGACGAAAGTGATGCCTGCGCTGCGTAAAGGCGATGAAGATCGTATCTTACCGGCAGTCGATAAAGGCGATGCTCTGACGCTCGTTGAACTGACACCAGCCCAGCACTTTACCAAGCCGCCAGCCCGTTTCAGTGAAGCATCGCTGGTCAAAGAGCTGGAAAAACGCGGTATCGGTCGTCCTTCTACCTATGCGTCGATCATTTCGACCATTCAGGATCGTGGCTATGTGCGAGTAGAAAATCGTCGTTTCTATGCGGAAAAAATGGGCGAAATCGTCACCGATCGCCTGGAAGAGAATTTCCGCGAGTTAATGAACTACGACTTCACCGCGCAGATGGAAAACAGCCTCGACCAGGTGGCAAATCACGAAGCAGAGTGGAAAGCTGTACTGGATCACTTCTTCTCGGATTTCACCCAGCAGTTAGATAAAGCTGAAAAAGATCCCGAAGAGGGTGGTATGCGCCCGAACCAGATGGTTCTGACCAGCATTGACTGCCCGACCTGTGGTCGCAAAATGGGGATTCGCACAGCGAGCACCGGGGTATTCCTTGGCTGTTCCGGCTACGCTCTGCCACCGAAAGAGCGTTGCAAAACCACCATCAACCTGGTGCCGGAAAACGAAGTGCTGAACGTGCTGGAAGGTGAAGACGCTGAAACCAACGCGCTGCGCGCAAAACGTCGTTGCCCGAAATGCGGCACGGCGATGGACAGCTATCTCATCGATCCGAAACGTAAGTTGCATGTCTGTGGTAATAACCCAACCTGCGACGGTTACGAGATCGAAGAGGGCGAATTCCGCATTAAAGGTTATGACGGCCCGATCGTTGAGTGTGAAAAATGTGGATCTGAAATGCACCTGAAAATGGGGCGTTTCGGTAAATACATGGCCTGCACTAACGAAGAGTGTAAAAACACACGTAAGATTTTACGTAACGGCGAAGTGGCACCACCGAAGGAAGATCCGGTGCCATTACCGGAGCTGCCGTGCGAAAAATCAGATGCTTATTTCGTGCTGCGTGACGGTGCTGCCGGTGTGTTCCTGGCGGCCAATACCTTCCCGAAATCGCGTGAAACACGTGCGCCACTGGTGGAAGAGCTTTATCGCTTCCGCGACCGTCTGCCGGAAAAACTGCGTTATCTGGCCGATGCGCCACAGCAGGATCCGGAAGGTAATAAGACCATGGTTCGCTTTAGCCGTAAAACCAAACAGCAATATGTCTCTTCGGAAAAAGACGGAAAGGCGACTGGCTGGTCAGCATTTTATGTTGATGGCAAATGGGTTGAAGGGAAAAAATAACCTTTAATTCTGTCAGGTTATTATAAACAAAGGGTCGCGAAAGCGGCCCTTTTTTATTGCATATTATTTTTTCTTCACACCTATACACTAAGGCTATAAATGATATAGTGGTTATAGTTAGCACCTTTTTTATTATTAAATCGTATTAGTCACCCGCCAGGTGTGACGAAAAAACGATGTTCTGATGGCGTCTAAGTGGATGGTTTAACATGAAATTACAACAACTTCGCTATATTGTTGAGGTGGTCAATCATAACCTGAATGTCTCATCAACGGCGGAAGGACTTTACACATCACAACCCGGGATCAGTAAACAAGTCAGAATGCTGGAAGACGAGCTAGGCATTCAAATTTTTTCCCGAAGCGGCAAGCACCTGACGCAGGTAACGCCAGCAGGACAAGAAATAATTCGTATCGCTCGTGAAGTCCTGTCGAAAGTCGATGCTATAAAATCGGTCGCCGGAGAGCACACCTGGCCGGATAAAGGCTCGCTGTATATCGCCACCACGCATACCCAGGCACGCTATGCGTTACCAAACGTCATCAAAGGCTTTATTGAGCGTTATCCTCGCGTTTCTTTGCATATGCACCAGGGCTCGCCGACACAAATTGCTGATGCTGTCTCTAAAGGCAATGCCGATTTCGCTATCGCCACAGAAGCGCTGCATCTGTATGAAGATTTAGTGATGTTACCGTGCTACCACTGGAACCGGGCTATTGTGGTAACCCCGGATCATCCTCTGGCAGGCAAAAAAGCCATTACCATTGAAGAACTGGCGCAATATCCGTTGGTGACATATACCTTCGGCTTTACCGGACGCTCAGAACTGGATACTGCCTTTAACCGCGCAGGGTTAACGCCGCGTATCGTCTTCACGGCAACGGATGCTGACGTCATTAAAACTTACGTCCGGTTAGGATTGGGGGTAGGGGTTATTGCCAGCATGGCGGTGGATCCGGTCGCCGATCCCGACCTGGTGCGCGTTGATGCTCACGATATCTTCAGCCACAGTACAACCAAAATTGGTTTTCGCCGTAGTACTTTTTTGCGCAGTTATATGTATGATTTCATTCAGCGTTTTGCACCGCATTTAACGCGTGATGTCGTTGATGCGGCTGTCGCATTGCGCTCTAATGAAGAAATTGAGGTCATGTTTAAAGATATAAAACTGCCGGAAAAATAATTTCTTGCGTTATTTTCGGCACCTTTTATGTAGCGAAGGTGCCGGAATATATTCTCTTTTGTTGCTTATTTGTATACTGTGCACAATATTTTTATCCCTCATATTTATAGGGTAAATTACCTGTAAAGTAGTGTCTAATTACCCGCCTCGCAAACTCCAGTTTTCAAATATCTATTTCAGGTCAAAAGATTGAATTATTCACTGGAGACGATTCGTAAATTCGCTGGATTTTTGACTAAAGTTTCTTTAGGATTTGTCTCATCGTATGATTAATTACACCAATCGTTCAACGTCTTGCTGATAAGTGATGGCGATTATATGAGGTTAGCAATGCCTTCTGGAAATCAGGAACCCCGCCGGGACCCTGAATTAAAACGCAAAGCCTGGCTAGCGGTATTTCTTGGTTCTGCACTTTTCTGGGTGGTTGTCGCACTGCTGATTTGGAAAGTGTGGGGATAACTATGGTCGGTCAGGAGCAACTGGAGTCGTCACCATTATGTCAGCATAGTGACAATGAACCAGTAACGAAACGGGAATGTTCCGTCGTTATTCCAGACGACTGGCAACTAACAACGCAGCAGCAAGCCTTTATAGAACTGTTTGCTGAAGATGATCAGCCGAAACAATAATTATCATCATTCTTATTACCCATTTTTAATGAATTAAAGGGCTTTTAATACACCGCAGCAATAACAGGTTGAGTTATCTCAACACAAAGTAATAACCGTTAAGGGTGTAGCCTATGATCAACACAAATATGAAATATTGGTCCTGGATGGGCGCATTTTCTCTGTCGATGCTCTTCTGGGCCGAACTCCTCTGGATCATTACTCACTGATCCCTGACCCCGCTGCGGCGGGGTTTTCATTTGCTTTGCCACAAGGTTTCTCCTCTTTTATCAATTTGGGTTGTTATCAAATCGTTACGCAATGTTTGTGTTATCTTTAATATTCACCCTGAAGAGAATCAGGGCTTCGCAACCCTGTCATTAAGGAGGAGCTATGTCGTCAACCCTACGAGAAGCCAGTAAGGACACGTTGCAGGCCAAAGATAAAACTTACCACTACTACAGCCTGCCGCTTGCTGCCAAATCACTGGGCGATATCACCCGTCTGCCTAAGTCACTCAAAGTTTTGCTCGAAAACCTGCTGCGCTGGCAGGATGGTAACTCGGTTACCGAAGAGGATATCTACGCGCTGGTGGGATGGCTGAAAAATGCCCATGCTGACCGTGAAATTGCCTACCGCCCGGCAAGGGTGCTGATGCAGGACTTTACCGGCGTACCTGCCGTTGTTGATCTGGCGGCAATGCGCGAAGCGGTTAAACGCCTCGGCGGCGATACTGCAAAGGTTAACCCGCTCTCACCGGTCGACCTGGTCATTGACCACTCGGTGACCGTCGATCGTTTTGGTGATGATGAGGCATTTGAAGAAAACGTGCGCCTGGAAATGGAGCGCAACCACGAACGTTATGTGTTCCTGAAATGGGGAAAGCAGGCGTTCAGTCGTTTTAGCGTCGTGCCGCCAGGCACAGGCATTTGCCATCAGGTTAACCTCGAATATCTCGGCAAAGCAGTGTGGAGCGAATTGCAGGACGGTGAATGGATTGCTTATCCGGATACACTCGTTGGTACTGACTCGCACACCACCATGATCAACGGCCTTGGCGTGCTGGGGTGGGGCGTTGGTGGGATCGAAGCCGAAGCCGCAATGTTAGGCCAGCCGGTTTCCATGCTTATCCCGGACGTAGTGGGCTTTAAACTCACCGGAAAATTACGTGAAGGTATTACCGCCACAGACCTGGTTCTCACTGTTACCCAAATGCTGCGCAAACATGGCGTGGTGGGGAAATTCGTCGAATTTTATGGTGATGGGCTGGATTCACTACCGCTGGCGGATCGCGCCACCATTGCCAATATGTCGCCAGAATATGGTGCCACCTGTGGCTTCTTCCCAATCGATGCTGTCACCCTCGATTACATGCGTTTAAGCGGGCGCAGCGAAGATCAGGTCGAGTTGGTCGAAAAATATGCCAAAGCGCAGGGCATGTGGCGTAACCCGGGCGATGAACCGATTTTTACCAGTACGTTAGAACTGGATATGAATGACGTTGAAGCGAGCCTGGCAGGGCCAAAACGCCCACAGGATCGCGTTGCACTGCCCGATGTACCAAAAGCATTTGCCGCCAGTAACGAACTGGAAGTAAATGCCACGCATAAAGATCGCCAGCCGGTCGATTATGTTATGAACGGACATCAGTATCAGTTACCTGATGGCGCGGTGGTCATTGCTGCGATAACGTCGTGCACCAACACCTCTAACCCAAGTGTGCTGATGGCCGCTGGTTTGCTGGCGAAAAAAGCTGTAACCCTGGGCCTCAAGCGGCAACCGTGGGTCAAAGCGTCGCTGGCACCAGGCTCGAAAGTCGTTTCTGATTATCTGGCAAAAGCGAAACTGACACCGTATCTGGATGAACTGGGATTTAACCTTGTGGGATACGGTTGTACCACCTGTATTGGTAACTCTGGTCCATTGCCCGATCCTATCGAAACGGCAATCAAAAAAGGCGATTTAACCGTCGGTGCGGTGCTGTCCGGCAACCGTAACTTTGAAGGCCGTATCCATCCGCTGGTTAAAACTAACTGGCTGGCCTCGCCGCCGCTGGTGGTTGCCTATGCGCTGGCGGGAAATATGAATATTAACCTCGCTTCTGAGCCTATTGGTCACGATCGTAAAGGCGATCCGGTATATCTGAAAGATATCTGGCCATCGGCACAAGAAATTGCCCGTGCGGTAGAACAAGTCTCCACAGAAATGTTCCGCAAAGAGTACGCAGAAGTTTTTGAAGGCACAGCAGAGTGGAAGGAAATTAACGTCACACGATCCGATACCTACGGTTGGCAGGAAGATTCAACCTATATTCGCTTATCGCCTTTCTTTGATGAAATGCAGGCAACACCAGCACCTGTGGAAGATATTCACGGTGCGCGGATCCTCGCAATGCTGGGGGATTCGGTTACCACTGACCACATTTCTCCGGCGGGCAGCATTAAGCCCGATAGCCCGGCGGGGCGATATCTACAAGGTCGGGGTGTTGAGCGAAAAGACTTTAACTCCTACGGTTCGCGGCGTGGTAACCATGAAGTGATGATGCGCGGCACCTTCGCCAATATTCGCATCCGTAATGAAATGGTGCCTGGCGTTGAAGGGGGGATGACGCGGCATCTACCTGACAGTGATGTCGTCTCTATTTATGATGCCGCGATGCGCTATAAGCAGGAGCAAACGCCGCTGGCGGTGATTGCCGGGAAAGAGTATGGGTCAGGCTCCAGCCGTGACTGGGCAGCAAAAGGTCCGCGTCTACTTGGCATTCGTGTTGTGATTGCCGAATCGTTTGAACGAATTCACCGCTCGAATTTAATTGGCATGGGCATCCTGCCGCTGGAATTTCCGCAAGGCGTGACGCGTAAAACGTTAGGGCTAATCGGGGAAGAGAAGATTGATATTGTCGATCTGCAAAGTCTACAACCCGGTGCGACGGTTCCGGTGACGTTTACGCGCGCGGATGGTAGCCAGGAAGTCGTACCCTGCCGTTGTCGTATCGACACCGCGACGGAGTTGACCTACTACCAGAACGACGGCATTTTGCATTATGTCATTCGTAATATGTTGAAGTAACGAGTATTTGCTTGCCGGTTATTTTGCTTCCGGCAAGCAAATGAATTACACAATGCAAGAGGGTTATTTGTTCAGCAAATGACCCATTTTCTCGGCTTTGGTATCGAGATAATGTTCGTTATTGGGGTTACGACCTACAATCAACGGTACGCGTTCAACAATATTAATCCCTGCTTCGGTCAGAATTTCGACTTTTTTCGGGTTGTTGGTTAACAAGCGGACTTCATTGACGCCAAGGAGTTTGAACATATCAGCGCAAAGAGTGAAGTCGCGCTCATCAGCGGCGAAGCCTAACTGGTGGTTAGCCTCTACAGTATCGTAACCTTGATCCTGCAGTGCATAAGCGCGGATTTTATTCAGCAGACCAATGTTACGACCTTCCTGACGGTGATACAGCAAAATACCACGGCCTTCTTCGGCAATTTGCGTCAGTGCCGCTTCGAGCTGGAAGCCACAATCGCAGCGCAAGCTGAACAGGGCGTCACCGGTCAGACATTCGGAATGGACGCGCGCAAGTACCGGGGTATGCCCGGAAATATCGCCATAGACTAGCGCGACATGATCGTGTCCGGTTGCCAGTTCTTCAAATCCCACCATCAGGAAATCGCCCCATGGGGTTGGCAGTTTGGCTTCTGCCACACGTTTAAGCTGCATGAAATTCTCCAGATAATGCTGGTTCTGTATTGGCTTATTTTGCCATAACGAGAAGGGGTTCACCTAATCACGACGCGTCGATCGTTCACGGAATGGCACAAATCTGTCAATTTTTCCTGGAACTGGCATTTTCAGTTATGATTGTGGGACTTATCAAAAAGGAGATGCCATGCGTTCGATTGCCAGACGTACCGCAGTGGGAGCTGCACTATTGCTTGTTATGCCGGTAGCCGTATGGATTTCTGGCTGGCGTTGGCAACCTGGAGAACAAAGTTGGCTACTAAAAGCAGCTTTTTGGGTTACTGAAACTGTCACTCAGCCCTGGGGCGTCATTACACATTTGATTTTATTCGGCTGGTTTCTCTGGTGTCTGCGTTTTCGCATTAAGGCTGCCATTATGTTATTTGCCATTCTGGCGGCGGCAATCCTTGTGGGACAAGGCGTTAAATCCTGGATCAAAGACAAAGTCCAGGAACCACGACCTTTTGTAATCTGGCTGGAAAAAACACATCATATTCCGGTTGATGAGTTCTACACTTTAAAGCGAGCAGAACGCGGAAATTTAGTGAAAGAACAGTTGGCTGAAGAGAATAATATCCCACAATATTTGCGTTCACACTGGCAGAAAGAGACGGGGTTTGCCTTTCCTTCCGGTCACACGATGTTTGCTGCCAGTTGGGCGCTGTTGGCCGTTGGGTTGCTGTGGCCGCGTCGGCGAACGTTAACCATTGCTATCTTGCTGGTCTGGGCAACAGGAGTCATGGGAAGCCGCCTGCTACTCGGGATGCATTGGCCGCGCGATCTGGTGGTAGCTACGTTGATTTCGTGGGCGCTGGTGGCGATAGCAACGTGGCTTGCACAACGAATTTGTGGGCCATTAACACCACCTGCGGAAGAAAATCGCGAAATTGCGCAACGAGAACAAGAAAGTTAACGCTGGTTGATTTTCCGAATTTAGCCCTTAAATCATCAACAATGCGCGTGGTTGCCATTTCGCAGACGGCGCGAAAATGGTACTTTAAAGGGCTATTGCGGTAAGTTGACCATAATTTATTCGCTCTAACCACATAACGGGAAGTAATGTGAAATATTTACTCATTTTCTTACTGGTGTTAGCGATCTTCGTGATTTCGGTCACGTTGGGTGCGCAGAACGATCAACAGGTGACGTTTAATTATCTGTTAGCGCAAGGGGAGTACCGTATTTCCACATTGCTGGCGGTATTGTTTGCTGCGGGGTTTGCTATCGGTTGGCTGATTTGCGGCCTGTTCTGGCTGCGAGTTCGTGTTTCCCTGGCGCGCGCTGAACGTAAAATAAAGCGACTGGAAAACCAGCTTTCACCCGCGACTGACGTGGCTGTAGCGCCGCATTCGTCAGCGGCGAAGGAATAACTTTCTATGCTGGAGTTGTTGTTTCTGCTTTTGCCTGTAGCCGCTGCCTATGGCTGGTATATGGGCCGCAGAAGTGCGCAACAAAACAAGCAAGATGAAGCCAACCGCTTGTCGCGTGATTACGTAGCGGGGGTTAACTTTCTGCTTAGTAATCAACAGGATAAAGCGGTAGACCTGTTTCTCGATATGCTTAAAGAGGATACGGGTACCGTTGAAGCCCACCTTACGCTCGGAAACCTGTTCCGTTCGCGTGGCGAAGTTGATCGCGCTATTCGCATCCATCAGACCCTAATGGAAAGCGCTTCGCTGACCTATGAACAGCGTCTGTTGGCGATTCAACAGCTGGGGCGTGATTACATGGCCGCCGGGTTATACGACCGCGCGGAAGACATGTTCAATCAACTGACCGATGAAACTGACTTCCGCATTGGCGCGCTGCAACAGTTGCTACAAATCTACCAGGCTACCAGCGAGTGGCAGAAAGCAATTGATGTTGCCGAACGCCTGGTGAAGCTGGGTAAAGATAAGCAGCGCGTCGAAATTGCTCATTTCTACTGCGAGTTAGCCCTACAGCATATGGCCAGCGACGATCTCGATCGTGCCATGGCCTTGTTAAAAAAAGGTGCGGCGGCAGATAAAAACAGCGCCCGCATATCTATCATGATGGGACGCGTATTTATGGCGAAAGGAGAATACGCCAAAGCCGTCGAAAGTTTGCAACGCGTGATATCCCAGGACAGAGAATTGGTCAGCGAAACGCTGGAAATGCTGCAAACCTGCTACCAGCAGTTGGGTAAAACTGCCGAATGGGCTGAGTTCCTGCAGCGCGCGGTGGAAGAGAACACCGGTGCCGATGCTGAACTAATGCTTGCGGACATCATCGAAGCGCGCGACGGTAGTGAGGCCGCACAGGTCTATATTACGCGTCAGCTTCAGCGTCATCCGACCATGCGTGTGTTCCATAAGCTAATGGATTACCACTTAAATGAAGCGGAAGAAGGGCGTGCCAAAGAGAGTCTGATGGTGCTGCGTGACATGGTTGGCGAGAAGGTGCGTAGTAAGCCTCGTTATCGCTGCCAGAAATGTGGTTTTACCGCATACACCCTCTACTGGCATTGTCCATCTTGTCGGGCCTGGTCAACCATTAAACCGATTCGCGGTCTTGATGGCCTGTAATTTTTAAAAAAATCCGACTTTAGTTACAACATACTAATTATTGATGTTCCATTGTGCTCCGGTAACTCGGGCGCAGAAAAGCCTGCCAGGGGAAAAATCGCAACTGTTAATTTTTTATTTCCACGGGTAGAATGCTCGCCGTTTACCTGTTTCGCGCCACTTCCGGTGCCCATCATCAAGAAGGTCTGGTCATGACGTTAACTGCTTCATCTTCTTCCCGCGCTGTTACGAATTCTCCTGTGGTTGTTGCCCTTGATTATCATAATCGTGATGCCGCGCTGGCCTTTGTCGACAAGATCGACCCACGCGATTGTCGTCTGAAAGTCGGCAAAGAGATGTTTACGCTGTTTGGACCTCAATTTGTACGCGAACTTCAACAGCGTGGTTTTGATATCTTCCTCGACCTGAAATTTCACGATATTCCCAACACTGCAGCGCACGCTGTCGCTGCTGCAGCTGACTTAGGCGTGTGGATGGTGAATGTTCACGCCTCCGGTGGGGCGCGTATGATGACCGCAGCGCGTGAGGCACTCGTCCCGTTTGGCAAAGATGCACCGCTTTTGATTGCTGTGACGGTGTTGACGAGCATGGAAGCCAGCGACCTGGCCGATCTTGGCGTGACGCTGTCACCTGCAGATTATGCAGAACGTCTGGCGGCACTGACGCAAAAATGTGGCCTTGATGGTGTGGTGTGTTCTGCTCAGGAAGCTGTGCGCTTTAAACAGGTATTCGGTCAGGAGTTCAAACTGGTTACGCCGGGCATTCGTCCGCAGGGGAGTGAAGCTGGTGACCAGCGCCGCATTATGACGCCAGAACAGGCGTTGGCGGCTGGTGTTGATTATATGGTGATTGGTCGCCCGGTAACGCAATCGGTAGATCCAGCGCAAACGCTGAAAGCGATCAACGCCTCTCTACAGCGGAGTGCATGATGAGTGATTCCAACAGCCGTCTGGTCTACTCAACGGAAACCGGACGTATTGATGAGCCAAAAGCGGCCCCTGTACGCCCTAAAGGCGACGGTGTGGTGCGTATTCAGCGTCAGACCAGTGGACGTAAAGGTAAGGGCGTTTGCTTGATTACCGGTGTCGATCTCGATGATGCCGAACTGACAAAACTGGCAGCGGAACTGAAGAAAAAATGCGGCTGCGGCGGGGCAGTTAAAGATGGAATTATTGAAATCCAGGGTGATAAGCGCGATTTATTAAAATCACTGCTTGAAGCGAAAGGGATGAAGGTAAAACTCGCCGGCGGTTAACATAAAAAGCCACGGATATATCCGTGGCTTTAGAATATTTTACTGTGTGTATTATTCAGTTATTTCGTACTGAACAGAATCAAGCGTATTATAATTGCGAGTCGATAATCGACATTTATTTACGATTATTTACCGACCTGGTGACCAATAACACCACCGACGGCTGCACCACCTAATGTACCCAGCGTACTGCCATCGGTCAGTACTGCACCGCCTAATGCACCTGCGCCCGCGCCAATTGCGGTGTTACGGTCTCGTTTAGACCAGTTAGAACAGGCACTCAGAGACATTGCCAGGGTAATTGCCAGAACAGCCGCGGTCATTTTTTTGCTCGTTACAAACATAATACTCTCTCCTGAATTTATGATTCACGGAAGTAAGCTCTCTATAACTATAATAGCTAAGAATAAGCCTGGTGAAATTATTCCGTGAAATCCGCTCGCGCGCAGGGTTATATCACGCAGGTGATAATGACTTCCTGTTATATCGCTGATAATAATTTTATATCTTGAGAGTGTTAATAACAGGTAAATAGTCTTAATTATCAACCAGGAATCATCTTAGAGCGGATGATTTGCAAAACAGCAAATCATCCGTAGAGAAGGGAAATGGTTAAATGTCAACGACGTGAACGGTGAGTTTACTGTGCTCAAGATGCATCAGATCGCTGGCGCGTATTTTCGAATCGGTAATCACGCGATTGAATCGCTCAACGGGGCCGATGGAGTATGAATGTACAGCACCAAATTTCGAACTGTCAGTCAGGACTATCGCTTCGCACTCTTTTTCCAGCACGGCATTGACCACATCGGTACGCATCATATCGCGACCGGTAAACCCAGTTTCAGGCTGCCAGCCATCAATACCAATAAATGCCTTGCTGAAATGCACCTGTTGGATGCAATGACGTGTCAGAGGGCCAACCATACTTTCGCTTTTTTTCTGGTACACGCCACCGAGTAAAATGACTTCACAAGGCGCGTCTTTCAGCAAATGTGCAATATAGCTGCTGACCGTGATGATAGTGACATTTTTCTTCTGCTCGCCCAGAGTCCGGGCGAGTAGTGCATTGCTGCTGCCATTTTCGATAAAGATAGTTTCGCCCGGTTGAACCAGTGACGCGGCAAACTCGGCGAGTTCACGCTTCAGTGTATAGTTGCTCATCATACGGGTTTCGACGTCATCACTATCAAGCGAAACTGCAAAGCCATGTGCACGGCGGAGGTAACTCAGTTTTTCGAGGGTGTTGAGATCCTGGCGAATGGTAACTTCAGAAACTCCAGTGGCTTTTGCCAGATCGGTTACGCTAACCTGACCCTGGTCAATGACCATCTGTAGAATAGTTTGTTGTCGGGAATTCATCGCTGTAATTCTTATAACGTTATAATACTTAATAAAAAAATACTGACGCGCCGGGCATCCTCAAATAGGAAAACCTGAAGGCACGATTGTTAAATCTCCCACGGTGCCTTCGGGATGTCTGGCGTAGATTCAGCAACCTGGCGCAAGAGTTCTGCTTTAAGTATCTCGAGATTATGGATCGCAGAGTGGTAATCGCCTGCCACAAGGATATCTAACACAATATCAATACGTTCGGCAACGCGCTGGGCATCAAATTCAGACATCAAGGACATCCTTATAGCAAAAGGGAGAAAATGAATAATGCAAAAATTGCCGCTAAAAGAGAAGTGTTTAACGGCAACGGCTAATTATCATCCGGGAATACGATATATAATGACGGAATACATCGCTAAGTATATATATTCATCTACTTATGCGCGCTTCAGATAGCGTTTATACCAGCGTTCGAAGGCGACGGCGGGCATTGGTTTGGCAAACAAAAATCCTTGCCGCTCATTGATCCCGTTCTTGGTTAAAAAAGCATCTTCCTTTTTACTCTCCACTCCTTCAGCGATCACCTGAAGATTCAATGCCTGGGCCACAGCGACGATCGCCCGGACCAGCGACTGCGATACAGGTTGTTTGTGAATATCTCGAACAAAAACCTGGTCAAGTTTAATCGCATCGATCGGAAAGCGCGCCAGTTGCGAAAGTGAAGAGTAGCCGGTACCAAAATCGTCCAGATGCACTTGCGCACCTAGTTGGCTAAATTGTTGAATAACAGACAGTGCCAGTTCATCATTCTCAATCAGGCAGCTCTCCGTCAGTTCAACATCAATAGGGCAGTATTCAAAATTGAGTTCCTGGAGAACCTGTTTCAGGGCAGTGAAAATGGTTTGATCGGCGAGCTGACGTGCAGAAATGTTTACCGCCACTCGCAGGTTAATGCCTTTATCCCGCCACTTCGCCACCTGGCGTACGACATCGAGAATCACCCAACGGCCTAAAGGCACAATTAGCCCTGACTCTTCGGCGTAGGAAATAAAGTCCAACGGTGGAATCAACCCACGTTCAGGTGACTGCCAACGTACTAAAGCTTCCAGACTGCGTACTTCGCCACGCCAGGTAATTTTCGGTTGATAGTGAATAACCAACTGATCGTTTTCCAGTGCTTTACGCAAGTTGGTATCCAGCCAGAGATATTCAAATACCCGCTGATTCATTTCTGGGGTAAAAACGCAAAATTGTCCTCGTCCGCCTTCCTTCGCTGTGTACATTGCTGTGTCGGCGTGACGAATAATAGCCGCGCTGTCCGAACCATGTTCGGGAGAGAGTGAAATACCCACTGAACAGCTGGTATAAACTTCAATTAAACCAATGCGGAATGGGAGTCGTAAGCGGGTCAAAATTCGTGATGCCATTGCTTCCAGCGCGCTTTGTGAGGTATTGGATGCCAGTACCAGAAACTCATCGCCACCTGGACGCGCCAACACCTGATCATGTTCGAGACAGCTTAAAATGGCCAATGACACTTCGCGTAATAGCTGGTCACCAAACAAATGCCCATAAGCGTCGTTGACCTTTTTAAAATTATCCAAATCAAGATACACAACCCCAACTTTATTGTTATCTGCCTGATTAATGGCGTGATCGATTAACTCCTGCATTGCGTTACGATTCGGCAGTCCGGTGATACTGTCGGTATTTGCCAGAATACGCAGTCGCTCCTGAGCGCGGCGCTCTTCGGTAATGTCGGTGCCGGAACAGATTAAAAAAATCTCGTTCTTGCCACTGCCGCTGTGGACAAATTTATTGCGAAACAGAAACAGCCGCTGGCCTTTACGTGTTGGTATCCACAGTTCGACTTCATATGCATTGCCGCTTCGAAAAAATACACGGTTATTGCGCCTGGATGCCGCAGCTTCACGACGGCTCATAAACAGTTTAAACACGCTTTGCCCAATGACGTCGTGTTCTTTCAACCCTGTGTAATCTTCACATAACCGATTGAAGCGTTGGATATTCCCCCGACTGTCGAGAATCACTATTGCGGAATGTGCTTCAGAAACTACCTGTTCAGCAAAGGAAAGCCCGTGTGATAAATCACGAGCAACCGCCGGTGTGTCATGCCATGCCGACGCGTTGCCAGCCCATTCCCGTTTATTGATTTTTCGTCCTACCAGATGCACAGAAAGATCGCTTTCATCGACGGTCAGACTCATCATCAGGCTGGAAGTGATGACCGTCATTTCCCTGATGCGAGCAGCCTGTTCGGCAGATAACTGCAACGTACGTTCAGGTTCTGTGGTTTCGGTGGTAGAAAAGCGCAAAACATCGCTGCTTTCCGTCAACCGCCAGTATGGATTGTGCGATCCGAGAAAGTTGTACAACGTTGTGGACTCCCTAACGGTTTTCATGATGCATATCCTCCGGTTAACAGCGGAGTCCGCGGTTAAATAAAAGGAACAACATGACTTACATGAAATTAACGGCGGCTAAACGCATTGTTTTTTTTATCTATTTATTTGTAATCCAGTTTTGGAAAAACGCCAGTTTTCAAACGAAAGTCAGTTAAAAATCTGCCGGGATATGGCGAAGGTGGAGCGGGGAAATAAACGGCCCATTCATGAGGAATGGGCCGTGAAAGGAGATTACGCGACCGGGCGTGCAATAATGCTGCGGGTTTCCATGCGGACTTCGGCAATGGTGACGTCAATAACGTCGGTCACTTTGTAAGCCGTTTCACCTTTAATTTGTACAGTGCCGTTTTCCTGGCTGCAAACCAGTTCATCGCGCACAGCGTGTAAGAAAGGTGCTGGAATAAAGGCGATAGCGCCGTTATCAACCAAACGCACACGCATGCCGCCACGGCTGATATCGACAATTTCCGCCGCGAAATGGGTGTCGGTCCCGGCTTTGTCTTTCAGGAAGCGTGCGTATAACCAGTCGCCAACATCACGTTCTGCCATTCGGTTGAGACGGCGACGCTCGGCCATTTGGACAGTGATTTCATCCTGCGGACGCGTCGCAGTTTCGCCTTTGATAACCGCTTTCAGCAGACGGTGGTTGATCATGTCGCCATATTTACGGATTGGCGAAGTCCAGGTGGCGTATGCTTCCAGACCGAGGCCAAAGTGAGGACCGGGTTCAGTGCTAATTTCAGCAAATGACTGGAAGCGACGAATGCGGCTGTCGAGGAAACCAGTTGGTTGCGCATCCAGTTCACGACGCAGTTTGCAGAAACCGTCCAGCGTGAGCACTTCTTCGGCATCGACATGCAGACCGTGGGTTTTCAGCAACGCTGCCAGCGCGTCGGCATTCGCCGGATCAAAGCCCATATGCACGTTATAGATGCCAAAACCGAGCTTATCGCGCAGTACGCGGGCCGCACAAATGTTAGCGGCAATCATCGCTTCTTCGACGATACGATTGGCAATGCGACGAGGCTCGGCGACGATATCCAGCACTTCACCTTTTTCACCGAGAATAAAGCGGTAATCCGGGCGATCTTTAAATACCAGTGCGTGGCTATTACGCCACTCGCCACGGCGTTGGCAAATTTGCGCTAACAAACGGACTTGTTCGGCAATTGCTTCACTTTCAGGCTGCCAGTCACCGGTATTTTCCAGCCAGTCAGAGACCTGGTCATACACCAGCTTCGCTTTGGATTCGATGGTGGCGGCAAAGAATTCGATATTATCTTCAATGGTGCCATCAGCGGAGAGCGTCATGCGGCATGCCAGTACCGGGCGGACTTCATTGGCGCGCAGTGAGCAGAGATCGTCAGAAAGCTCGCGAGGCAGCATAGGGATGTTGAAGCCAGGCAGATAGTTGGTGAATGCGCGAATTTTCGCGGCTTTGTCCAGCTTGCTGCCTTCAGCAATCCACGCGGTTGGATCGGCAATCGCCACAATCAGCTGAAGTTTGTCATCCGGCAACGCCTTAGCGAAAAGGGCGTCATCCATATCTTCTGTGCTGGCACTGTCGATGGTGACAAAATCCAGCGCTGTCAGATCTTCACGAACCAGACCTTCATCGAGCATTTCGGTAGCGACGCCGTCTGGTGCTTCTTTTTCCAGGTTATGGCGCGCCAGGGTAACCCACCACGGTACAAAGTGGTCGTCACCAAAAGTGATGTATTGTGTTAGTTCAGCATAGAAAGAACGATCGCCTTTCAGCGGATGACGGCGCATTTCGGCAACCGCCCAGTCGCCTTCTTTAAACTCGTGGTTCAGGCCACGGGCTGCGCGGCAAGGAATGGCGTCTTTTAAGAGTGGATGATCAGGAACGATGGCCAGACGGTCATTTTTGCCCTGAACTTTACCCACGAAACGAGTCAGAAACGGTTCAACCAGTTCTTCTGGCTCTGCGGATTCACGTTCTTTTTCACTGTGGATCACCGCGATAATTCGGTCGCCATGCATGACTTTTTTCATCTGCGGCGGCGGAATGAAATAACTTTTTTGCGCGTCGACTTCCAGGAAGCCAAAGCCTTTTTCTGTGGCTTTTACCACCCCTTCAGCGCGTGGCGTCTGGGAATGCAGTTGCTGTTTAAGCTGCGCTAGCAGCGGGTTGTCCTGAAACATAATTGTCTATTTTGGTGGCCATTAGAGCGGCTGACAGTTTTACGCGAATCTGTCTGACGCGGCAAGGTTAATATGTCTCACCCAACGCGATTTTTAAGCGATTTATCCAGCCACACAGCCCGCTCCATACCAGCAGATTAATAATCTGCGTTGATGATTTTTCGTGTTCGAGTAATGGGCTGAACTGGGCGGCGCTAAAGCGATCGGGTGCTCGGGTCAGCCATTGTATCGCCTGAACGGTAGCGCGCTCAACAGAATCACGGTCAGCCCATTGGTTAATTTCATTTTCGCCCTTGCGCAGAAGGGGGCTGATTTTTTTATATTCATTTGATGAATTCATACAGGCGGCAAAACAAGCAGGACTGCCATTAATACGCGCGCATAACAACGCCGCAAGCTTATTATCCGGCTGTGTATTGACCCGTGTGCTGTTTAACAACTTTTCGAGAAGGGAAAGTGAAATAGGGTGGAGAGAGAGCGTTTCAGCCAGTTGGCACAGTTCTGCCGTTGAACTTTTTGCCTGTTCTTCAGGGAGTTTTTCCACCTCATAGCAGCTTCGCCAGCGTATTGATTCAACCGTAAACAGCGACGCGTCGGCGTAGTTTTGTATCTCCAGACCGGGTAACCAGCGTACCGAATGCCCGAGATAAGCCTGAAATGTCGCAATTGCCCGCGCCTGAAAGCCAATAAAACCAATGATTTGGTTGATAATCACACAGTCCCAGGCAGTAAGACCGACGTCATTCAGATGTTGGCGCGATCGGTTGTCGATAATAGAAGGCGAGCTGGCCAGTTGGCGGGCATATTGCGTGATTTGTGCCAAACGATGATTACTTTCCCTGGAGGAATCAGGCCCGGGGAGCGGCGTAAGTCGCGCCGAATAGTAGTTACATAACCGCTGGACGCCGCAAACCTGAGCAACCGTCAGGGCCGTCGACAAGCGTTCATAAGCGGTGAAGGTCTGTGAACGGGTCACAGTAAGCTGGTCAGGGAACAACTCCGCTGCAAGAATGCGCGCCGGGACCATCCATGAAAGGAAGGGGGCCAGCGTTTCTTTATCAAGGATCACGTCGAGCAGAAAGGGATCGCGAACCTTTGCGGCTTCCGGGACCAGAGGCAGAACGTCATTCTCCGCAGTACTGGATTGCGTTTCATGATACCAGTGGCTTTTGCCGGTGATGTGGCGTTGTTCCATGGGCGCTCCTTGGTCGTAAAGGAAATCGTTATCCTGACGCAAGGCGGGAAGGGGAGAAAGACGGATCGGCGATAACAAATATCAGAAAGGTATAACAGAGATAATGGGCGGCAGAACGCCGCCCATCTTGACCAACAGAACGATTATTTCAGTTCGAGTTCGTTCATAGCAGCGATGCTGAAACCGCCGTCAACATGGACCACTTCACCGGAGATACCGGCAGAGAGATCGGAGCACAGGAACGCTGCGGAGTTACCGACGTCTTCGATGGTAACGGTGCGACGAATCGGGGTAACGGCTTCGCAATGAGCCAGCATTTTGCGGAAGTCTTTGATACCGGAAGCCGCCAGAGTACGGATCGGACCAGCAGAGATGGCGTTAACACGCACACCTTCCGGACCCATCGCGTTCGCCATATAGCGCACGTTCGCTTCCAGAGACGCTTTTGCCAGACCCATAACGTTGTAGTTCGGGATAGCGCGCTCAGCGCCAAGGTAGGAAAGGGTCAGCAGGGCAGAACCCGGATTCAGCATGGAGCGGCAAGCTTTTGCCATTGCAACGAAGCTGTAGGAGCTGATGTCGTGGGCAATTTTGAAGCCTTCACGAGTAACGGCGTTAACATAGTCACCATCCAGCTGATCGCCAGGTGCAAAACCAATAGAGTGTACGAAACCGTCAAATTTCGGCCAAACTTTCCCCAGTTCAGCGAACATGGTGTCGATGCTGGTATCTTCGGCAACATCGCACTGCAGAACGATGTCAGAACCCAATTGAGCGGCAAATTCTTCTACGCGGCCTTTCAGTTTGTCGTTCTGGTAGGTGAATGCCAGTTCAGCTCCTTCGCGGTGCATCGCCTGAGCGATACCGTAGGCGATGGACAGTTTGCTGGCAACACCGGTTACCAGAATGCGCTTACCGGAAAGAAAACCCATAGCTTTAATCCTTATTGTTGATGCTTGTTGTGCCTGAAAATCAGGCGATTCGTCGTTTTAGTAAACAGTACGAACAGATAAACGGTTATTATAATCAACCTGGCTGTGGGTGGCTATAGTTGCGCTTTCTGTAGCGGAGAGAAGCTGCGGTACAGAGCATTTTGCGTTATCTACTCCTGACGCCTGCAAGGGGGAGGTTGGGGAAATATCTTATAGAATCTGACTTTGAAACTATTCGTATTAACTCCGATAAGTTTGATGATGAAAACAGAACTGGCGACAACAAGTCGCTGTCTTTCTGATGAATTGACTCCAACTTAATATTGTCAACTATCTTCACAGAATCTCCACAATCTCTTCATTATCAGAATATGCATCATGAATAAATAAAAATACTTTCCATTACTTTGGAGAAACGTATAATTAGCAAAAATGAGAATGATCATTCTCACTAAGTGATAGGCCAGGAGACAGAAATGACCAGCAAGCTGGAGATACGCCACAAACAGCGTCAGGATGAAATCATTAACGCCGCCCGTCGGTGTTTTCGTCGCTGCGGATTTCATGCCGCCAGTATGTCGCAAATTGCCAGTGAAGCTCAGCTTAGCGTGGGTCAGATATATCGTTACTTCGCCAACAAAGACGCCATTATTGAAGAGATGGTTCGCCGTATCATCGACTTTCGTATTGCCCAAATGGACATTGACGCGCGTACCGATCACTTCCCGGAAGTCCTTGCCTTGCGTAAATCCTTAAATGAGGACGACGACGCGCTGATGCTGGAAGTGGCTGCAGAAGCCACACGCAACCCGCGGGTTATGGCAATGCTTGAAGAAGCTGACGCCAGAATGTTCGCTAACGGTTGTGCACATATGAAAAGAATGCATCCCCATCTTAGCGACGATCACATTCGTTGCTGCGTTGAAGTGTTTGCTACCATGATGGAAGGTACGGTTTATCGTCGTTTAACACCGCAAAAAAGCGATCCACAACATCTGCAGGAAATATATCAGGATATTGTTAGTATGTTGATAAATAAATAAGAACAGAATTAACCAATAGCGGGGGATATTAATCCCCCTTATTTCATTGCGAAATTCATTTCGCGATGCGGGTTCGTTATAACTGAATATCCCTGACATATCCTCATTAATTTCAATGAGGAGGGTATTTCTCACCCTGGAGAAAATAATGAAGTATATAGCAACATCTGTAGTGGCAATGCTGCTCTTATCGGGTTGTGATAATACGCAAAGTAACAATTCATCCCCGTCAGAAACAGAAGTCGGCGTTGTTACGCTCAAATCTCAACCGGTTTCGGTAGTCAGTGAATTAACCGGACGCACCAGTGCTGCGCTCAGTGCTGAAGTACGTCCGCAGGTTGGGGGAATTATCCAGAAACGCTTATTTAAGGAAGGTGATCTGGTCAAGGCTGGACAGCCTCTCTACCAGATTGATGCGGCCAGTTATCAGGCTGCATGGAATGAAGCCCGGGCAGCATTACAACAAGCACAGGCACTGGTAAAAGCCGATTGCCAGAAAGCGCAGCGTTATGCCCGACTGGTGAAAGAGAATGGTGTTTCACAACAGGATGCTGATGATGCTCAGTCTACCTGTGCACAAGATAAAGCCAGTGTAGAGGCGAAAAAAGCCGCACTGGAAACTGCGCGCATTAATCTTGACTGGACCACGGTAACCGCACCGATTTCAGGGCGCATTGGCATTTCGTCGGTAACCCCTGGCGCACTGGTGACCGCGTCGCAAGATACAGCGTTAACGACTATTCGTGGTCTGGATACAATGTATGTCGACCTCACTCGCTCCAGTGTCGATTTATTACGTCTGCGTAAACAGTCACTGGCGACCAACAGTGACACCATGAGCGTCTCACTTATTCTGGAAGATGGCACAACCTACAGCGAAAAAGGGCGTCTGGAACTCACCGAAGTCGCTGTAGATGAGTCTACCGGTTCGGTGACATTACGGGCGATTTTCCCCAATCCACAACAGCAGTTATTACCGGGAATGTTTGTTCGCGCTCGTGTCGATGAAGGCGTGATGGAAGACGCTATTCTCGCGCCGCAACAGGGCGTCACGCGCGATGCTAAAGGCAATGCAACTGCGCTGGTGGTGAATAAAGACAATAAAGTAGAGCAGCGAACGCTCGAAACGGGAGAAACGTATGGTGATAAATGGCTGGTGCTGAACGGCCTGCACAACGGCGACCGACTGATTGTTGAAGGTTCTGCCAAAGTCACTTCAGGGCAGACCGTCAAGGCTGTTGAAGTTCAGGCTAATGGAGGCAACGCCTGATGTTTTCGCGCTTTTTTGTTCGCCGCCCGGTCTTTGCCTGGGTTATCGCCATTTTGATTATGTTGGCGGGGATTCTGGCTATTCGCACATTGCCCGTCGCGCAATATCCTGACGTTGCGCCACCGACCATTAAAATTTCAGCCACTTATACTGGTGCTTCTGCCGAAACGCTGGAGAACAGCGTGACTCAGGTTATCGAGCAACAACTCACTGGGCTTGATAATTTACTCTATTTCAGCTCAACCAGCAGCTCTGATGGTTCGGTCAGTATTAATGTGACCTTTGAACAAGGTACCGATCCAGATACTGCACAGGTTCAGGTGCAGAATAAAATTCAGCAGGCGGAGTCGCGCCTACCCAGCGAAGTGCAGCAAACGGGTGTTACGGTGGAGAAATCACAAAGCAACTTTTTGCTGATTGCTGCCGTGTATGACACCACTGACAAAGCCTCCAGTTCGGATATCGCCGACTGGTTGGTTAGTAACGTTCAGGACCCGCTGGCGCGTGTTGAAGGTGTGGGGAGTCTGCAAGTCTTTGGCGCGGAATACGCTATGCGCATCTGGCTTGACCCGGCCAAACTGGCGTCTTACTCGCTAATGCCTTCAGACGTGCAAAGTGCTATTGAAGCGCAAAACGTGCAGGTTACTGCCGGGAAAATAGGGGCATTGCCTTCACCGAATACTCAGCAACTGACCGCAACGGTACGTGCGCAGTCTCGCTTGCAGACGGTGGATCAGTTCAAAAATATTATCGTGAAAAGCCAGTCAGACGGCGCAGTTGTTCGTATAAAAGATGTGGCTCGCGTTGAGATGGGCAGTGAAGATTATACCGCTATCGGCAAACTTAACGGTCACCCGTCTGCCGGGGTTGCTGTAATGCTTTCGCCCGGTGCGAATGCGCTGAATACGGCGACGCTGGTCAAGGATAAGATTGCCGAATTCCAGCGGAACATGCCGCAGGGATACGACATCGCATACCCGAAAGACAGCACTGAATTTATTAAAATCTCTGTAGAGGACGTAATTCAGACGCTGTTTGAAGCCATCGTATTGGTGGTTTGCGTGATGTATTTATTCCTGCAAAACCTGCGTGCCACACTGATTCCGGCGTTAGCTGTCCCCGTCGTTTTGCTGGGCACATTCGGCGTTCTTGCGTTGTTTGGCTATTCGATTAATACCCTGACGTTGTTTGCAATGGTGCTGGCGATCGGCTTGCTGGTGGACGATGCCATTGTGGTGGTGGAGAACGTCGAACGCATTATGCGTGACGAAGGGTTGCCCGCGCGTGAAGCCACGGAAAAATCAATGGGCGAGATTTCTGGCGCACTGGTTGCCATTGCGCTGGTGTTGTCAGCCGTATTCCTGCCGATGGCCTTCTTTGGGGGATCTACGGGCGTAATTTATCGTCAGTTCTCCATCACCATCATCTCCGCAATGCTGCTTTCCGTGGTGGTGGCATTGACCTTGACTCCCGCCCTGTGCGGTTCCGTCCTCCAGCATGTTCCGCCACATAAAAAAGGCTTTTTCGGCGCATTTAACCGCTTTTACCGCCGTACTGAAGATAAATATCAGCGAGGCGTAATTTATGTCCTGCGCCGTGCAGCCCGAACGATGGGGCTTTATGTCGTGCTGGGTGGTGGAATGGCCCTGATGATGTGGAAACTGCCGGGCAGTTTCTTACCCACTGAAGACCAGGGCGAAATCATGGTGCAGTACACGCTGCCGGCCGGGGCGACCGCTGCCCGTACAGCAGAAGTGAATCGCCAGATTGTTGACTGGTTCCTGATTAACGAGAAAGCAAATACCGATGTCATCTTTACCGTTGATGGTTTCAGTTTTAGCGGCAGCGGACAGAACACCGGGATGGCGTTTGTTTCGTTGAAAAACTGGTCTCAACGTAAAGGGGCAGAAAACACCGCCCAGGCTATCGCCCTACGGGCAACCAAAGAGCTGGGCACAATTCGTGATGCCACGGTATTTGCGATGACGCCGCCAGCCGTTGATGGGCTGGGGCAAAGCAATGGTTTTACGTTTGAATTGTTAGCTAACGGTGGAACCGATCGTGAAACACTGCTGCAAATGCGTAATCAGTTGATAGAAAAAGCGAATCAAAGTCCGGAGTTACATTCTGTACGCGCCAATGATTTGCCACAAATGCCGCAATTGCAGGTAGATATTGATAGTAATAAAGCGGTGTCATTAGGGTTGAGTTTGAATGATGTCACCGACACCCTGTCCAGTGCGTGGGGCGGTACTTATGTGAATGACTTTATTGACCGTGGTCGTGTGAAAAAAGTCTACATTCAGGGCGACAGCGAATTTCGTTCCGCGCCGTCAGACTTAGGTAAATGGTTTGTGCGCGGCAGCGATAACGTCATGACACCATTCTCTGCTTTTGCGACCACCCGCTGGCTGTATGGACCGGAAAGACTGGTGCGCTACAACGGCTCGGCAGCCTATGAAATTCAGGGCGAAAACGCGACTGGCTTTAGTTCCGGCGATGCAATGACAAAAATGGAGGAACTGGCAAACAGTCTTCCTGCGGGAACAACCTGGGCCTGGAGTGGTTTGTCATTGCAGGAGAAACTGGCCAGCGGTCAGGCATTAAGTCTGTATGCAGTTTCTATTCTGGTGGTTTTCCTCTGCCTTGCAGCACTGTACGAAAGCTGGTCAGTCCCGTTCTCGGTCATTCTGGTGATCCCTCTGGGGCTTCTTGGCGCGGCGCTGGCGGCCTGGATGCGTGATTTAAACAACGACGTTTACTTCCAGGTAGCGCTATTAACTACTATCGGCTTGTCGTCGAAAAACGCCATTCTGATTGTGGAATTTGCTGAAGCGGCGGTTGCAGAGGGCTATTCCTTGAGTCGTGCGGCATTACGCGCGGCGCAGACTCGTTTACGCCCAATCATCATGACCTCGCTGGCGTTTATTGCGGGGGTAATGCCGCTGGCGATAGCAACCGGCGCAGGGGCGAACAGCCGCATCGCCATTGGTACGGGCATTATTGGCGGCACGCTGACCGCTACATTACTGGCCATTTTCTTCGTTCCTCTGTTTTTTGTACTGGTGAAACGTTTGTTTGCCGGTAAACCGCGCCGTCAGGAGTAAGTTATGTTGCGTCGTTCTCTTATTTTTCTGGTGTTGTTGAGTGCGGGATGTGTCTCGCTCGATCCTCACTACAGTACGCCTGAATCCCCAATCCCGGCGACCTTGCCGGGAGCACAGGGCCAGGGGAAGGCAATCAGCCATGACTGGCAGCAGGTGATCCACGATCCCCGATTGCAGCAGGTAGTAACCATTGCACTGAACAGTAACCGCGATGTGCAAAAAGCGATTGCTGATATTGACTCAGCACGGGCGCTCTATGGGCAAACTAATGCGTCGTTATTTCCGACGGTGAATGCGGCCTTAAGTTCGACTCGCAGTCGTTCGCTGGCGAATGGTACGGGAACAACTGCCGAGGCTGACGGCACGGTGTCCAGTTATACGTTAGATCTGTTTGGTCGTAATCAGAGTTTATCTCGGGCGGCGCGGGAAACCTGGCTTGCCAGTGAATTTACAGCCCAGAACACTCGTTTAACGCTGATTGCTGAAATCAGCACCGCCTGGCTGACACTGGCGGCCGATAACAGCAACCTGGCCCTGGCAAAAGAAACGATGGCCAGTGCAGAAAACTCATTGAAAATTATCCAGCGCCAGCAACAGGTTGGCACGGCGGCAGCGACAGATGTCAGTGAGGCGATGAGTGTTTATCAGCAAGCGCGCGCCAGCGTTGCCAGCTATCAGACACAAGTGATGCAGGATAAAAATGCGCTGAACTTACTGGCAGGTACAACGCTTGCGGAAAATCTGCTACCGGGAACACTGGAAAGCCTGCCGGAACAAATGATAAGTCTGGTTCCTGCGGGAGTATCATCTGATGTTCTGCTGCGTCGCCCGGATATCCAGGAAGCGGAACATAATTTGAAGAGCGCCAATGCAGATATTGGCGCGGCGCGGGCTAACTTTTTCCCGACGATTTCGCTGACTGCCAGTGCCGGTGTGGGCAGTGACGCATTGTCGTCGTTGTTCAGCCACGGAATGCAGATCTGGTCATTTGCACCATCGGTCACATTACCGCTGTTCACTGGCGGAAGTAATCTGGCGCAGCTTCGTTACGCAGAAGCACAAAAGCGTGGGCTCATTGCCACCTATGAAAAAACCGTTCAGAGCGCATTTAAAGATGTCGCTAACGCACTGGCGCGGCGGACCACGCTTGAAGAGCAACTGGATGCACAGCGCCAGTATGTTAAAGCTGAGCAACAAACGGTCGATGTTGGCTTGCGTCGCTATCAGGCGGGTGTTGGTGATTACCTGACCGTGTTGACGGCGCAGCGCAGCTTGTGGAGCGCACAGCAGGAGCTGCTGGCACTGCAACTGACTGATTTTACAAACCGAATCACGCTCTGGCAGTCGCTGGGCGGCGGCATGTCATCACTCAAGTAAGGAATAATATGGCTAGAGTCTCTCTTTCATGGGCATTGATTCTTGGTCTTTTAGCCGGTATCGGCCCGATGTGTACCGATCTTTATTTGCCGGCTTTGCTGGAGATGTCTGAGCAACTGGCGGCAACCACGACCATAACGCAATTAACCCTGACTGCATCACTGATCGGTCTTGGCGTCGGACAACTGTTATTTGGCCCTCTGAGCGACAAAATAGGGCGTAAACGTCCGTTAATCTTGTCGTTGCTATTGTTTATTGTTTCTTCCATTTTGTGCGCGACAACGAACAATATTTACTGGCTGGTGGTCTGGCGTTTTATTCAAGGGATCGCGGGGGCGGGTGGTTCGGTGCTCTCTCGTTCTATTGCTCGTGACAAATATCAGGGAGTAACGTTGACCCAGTTTTTTGCGCTGTTAATGACGGTGAATGGCCTGGCACCGGTGTTGTCGCCAGTGCTGGGCGGGTACATTGTTAGCACTTTTGACTGGCGCACTTTATTCTGGGTAATGGCTGAAATTAGCACCGTACTGTTGCTGGGCTGCCTGTTATTTATTAATGAGACCTTGCCAGAAAATAAAAGGGGCTCATCATTGCTATTAACCGGACGAAGCGTGGTGCAGAACCGCCTTTTTATGCGCTTTTGCCTGATTCAAAGTTTTATGCTGGCCGGTTTGTTTGCGTATATCGGCTCTTCGTCGTTCGTGTTGCAGAAGGAATTTGGCTTTAGTCCAATGCAATTTAGCCTGGTGTTTGGCCTTAACGGCATCGGACTTATCATTGCTTCATGGATCTTCTCGCGCCTGGCGCGACGGATTAACGCGATGACATTGTTGCGAGGTGGCCTGATAGCGGCAATTTTGTGTGCATTGCTCACGGTCTTATGCGCATGGGTACAATTGCCCATTCCGGCACTGGTGGCATTATTTTTCACCATCGCATTTTGTAGCGGCATCGGCACTGTTGGCGGGGCAGAGGCTATGAGTGCAGTAGGGACGCAGGAATCTGGAACGGCGTCTGCGTTGATGGGGATGAGCATGTTTGTCTTCGGCGGTATAGCCGCGCCATTGTCGGGAATTGGCGGAGAAACACTGTTAAAAATGAGTCTGGCAATTACGGTGTGTTATACGCTGGCATTGCTGGTTGCTCTCACCAGAATCGACAATCAAAAGTAATGAACACCTCATCCTGAGGGGGGCCCTGTCAGGATGAGGTGCAAAACACTAACGGTCCTTACGCCACGCATCCGCCGTCAATGCCTCGCCAAAATGACCGGCAATCAGTCGTTTAGTGAGGTCGTGCAGCGGAGAGGCGAGCACATCCGCAGTACTACCTCGCTCGACAACCTCGCCCTGATGCATCACCAGCACCTGGTCGCTAATGTGCTTCATCATTCCGATATGCTGGGTAACATAAATATACGAAATGCCCTGTTTTTCCTGTAACTCCAGCATCAGATTAATCAACTGCGAACGCATCGACATATCCAGTGAGGCGAGGGCTTCATCGGCAATAATCACTTTTGGGCGCAATATCAGCGCGCGCGCCAGACCCAGACGCTGTTTTTGCCCGGGTGCTAACATATGCGGATAGTAACTGACGTGATCCGGTAGCAGCCCAACCATCCGCATCGTTTCAATAATCTGTTTGCGACGCTGTTCAGGTTCCAGATCGGTGTTCAGACGCAGTGGAAAATCCAGAATTTGCGAGATACGTTGACGGGGATTCAACGAGGTCGAAGGATCCTGAAAAATCATGCGAATACGCTGACTGCGGAAGGAATAATCGCCAAAATGCAGCGGATGATCGTCAATCAATAACTCGCCGCTGGTAGGTTCTATCATTCCCGCCAGCATTTTTGCCAGCGTGGATTTACCAGAACCATTCTCGCCAATGATCGCCAGTGTCTGGCCTTCACGTAGCGTAAAGCTCAAGGGTTTTACCGCTTCTACGGTCTGACGACGAAACCAGCCGGTCCGGTAGCGGAACGTTTTACTTAAATTACGCACTTCAAGCAGCGTTTCGATCATCTCACTCTTTCTCCATGTTCAGCGGGAAATGACAGGCATAGAGATGATTTTTCGCCCCCGTCAAACGTGGCGTCACAATGCATTCTCGTTGTGCATACGGGCAACGCGGCCCCAGACGACACCCAATCGGTAACTGTTCCAGCAGTGGGATAGCGCCGGGCAGCGTATTGAGGCGACTTTTATGCGGCATCGCGCTGCCGAAGTCTGGTATCGCGCGGATCAGCGCCTGGGTATAAGGATGGTGTGGCATCGTCACCAACTCTTTACTCGGCGCGGTTTCCACCGTTTGACCGCAGTAAAGCACGTTAATTTTATCCGCCCATTGGCTAAGCATTTGTAAGTCATGGCTGATAAGCAAAATAGTGGTATTGCTGTTTTGGTTGAGACGCGTCAGCAGGCGAAAGATTTGCGCCTGGGTTGTTGGCTCCATTGAGTTTGTCGGTTCGTCAGCAATCAGCAGACGCGGTTGATTCGCCAGTGCAATGGCTATCATCACTTTCTGACATTCACCTTCGGTCAACTCATAGGGAAAACTGCGCATCGCATCTTTGTGATCTTTAATCCCCACGCGGTGCAGCAGTTCAATGGCACGGCGTTTGCGCCAGCCAAAACGCTGCCACCAACGGCCTTTATAGGTCCAGGCTGGGATGTTTTGCATCAACTGGCGACCCACACGTTCTGAAGGGTCAAGACACGACTGCGGTTCCTGGAAAATCATCGACACGTTGTGACCAACCAGCTTGCGCCGTTCGCGTGCGGAGAGACGCAGCAAATCGATATCATCAAAACGCATACGATCAGCTGTAACACGCCAGTTATCTTTATTCACCCCACAAATTGCTTTCGCAATCAAACTTTTGCCGGAACCTGATTCGCCAACAAGACCGCGGATTTCACCTTCGGTTAAGGTCATACTTACGCGGTCGACGGCTTTAACCCACTCATCACCGGTTTTAAATTCAATGGTCAGGTTACGAATATCGAGTAATGGCATTATTCCACCCCCGCAATAATTGCACGACGGACACCGTCGCCAAGGAGGTTAACCAACAGCACGCTAATCATAATTGCCGCACCTGGCAGCATGACAGTCCATGGGGCGACATAAATCAGTTCCAGCGCATCACCGAGCATCGCTCCCCATTCAGGCGAGGGGAGTTGTGCGCCGAGATCGAGAAAGCCCAGCGCGGCGATATCGAGAATTGCCATCGACAGTGCGCGGGTGATCTCGGTGACCAGCCCGGCGGTGATGTTTGGCATCACAGCAAACCAGAGAATATTCAGCGTTGATGCGCCATCCAGACGGGCGGCGATAACGTACTCTTTTTCCAGTTCGTCATGCACCATGCTGTAAATCGAACGTACCATACGAGGCAGCAGCGCCAGCCAGACGGCAAACATGGCGTGCGACAAACTCGGTCCGGCAAACGCTACAACGATAATTGCCAGCAGTAGGGAAGGGATCGCCAGTAAGGTATCCAGAATATGGTTAAGCACCGCTGAGCGTAGGCCGTGCGTCGCCCCGGCGAAGGTGCCCAGTACCAGGCCACAGATCGTCGCGGCAAGCGTCACCACAAATGCGCCACCTACGGTTGGCGCAGCTCCGCTCAGTAAACGGCTTAAAACATCGCGTCCGAGGTCGTCAGTCCCCAGGAAGAAAGAAACTTCGCCATAGCGCGACCATGACGGCGGCAATAATTGATAACCGAGAAATTGTTGGTCGATGCCGTAAGGCGCAAACCAGCCGCCAAAAATACACAGTACAGCCAGTCCCGCGCAGCCGTACAGACCGACCATCGCAGAGGCGTCACTATAAAATTTGCGCCAGGCGGTACGCAGCGTGCCCGGCGGGCGCTTTTCGCTGTATACGCTATCGTAAGGCATACCATTCCTTATGTTTCAGAGGGTTAGCCATGGCACCCAAAATATCAGAAATCACGTTAACAATAATGACCAGTGAGCCACACACCATCACTCCGGCGGAAATGGCCGCGTAATCTTGCTGGCGGATGGCGTTAATTAACCAGCGCCCTAAACCCGGCCAGCTAAAAACCATTTCGGTGATCATCGCCAGCGTCAGCATGGTAGAAAACTGTAAGCCCAGGCGAGGAATAACCGGAGGTAACGCGTTATGCAGAACGTGGCGACGCAAAATAGTAAAGCGCGACAAACCGCGGGTCGCCGCTGCTTTAACATAGTTCTGGTCATACACTTCGATAGTGCTGATACGCATCAGTCGGATCACTTCAGTTGTTGGCGCAACCGACAGGGTGATAACGGGCAATATCATATGGCGGATTGCGCTCATGACCATTTCATCCCGCCATGGTGAGTCCGAAAGCCAGGCATCAATCAACGCAAAACCGGTAATCGGTTTCACTTCGTAGAGCAGATCGAAACGCCCTGAAACGGGCAACCAACCTAGCGTGAGTGAACAAAACAGCGTCAACAGAAGCGCCAGCCAGAACACCGGGATGGAAAAACCCAGTAAGGCGATGGCGTTGATCAAGTTATCCTGCCACTTATGGCGCGTAATCCCGGCAATCATCCCCACGGGGATCCCGACAATCAACGCAAATCCGAAAGCGAGGATGCACAACTCCATTGTTGCCGGAAAGACTTCTTTTAACTGTTCGGCAATCGGCTGACCGTTAATGCTGGAAACACCAAAATCCCAATGGATCAGGCCGTTAAACCAGAACACCCAGGCATTCCACAGTGACGCACCTTGTAACGGCGCATGTGGGGTGAAATAGCTCAAGCTAAAGCCAACGAACGTCAGCAGGAACAAGGTGACAATCAATAACAAAATGCGGCGTAAGGTGAAGATAATCATGGTTTTTTCACCTCATCCTGTTTCTCGCGATACACACCAGCAAAGGAGGCGTTACCAAACGGGCTAAGAACCAGCCCTTTGATATCGTAACGGTAGGCTTGCAAGCGCAATGACGACGCCAGCGGCAAAATGGGTAATTCCTGCGCCAGAATACTTTGCGCTTCGTCATAGGCTTCAATACGCGCCGCCAGCTGCTGCGAGGAGAGCGCCTTACGCAACACGCTGTCGAATTTCGGATCGCACCAGTGGGCGAGGTTGGTCTGGGAATGTATTGCTGCGCAGCTCAGTAGCGGACGAAAGAAACTGTCCGGATCGTTACTGTCTGTCGCCCAACCGGATAACGTCAGATCATGGCTCATATCCATCAACCGCGCCTCCTGAAAACGACCTTCTACCGGCACAATCACCACTTTTACGCCAACCTGCGCCATATCCGCCTGAATCAGTTCGGCGGTTTTCAGTGGGCTGGGGTTCCACGCCTGCGAACGTGTGGGCACCCAAAGTTTCAGCGTTAAGTTTTCCAGCCCTAACGCCTTCAACTGTTCGCGCGATTTCGCCGGATTGTATTCAGTAATTTTAGCCTCGTTGTCATAGGCCCACGAGGCGCGCGGTAAAATAGAGGCCGCCGTTTCAGCCGTACCATAATAGATGGATTGCATCAGGCGTTGGTTATTGATCGCCAGAGCCAGCGCATGGCGCACGGCGGCATTATTAAGCGGCGGTTTGGCGGTGTTAAATGCCAGATAGGCGACATTCATCCCCGGACGCAGCGTTAAACGCAAGCGCGGATCGTCACGCAAAATAGATAGCTGGCTGGCAGCAGGCCAGGCCAGAACGTCGCACTCCCCGGTCAGGAGTTTCGACAGACGTCCGGTACCGCCGGAGCCTAAATCCACCACCACCTGCGGCATTAACGGTTTGCCGCGCCAGAAGTCATCATGACGTTGTAGGCGAATAAATTGCCCGGCGCGGTATTCCGATAACTGATACGGTCCAGTGCCAACCGGTTGACGGTCGAGTTGCTCCTGGCGATCTTCTTTCTCTAACTTCCCGGCATATTCTGCCGACATGACCGATGCATAATGGGTCGCCAGGTGCCACAAAAAAGAAGCATCCGGCTGGGCGAGTCGGAACTCAACGGTATGATTATCCAGTTTGCGGACGCTTTTCACGTTATCGGCAAATTGCAGGCTGTCGAAGTAGGGAAAGTTGCTGCCGTTGACGTTATGCCACGGGTTGTTGCGGTCAAAAATTCGCTGGAAGGTAAACACCACATCGTCGGCATTCATTTTACGAGTGGGAGTAAACCAGTCGGTTTTTTGAAACGGAACATCGCGACGCAGGTGGAAGCGATAGGTCGCGCCGTTGTCGAGCACTTCCCAGCTTTCGGCAAGTTCCGGCATCAGGCGATAGGTATAGGGATCGACATCCAGGAGTCGATCATAAAACTGGGCGGCAAGGGTATCGACAATTAACCCACTGCTCGCTTTGGATGGGTTAAAGGTGTTGACTTGCCCGCTGACGCAATAGACAAAACCGCTGTCGCGGATATCAGCATGCGGGGGGGATTCAGGCGCGGCGATTGCCTGACCACTCACAAGTCCAGCAATCACCAAAAGAGACGATAATACCTGGCGCATAATATTAAGAGATTTTATGTAAAGAGGCTATCTTACTAATATTTAATGACATTTGCCATTACCGTTTGTGTTCAGGGGTCGTAATGAGGGCCGTGTGGTTGGTCGTTGAACAGGTGACGTCGCCATCTGTTCAACATTCGTACCCGTGATTTCTCTATAACTATAACTCACAGAACAACTTAGCGAGGAGCAGAGCGGTACGATCGTGAGAAACCCATTAAAGCACGCTGCAGTGCGTGTCATTTTTAGCCGGATGCGGCGTGAACGCTTTATCCGGGCAACGATACTGACCGAGCGTCCGCAATGAAATAATTACTCATTACCCCATTGATTCAAAAACTCTGCGATCTCATCAATGCGTACGGGATTAATCCCCGCTTCAGCAGCCATTTCATGTTGGGCTTCTTCGCTGATCTCTTCATTGTTCATCAAACGGGTGAGCAGTAACTGGAAGTAGTGGGCCAGCGGTGTGCGTTCAGCGTCTGCGACAGGCTCTGCGCATTCGGTCGCGTACTCATCGGCAATATCAAAATATTTTAGCGGGATATCGTGGTTCATTATTTGCCCCTGGGGTTAATGCGCTAAGCATAAGGGCGGATGATAGCACTCGTGATCCGGGTCATACATCTTTTTATAGTTAATGGCGCGGCGCATTACCCTCAGGCAGGATAATGCGCCGCGCATCCGACTATTACGTTTCGCTCACCGGCGTTCTGTCACCATCATACAACGGCACTTTGCGATAGCGGCGGATCAGATACCACAAATATGCGCCGCCTAATGAAGCCCATACCAGACCGAGTGTCAGTGACGTTGACTCGAGGTTAACCCACAGCACGCCCACCGTCAGCGCGCCAACCAGCGGCATCAGCAAATAGTGAAAGTGTTCCTTCCAGCTTTTATTCATGCCTTTACGCCGCCAGAAGTGATTAAACACCGACAGGTTAACGAAGGTGAACGCCACCAACGCGCCGAAGTTAATCAGTGCCGTGGCAGTGACTAAATCAAAGAACAGCGCTGACAACGCGACAATCCCGACCATAATGACATTCAATGCCGGAGTCCGCCATTTCGGGTGCACATAGCCAAACACGCGTTCCGGAAACACATTGTCGCGCCCCATCACATACAGCAGACGCGACACGCTGGCATGTGACGCCAGGCCAGACGCTAACGTGTTCACAAACGTCGTGCAGAGGAAAATCGACTGGAACAACTTGCCGCCAACGTACAGTGCGATTTCCGGCAGTGCGGCGTCCGGATCTTTAAAGCGGCTGATATCCGGGAAGAACAGCTGCATAAAGAACGACGCCGCGATAAAGATAACGCCGCCGTATACCGCCGTCAGGAAGATGGCTTTCGGAATAACACGCGCGGCGTCCGGCGTCTCTTCCGAAAGCGTGGTCACCGCATCGAAACCGAGGAACGAGAAACAGACAATCGTCGCCCCGGTAATAATCGGGATCAGGTGCGCGTTCTCGCTGATAAACGGCTGAAGTGACCAGACGGTGCCAACGCCTTCTCCTTTATGTAGTCCCTGAACCACCAGGAAGATAAACACCACCATGATGGAGATTTGCACCAGTACAAACAAGGTATTGAAGTTAGCGACCAGGTTGACGCTCTTCAGATTCGCGGCGGTTAAAATGGCGACGAAGGTTACCACCCACACCCACGGCGGCACTTCCGGGAAGAGGGCGGAGAGATAGATTTTCGCCAACAAAACGTTGATCATCGGCAAAAAGAGATAATCCAGCAGCGATGACCAGCCGACCATAAATCCGACGTGCGGGTTAATCGACTTTTGCGCGTAGGTATAGGCCGAACCGGCCTCCGGAAACTGGCGAACCAGTTTGCCGTAGCTGATCGCGGTAAACAGCACACCCGCCAGCGCCAGCAAATAGGACGCCGGAACGTGACCGTCGCTAATGCCGGAAACAATGCCAAAGGTATCGAACACAGTCATCGGCGTGAGATAGGCCAGACCCATCATCACCACCTGCCACAATTTCAGTGATTTTCGCAGACGGGTTTTGCCGGGTTGCGCAGCAATATTCAGTGGTGAATTAATAGCCATAATTGCTGCCTCCCCTGCGTAATAAGGTTTGCGGTCGTGTTGACCTGAAATCAAACCTGTTTAGCAAGGGAAGCAAAGGGGGCGGAGTCCAGTCAGTCGCAGGAGGGGCGCATACGCAGCCTCCCTCGCCATGCGGGGATTTAATCATCGGCATCATCTCATTTCCTCGTCACAGTCTTAATCGTTAACGGAAGCCCGTTGCCGCCTGCGCTCCATAACGCGACATCCGGGAAATGTCTGGATTACCAGCAAATGTCAGGCCAGGCTCCGCTCAGGCCGGTGATACATACCCCGCAAGGGGTCACTACGCGTTTTTCAACATCCACTCAATTTCGGTTTCTGTGATGAGGCGCTCAAACTGCAACAGCTCATCATTCTTACAGGCGTGATACACATGGCAGAAACGCTCGCCCAGATAGTGGCGCAGGTCGTCGTTTTGCATAAACTCCCACAGCGCATCGCTCTGACGAATCGGGAAGGGTAAGCCTTCCTGTTCCAGCCCGTTGCCTTCGACTTCTTCCTGTAATGGCAGTTCGTTATCAAGGCCATGCAAAATACCGGCAAAAATCGCTGCCATCACCAAATACGGGTTGGCATCGGCACCCGCCACGCGATATTCCACGCGGTGATTATGGCGATCGCCGCAGGGAATACGCAGGGCGACGGTGCGGTTGTTATGGCCCCACGACGCCTGCGTCGGTACATACATCCCCGGCTGGAAGCGGCGATACGAGTTCACGTTTGGTGCCAGCAACGCCATTGATGACGGCATCAGGTCAATCATCCCGGCGAGCATCTTTTTCAGCAGCGGCGAATCTTCGCCTTCCGCGTCAGAAAGCACGTTCTCGCCACGATTATTTTGCATACTGATATGGATATGCATCCCGCTGCCCGCGTGCTCTTCATACGGCTTCGCCATAAAAGTGGCGTGCATCTTATGCTTTTCTGCCATCAGACGCACCAGGCGTTTTAGTGCCAGCGCATCATCGCAAGCTTCCAGCACGTTATCGGTATGGTAAAGATTGATTTCAAACTGACCTGGCGAGGCCTCGGCGACCGCGCCATCTGCCGGAATCAGCTGTAACTGCGCCAGCTCATCAATATCATTGAGCACGTCGGCGAAGTGGTTGAGGTTATCAACGGAGTAAACCTGACTTTGTGTATTGCGGTCATCGGTGCCGGGCGCGCAGGGCGGTTGCAGATACCCTTCAGCGTCGCGCTGGCGATCCAGTAAATAGAACTCCAGCTCTACCGCTACGACCGGGAACAAGCCGCGCTGGCGTAGCTGCTGCCACAGGCGGTTGAGAACGTTCCGTGGCTCAACGTCAAAGGGAGCGCCATCTTCATCGACCATGGTCAGGAGCATCTGACCGATAAACTCAGGATCTGCAGCAGAAGGGGTTAAGGAACCGAGAACAGGAACACAGGTACGATCCGGCTCGCCCATTTCCTGACCCAGGCCCGCTTCTTCTACTACGTTGCCCAGAATATCCATTGCAAACACCGAGGCCGGGAAATAACACCCTTTCTCCAGCTTCTTCAGACTTGAAACAGGAATACGTTTCCCGCGAAAACAACCATTCAGATCGGTAAGTAAAACATCAACATATTGCGTATTTGGGTAGCGCTCCAGGTAGCGTTTCACTTCCTGCGTAAAGGCGCTACCCCGCCTCTCTTCTGACTGCTGAACAAAGTTTTCTACTTCAACGATATTGGTTTCCATGATTCTTCGCCTTTGGTTTGTTTTCCGCTCGTTATCAAAACGTAAAATATAATGACCACTCTTCGAATCTGTATGCAAACTAAATGTTTGTCAAATGTTAAATTGAGTTTGCAAAAATGAAAACCCACTGCTAGATTGAAAAAATATTGAACATAAAGGTCATTTAAAGCGCAGTAATGGCGATAATTTAGTCCACTTTGTGAGATTGAGCATGGAAAATATAATGAACAATCCGGTTATCGGTGTCGTAATGTGCAGGAACAGGCTTAAGGGTCATGCGACCCAGACTCTGCAAGAAAAGTACCTGAATGCCATCATCCACGCAGGCGGCTTGCCAATTGCGCTGCCACATGCGCTGGCGGAACCGTCATTACTTGAACAACTTTTGCCGAAACTCGATGGTATTTATCTTCCTGGTAGTCCCAGCAATGTGCAGCCGCACCTATATGGTGAAAACGGCGATGAGCCTGACGCCGATCCCGGGCGTGATCTTCTGAGCATGGCGTTAATTAATGCCGCACTCGAAAGGCGCATCCCCATTTTCGCCATCTGCCGGGGTTTACAGGAACTGGTGGTGGCAACCGGTGGTTCGTTGCATCGCAAGCTGTGCGAACAGCCTGAATTGCTGGAACATCGGGAAGATCCCGAACTGCCGGTGGAACAGCAATATGCACCGTCGCATGAAGTTCAGGTTGAAGAGGGGGGATTACTGTCTGAGTTGTTACCTGAATGTAGCAACTTTTGGGTAAACTCTCTGCATGGACAAGGGGCGAAGGTCGTTAGCCCACGGTTGCGTGTTGAAGCTCGCTCGCCGGATGGCTTAGTTGAGGCGGTTAGCGTCATCAATCATCCTTTTGCGCTGGGCGTACAGTGGCACCCGGAATGGAACAGTAGCGAGTACGCGCTTTCGCGTATATTGTTCGAGGGCTTTATCACCGCTTGTCAGCACCATATCGCTGAAAAACAGCGACTCTGACCACTACAGTTTAAGGAAATGCAAATATGAGTGATGAGGGACTGGCGCCAGGAAAACGCTTGTCGGAAATCCGCCAGCAGCAGGGGCTTTCACAACGTCGTGCCGCCGAACTCTCCGGGCTGACTCACAGTGCTATCAGTACGATAGAACAAGATAAAGTCAGCCCTGCCATCAGTACGCTGCAAAAGCTGCTGAAGGTGTATGGTCTGTCACTCTCGGAATTCTTTTCCGAGCCGGAAAAACCTGATGAACCGCAGGTCGTCATTAATCAGGACGACTTAATTGAAATGGGTAGTCAGGGTGTGTCGATGAAGTTGGTGCATAACGGTAACCCGAATCGTACGCTGGCGATGATATTTGAAACGTACCAGCCAGGCACAACCACTGGGGAAAGAATTAAGCATCAGGGTGAGGAAATAGGCACTGTACTGGAAGGTGAAATCGTTCTGACGATTAATGGTCAGGATTATCACCTTGTCGCGGGGCAAAGTTATGCCATTAATACCGGCATTCCGCACAGTTTCAGTAATACGTCGGCAGGCATTTGCCGAATTATCAGCGCCCATACGCCCACCACGTTTTAATCTTTTTGTTCTGTAAGCCGGGTAAGCGCAATGCGCCCGGCAATCCATAAAGAATGTCGCCGGAAATAAACGGGCTTATCGCTCGGGGATCTCTGCGCCCTGACGTTCACAAATTGCATATATCTGATAGACGTGAAACAGGAGTCATAATGAATTTTCATCATCTGGCTTACTGGCAGGATAAAGCGTTAAGTCTCGCCATTGAAACCCGCTTATTTATTAACGGTGAATATACTGCTGCGGCGGAAAATGAAACTTTTGAAACCGTTGATCCGGTCACCCAGGCACCGCTGGCGAAAATTGCCCGCGGCAAGAGCGTCGATATCGACCGTGCGGTGAGCGCAGCACGCGGCGTATTTGAACGCGGTGACTGGTCACTCTCTTCTCCGGCAAAACGTAAAGCGGTACTGAATAAACTCGCCGATTTAATTGAAGCCAACGCCGAAGAGCTGGCACTGCTGGAAACTCTCGACACCGGCAAACCGATTCGTCACAGTCTGCGTGATGATATTCCCGGCGCGGCGCGCGCCATTCGCTGGTACGCCGAAGCGATCGACAAAGTGTATGGCGAAGTGGCGACCACCAGTAGCCATGAGCTGGCGATGATCGTGCGTGAACCAGTCGGCGTGATTGCTGCCATTGTGCCGTGGAACTTCCCGCTGCTGCTGACCTGCTGGAAACTCGGCCCGGCGCTGGCGGCGGGAAACAGCGTGATTCTAAAACCGTCTGAAAAATCACCGCTCAGTGCGATTCGTCTCGCCGGGCTGGCGAAAGAAGCAGGTCTGCCGGATGGCGTGTTGAACGTGGTGACGGGTTTTGGTCATGAAGCGGGGCAGGCGCTGTCGCGTCATAACGATATCGATGCCATCGCCTTTACCGGTTCGACCCGTACCGGCAAACAGCTGCTGAAAGATGCAGGCGACAGCAACATGAAACGCGTCTGGCTGGAAGCGGGCGGCAAAAGCGCCAACATCGTTTTCGCTGACTGCCCGGATCTGCAAAAAGCCGCGAGTGCCACCGCTGCAGGTATCTTCTATAACCAGGGCCAGGTGTGCATCGCCGGAACGCGTTTGTTGCTGGAAGAGAGCATTGCCGATGAGTTCTTAGCCCTGTTAAAACAGCAGGCGCAAAACTGGCAGCCGGGCCATCCACTTGATCCCGCAACCACCATGGGCACCTTAATCGACTGCGCTCACGCCGACTCGGTGCATAGCTTTATTCGCGAAGGCGAAGGTAAAGGGCAACTGCTGCTGGATGGTCGTAATGCCGAACTGGCTGCGGCCATCGGCCCGACCATCTTTGTGGATGTCGACCCGAATGCGTCCTTAAGCCGCGAAGAGATTTTCGGCCCGGTGCTGGTGGTCACGCGTTTCACATCAGAAGAGCAGGCGCTACAGCTTGCCAACGACAGCCAGTACGGCCTGGGCGCGGCGGTGTGGACGCGCGACCTCTCCCGCGCGCACCGCATGAGCCGCCGCCTGAAAGCCGGTTCCGTCTTCGTCAATAACTACAACGACGGCGATATGACCGTGCCGTTTGGCGGTTATAAGCAGAGCGGCAACGGTCGCGATAAATCCCTGCATGCCCTTGAAAAATTCACCGAACTGAAAACCATCTGGATAAGCCTGGAGGCCTGAAATGACCGAACATACCAGCAGTTATTACGCCGCCAGTGCGAATAAATACGCGCCATTCGACACGCTGAATGAGTCGATTTCCTGCGATGTTTGCGTGGTCGGCGGCGGCTATACCGGGCTTTCCTCCGCGCTGCATCTGGCAGAGGCGGGCTTTGACGTGGTGGTTCTTGAAGCCTCACGTATCGGCTTCGGCGCAAGCGGACGCAACGGCGGGCAGCTTGTGAACTCCTACAGCCGCGACATCGACGTGATCGAAAAAAGCTACGGCATGGATACCGCCCGTATGCTCGGCAGCATGATGTTTGAAGGCGGCGAGATCATCCGCGAACGTATCAAACGTTATCAGATTGACTGCGACTATCGCCCCGGCGGCCTGTTTGTGGCGATGAATGATAAACAACTCGCCACACTCGAAGAGCAGAAAGAGAACTGGGAACGCTACGGCAATAAACAGCTGGAGCTGCTGGACGCCAACGCTATTCGCCGCGAGGTCGCCAGCGATCGCTACACTGGTGCGCTGCTGGATCACAGCGGTGGGCATATTCATCCGCTAAACCTCGCCATTGGTGAAGCCGATGCCATTCGCCTGAACGGCGGGCGCGTGTATGAGCTTTCCGCCGTGACGCAGATCCAGCACACCACGCCAGCCGTGGTGCGGACTGCCAATGGTCAGGTGACGGCGAAGTATGTGATTGTCGCCGGGAATGCGTATCTGGGCGATAAAGTAGAGCCGGAACTGGCGAAACGCAGCATGCCGTGCGGCACGCAGGTGATCACCACCGAGCGGCTGTCGGAAGATTTAGCCCGTTCGCTGATCCCGAAAAACTACTGTGTGGAAGACTGTAACTATCTTCTTGATTACTACCGCCTGACTGCCGATAACCGCCTGCTGTACGGCGGCGGCGTGGTCTACGGCGCGCGCGACCCGGATGACGTTGAGCGTCTTGTTGTGCCGAAACTGCTGAAAACCTTCCCGCAGCTGAAGGGCGTGAAAATTGATTACCGCTGGACGGGCAACTTCCTGCTGACCTTGTCGCGCATGCCGCAGTTCGGTCGCCTTGATACCAACATCTACTACATGCAGGGCTACAGCGGTCACGGCGTTACCTGTACCCATCTCGCCGGGCGTCTGATTGCCGAACTGCTGCGCGGTGACGCCGAACGCTTCGACGCCTTCGCCAATCTGCCGCATTACCCGTTCCCCGGCGGGCGCACGCTGCGCGTGCCATTTACCGCGATGGGCGCGGCTTATTACAGCCTGCGCGATCGTCTGGGTGTTTAATTTCCGATTAACAGTGAAGAGTCAAAAGGTGTGAAACATGAGCAACAATGAATTCCATCAGCGTCGTCTTTCTGCTACCCCACGCGGGGTTGGCGTGATGTGTAACTTCTTCGCCCAGTCGGCAGAAAACGCCACGCTGAAGGATGTAGAGGGCAACGAATATATCGATTTCGCCGCAGGCATTGCGGTGCTGAATACCGGGCATCGCCACCCTGATCTGGTCGCGGCGGTGGAGCAGCAATTGCAACAGTTTACCCACACGGCGTATCAGATTGTGCCCTATGAAAGCTACGTCACCCTGGCGGAGAAAATCAACGCCCTTGCCCCGGTGAGCGGGCAGGCTAAAACTGCGTTCTTCACCACCGGTGCGGAAGCGGTGGAGAACGCGGTGAAAATCGCCCGCGCCCATACCGGACGCCCTGGCGTGATTGCGTTTAGCGGCGGCTTCCACGGTCGTACATATATGACCATGGCGCTGACCGGAAAGGTCGCGCCGTACAAAATCGGCTTCGGCCCGTTCCCCGGTTCGGTGTATCACGTACCTTATCCGTCAGATTTACATGGCGTTTCAACGCAGGACTCCCTCGATGCCATCGAACGCTTGTTTAAATCGGACATTGAAGCGAAGCAGGTGGCGGCGATTATTTTCGAACCGGTGCAGGGCGAAGGCGGTTTCAACGTTGCGCCAAAAGAGCTGGTTGCCGCCATTCGCCGCCTGTGCGACGAGCACGGTATTGTGATGATTGCCGATGAAGTGCAAAGCGGCTTTGCGCGTACCGGTAAACTGTTTGCCATGGATCACTACGCCGATAAGCCGGACTTAATGACGATGGCGAAAAGCCTCGCGGGCGGGATGCCGCTTTCGGGCGTGGTCGGTAACGCGAATATTATGGACGCGCCCGCGCCGGGCGGGCTTGGTGGTACCTACGCCGGGAACCCGCTGGCGGTGGCTGCCGCGCACGCGGTGCTCAACATTATCGACAAAGAATCACTCTGTGAACGCGCTAATCAACTGGGCCAGCGTCTGACAAATACGTTGATTGATGCCAAAGAAAGCGTTCCGGCCATCGCGGCGGTACGCGGTCTGGGGTCGATGATTGCGGCAGAGTTTAACGATCCGCAAACGGGCGAGCCGTCAGCGGCGATTGCACAGAAAATCCAGCAACGCGCGCTGGAGCAGGGGCTGCTCCTGCTGACCTGTGGCGCGTACGGCAACGTGATTCGTTTCCTGTACCCGCTGACCATCCCGGACGCGCAGTTCGATGCGGCAATGAAAATATTGCAGGATGCGCTGCGCTTATCAGGCCTGTAAACGACGTATTGATTATGTATGCCGGATAAGGCGTTCACGCCGCATCCGGCAAGTTGTATTGCCCAACTTCGCTAAATCTGGTGCTTTTTCAACAACGCGCGGAACTGATGATAGGTTAACCCCAGTAATTCAGCCGCGCGCTTCTGGTTATATTTCCCTTGTTGCAAACTGAGTTGCAGTAACTCTTTTTCCTGCTGCATCTGAAACTCACGTAAATCCAGCGGCAGCGTTGGAAGCGAGGTGGTTTCTGAAACGGCGATAGCGTCTTCAGGCGGACGCCGTTTAAAAGGATCAATAATAATGTCATCAAGCGGATAATCGCTGGTGCCGTGGCGATACACCGAACGTTCCACCACGTTTTTCAATTCACGAATATTTCCCGGCCAGCGATAATTCAGCAATGTTTCTCTGGCGTGCTCGGTAAAACCCGGGAACAGAGGCAGCTTGATTTCCCGACACATCTGGATGGCAAAGTGTTCTGCCATCAACATAATGTCGCTTTCACGCTCGCGCAGTGGTGGCAGTTGCACAACATCAAAAGCCAGCCGGTCGAGCAGGTCAGCGCGAAAAGTCCCTTCATTGACCATCGCCGGGAGATCGGCATTCGTCGCGCATACCAGCCGCACATTCACCTGCAATGGCTGGCTGCCGCCAACGCGCTCCAGTTCACCGTACTCAATCACGCGCAATAATTTTTCTTGCACCATCATCGGTGCCGTAGCGAGTTCATCAAGAAATAGCGTACCGCCGTCGGCACGTTCAAATCTCCCTGGATGACGTTTTTGCGCACCGGTAAACGCGCCCGCTTCGTGACCAAACAGTTCGGAATCCAGCAGATTTTCATTTAACGCCGCGCAGTTAAGGGAAATAAACGGCCCCTGCCAACGGGAGGAGAGATAATGCAGACGGCTGGCAATCAGCTCTTTACCTGTGCCGCGCTCGCCGATGATGAGCACCGGTTTGTCCAGCGGTGCGAGATGCGAAACCTGTTCCAGCACTTCGAGAAAGCTGTTCGCCTCACCGAGTAAATTATCTTTGTATTCTGCCATGATGAAATTCGCCACTTGTTAGTGTAATTCGCTAACTCATCCTGGCATGTTGCTGTTGATTCTTCAATCAGATCTTTATAAATCAAAAAGATAAAAAATTGGCACGCAAATTGTATTAATAGTTCAGCAGGACAATCCTGAACGCAGAAATCAAGAGGACAACATTATGGGTATTTTTTCTCGCTTTGCCGACATCGTGAATGCCAACATCAACGCTCTGTTAGAGAAAGCGGAAGATCCACAGAAACTGGTGCGTCTGATGATCCAGGAGATGGAAGATACACTGGTTGAAGTACGTTCTACTTCGGCGCGTGCGCTGGCAGAAAAGAAACAGCTGACTCGCCGTATTGAACAAGCGTCGGCGCGTGAAGTTGAATGGCAGGAAAAAGCCGAACTGGCGCTGCTGAAAGAGAGAGAAGATCTGGCGCGTGCGGCGTTAATTGAAAAACAGAAACTGACCGATCTGATTAAGAGCCTGGAACATGAAGTGACGCTGGTGGACGATACGCTGGTGCGTATGAAGAAAGAGATCGGCGAGCTGGAAAACAAATTGAGTGAAACACGCGCTCGCCAGCAGGCATTGATGTTACGCCATCAGGCGGCAAACTCGTCGCGCGATGTGCGTCGTCAGCTGGACAGTGGCAAACTGGATGAAGCAATGGCTCGTTTCGAATCTTTCGAACGTCGAATTGACCAGATGGAAGCGGAAGCAGAAAGCCACAGCTTCGGTAAACAAAAATCGCTGGACGATCAGTTTGCCGAACTGAAAGCCGATGATGCAATCAGCGAGCAACTGGCACAATTAAAAGCCAAAATGAAGCAAGACAATCAATAATAACATCCAGGCGGCGTCCGAACGCGCCGCCGCTCATCGTCTAAGGAGTCCTTATGAGCGCGCTATTTCTGGCTATTCCGTTAACCATTTTTGTGCTGTTTGTTTTACCGATCTGGTTATGGCTGCATTACAGCAATCGTTCTGGTCGCAGTGAATTGTCGCAAAGTGAGCAGCAACGATTAGCGCAACTGGCTGATGAAGCAAAACGGATGCGCGAACGTATTCAGGCACTGGAATCCATTCTTGATGCAGAACATCCGAACTGGAGGGATCGCTAATGGCGGGCATTAATCTCAATAAAAAATTATGGCGTATTCCACAGCAGGGCATGGTACGCGGCGTCTGCGCCGGGATTGCCAACTATTTTGATGTACCGGTAAAACTGGTACGTATCCTGGTGGTGCTGTCGATTTTCTTCGGCCTGGCGCTGTTTACCCTGGTTGCTTACATCATTTTGTCATTTGCGCTTGATCCAATGCCGGACAACATGGCCTTTGGTGAACAACTGCCTTCCAGCAGCGAATTGTTAGATGAAGTCGATCGTGAACTGGCGGCCAGTGAAACGCGCTTACGCGAGATGGAACGTTATGTCACTTCCGACACCTTCACGCTACGTAGTCGTTTCCGTCAACTGTGAGGAAAGATATGAATACTCGCTGGCAACATGCCGGGCAAAAGATGAAGCCTGGTTTCAAATTAGCAGGCAAGCTGGTACTTCTTACTGCACTGCGCTATGGCCCGGCGGGTGTGGCTGGCTGGGCGATAAAATCAGTTGCTCGCCGACCGCTGAAAATGTTGCTGGCCGTGGCGCTGGAACCGCTGTTAAGTCGGGCTGCCAATAAACTGGCGCAGCGTTATAAAAGGTGAGGGGAGTTTCGCAAAAATTGTTAAAGCTAAGGCGTATTATGGATGGCAATTTTCATCCATAGAAGGACGCTTACATGTTTAAAAAAGGCTTACTTGCTCTGACACTGGTGTTTTCACTGCCCGTTTTCGCCGCTGAACACTGGATCGATGTTCGTGTTCCAGAGCAGTATCAGCAAGAGCACGTTCAGGGAGCCATCAATATTCCCCTGAAGGAAGTGAAAGAGCGCATTGCCACCGCCGTTCCGGATAAAAACGACACCGTGAAAGTGTATTGCAATGCCGGACGCCAGTCAGGGCAGGCAAAAGAGATCCTTAGCGAGATGGGATATACCCACGTTGAGAACGCTGGCGGCCTGAAAGACATCGCAATGCCGAAGGTCAAAGGTTAAAAGAATCCACCCTAAGCGGCGCTTATGCGCCGTTTACTTTTTCTGTCACACCTTATTTACATCCCCATAGATTATTTGCGTCAGCTCACAAATACGCTTTTTCCCTGGTAAAAAATGATTTCCTGCGTGACTAAAACCCTTGTGCTCAATTGACAGTTTATTTTCTGCGGAGTAGTCTCTCGTTTCATGGGACCGCTACCACGGAAAGGCAACATGAAACAGAAAATTACGGATTACCTGGACGAAATCTACGGTGGAACATTTACCGCGACTCATTTACAGAAACTTGTAACGCGTCTTGACAGTGCGAAAAGATTAATTACACAGCGACGTAAAAAACACTGGGATGAAAGTGATGTCGTGTTAATTACCTATGCCGATCAATTTCACAGTAATGATTTAAAACCACTACCCACATTTAATCAGTTTTACCATCACTGGCTGCAAAGCATTTTTTCACATGTTCATTTGTTGCCGTTTTATCCATGGTCATCTGATGATGGCTTTTCGGTAATTGATTATCATCAGGTCGCCAGTGAAGCAGGGGAGTGGCAGGATATTCAGCAACTCGGTGAATGCAGTCATTTAATGTTTGATTTTGTCTGCAACCATATGTCGGCAAAAAGTGAATGGTTTAAAAACTATTTACAACAGCAGCCAGGTTTTGAAGATTTTTTTATTGCCGTTGACCCGCAAACCGATCTCAGCGCCGTCACTCGCCCGCGTGCGTTACCGTTATTAACGCCATTCCAGATGCGCGATCATTCAACGCGCCATTTATGGACCACCTTTAGCGACGATCAAATTGACCTGAATTACCGTAGCCCTGAAGTGTTACTGGCGATGGTGGATATTTTACTGTGTTACCTTGAGAAAGGTGCTGAGTATGTCCGCCTGGATGCCGTTGGCTTTATGTGGAAAGAGCCGGGAACAAGCTGCATCCATCTGGAAAAAACACATCTGATTATCAAGCTGTTACGGTCGATTATTGATGACGTAGCACTAGGTACAGTGATCATTACCGAGACCAATGTTCCGCACAAAGACAACATTGCTTACTTTGGAAACGGTGATGACGAAGCGCATATGGTGTACCAGTTCTCGCTGCCGCCGCTGGTGCTGCATGCGGTGCAAAAACAGAACGTTGAGGCGCTTTGTGCGTGGGCGCAAAACCTGACACTACCTTCCAGCATCACCACCTGGTTTAACTTCCTCGCCTCTCACGATGGCATCGGGCTTAACCCACTGCGTGGCTTGCTACCCGAAAGCGAAATATTAGCGCTGGTCGAGGCATTACAGCAGGAAGGGGCATTAGTAAACTGGAAAAATAATCCCGATGGTACGCGCAGTCCGTATGAAATGAATGTGACCTACATGGACGCATTGAGCCATCGCGATTGCAGTGACGAAGAACGCTGTGCCCGGTTTATTCTTGCTCATGCCATATTGTTAACCTTTCCCGGTGTGCCTGCTGTCTATATTCAAAGTATTCTGGGTTCACGTAATGATTACGCTGGTGTCGAAAAGCTGGGATATAACCGCGCGATTAACCGTAAGAAATATCGTAGTGAAGAGATAGCCAGTGAACTGAATGATGAAACGACACTCAGGCACGCAGTATATCATCAGTTGTCACATTTAATTACGCTTCGTCGCCGTCATAAAGAATTTCATCCGGATAATAGTTTTACCATCGATACGGTTAATTCATCCGTAATGCGTATTCAAAGAAGCAACGCGGATGGTAATTGTCTGACAGGATTGTTTAATGTCAGTGAAAATATTCAGCATATAAATATTACTGACCTGCACGGTCGGGATCTGATTAGTGAAGTTGATATAGTGGGTAATGAAATAACGCTGCGCCCCTGGCAGGTTATGTGGATTAAATAAAAAGGAACATCTCATGATTAAATCAAAAATCGTGCTGTTATCAGCACTGGTTTCCTGCGCCCTGATTTCAGGCTGTAAAGAAGAAAATAAAACGAATGTCTCCATCGAGTTTATGCATTCTTCGGTGGAACAGGAACGCCAGGCGGTAATTAGTCAGTTAATTGCGCGTTTTGAAAAAGAAAACCCAGGCATCACTGTTAAACAAGTGCCGGTGGAAGAAGATGCCTATAACACCAAAGTCATCACCCTTTCCCGTAGCGGCTCGCTGCCGGAAGTGATCGAAACCAGCCATGACTACGCCAAAGTGATGGACAAAGAACAGCTTATCGATCGCAAAGCGGTTGCTACGGTCATCAGTAATGTCGGTGAAGGCGCGTTTTATGACGGCGTTCTGCGGATTGTGCGCACCGAAGATGGTAGCGCCTGGACCGGTGTTCCTGTCAGCGCATGGATTGGCGGTATCTGGTATCGCAAAGATGTGCTGGCAAAAGCCGGGCTGGATGAGCCGAAAAACTGGCAACAGTTGCTGGATGTCGCACAGAAACTGAACGATCCGGCGAATAAAAAATACGGTATTGCACTGCCGACGGCAGAAAGCGTACTGACGGAACAATCGTTCTCTCAGTTTGCGTTATCCAATCAGGCCAACGTTTTTAACGCCGAAGGCAAAATCACTCTTGATACGCCGGAGATGATGCAGGCGCTGACCTATTACCGCGACCTTGCTGCCAACACCATGCCGGGTTCTAACGACATTATGGAAGTGAAAGACGCCTTTATGAACGGCACCGCGCCGATGGCGATTTACTCCACCTATATCCTTCCGGCTGTGATTAAAGAAGGCGACCCGAAGAATGTCGGTTTCGTGGTGCCAACCGAGAAAAACTCGGCGGTCTACGGCATGTTGACCTCGCTGACCATTACCGCCGGGCAAAAAAGCGAAGAGACGGAAGCGGCGGAAAAATTTGTCACCTTTATGGAGCAGGCAGACAACATTGCCGACTGGGTGATGATGTCACCAGGCGCGGCGCTGCCGGTGAACAAAGCGGTTGTGACGACTGCCACCTGGAAAGATAACGACGTGATTAAGGCGCTGGGAGACTTGCCGAATCAGTTGATTAGCGAACTGCCAAATATTCAGGTCTTTGGCGCAGTAGGGGATAAAAACTTTACCCGCATGGGCGATGTGACGGGTTCTGGCGTGGTGAGCTCAATGGTGCATAACGTCACCGTGGGTAAAGCCGATCTCTCTACCACGCTGCAAGCGAGCCAGAAAAAGCTGGATGAGTTGGTCGAACAGCACTAAACCCAGGACAGGAATCCGCAATGAACAGGCTTTTTTCAGGTCGTTCCGATATGCCCTTTGCGCTGCTGCTTCTCGCGCCCAGCTTATTACTGCTGGGCGGTCTGGTGGCGTGGCCGATGGTGTCGAATATCGAAATCAGTTTTTTACGTCTGCCGCTCAATCCCAACATCGAATCAACGTTTGTTGGGGTGAGTAACTATGTGCGTATCCTCTCCGATCCCGGTTTCTGGCACTCGCTGTGGATGACGGTCTGGTATACCGCGCTGGTGGTGGCGGGCAGCACCGTGCTCGGGCTGGCGGTGGCGATGTTTTTCAACCGCGAGTTCCGCCTGCGCAAAACCGCGCGTTCGCTGGTGATCCTCTCCTACGTAACGCCGTCTATTTCGCTGGTGTTCGCCTGGAAATACATGTTCAACAACGGCTACGGCATTGTGAACTACCTCGGCGTCGATCTTCTGCATTTCTATGAGCAGGCACCGCTGTGGTTCGATAATCCGGGCAGTAGCTTTGTGCTGGTGGTGCTGTTCGCCATCTGGCGCTACTTCCCGTATGCCTTTATTTCGTTTCTGGCGATTTTGCAGACCATCGACAAATCGCTGTACGAAGCGGCAGAGATGGATGGCGCTAATGCCTGGCAGCGGTTTCGCATTGTCACGCTGCCCGCGATTATGCCGGTCCTGGCGACGGTGGTGACTCTGCGTACCATCTGGATGTTCTACATGTTCGCTGACGTTTATTTGCTGACGACCAAGGTCGATATTCTCGGCGTCTATCTCTACAAAACCGCCTTTGCCTTTAATGACTTAGGGAAAGCGGCGGCGATCTCGGTGGTGCTCTTCATCATTATTTTCGCTGTCATTCTGCTGACCAGAAAACGGGTGAACCTCAATGGCAACAAATAAACGCACACTCAGTCGTATCGGTTTTTACTGCGGGCTGGCGCTGTTTCTCATCATCACGCTGTTTCCGTTTTTTGTGATGCTGATGACCTCGTTTAAGAGCGCGAAAGAGGCGATATCGCTGCATCCTACGCTGCTGCCGCAACAGTGGACGCTGGAGCATTACGTCGACATTTTTAACCCGGTGATTTTCCCGTTTGTCGATTATTTCCGTAACAGCCTGGTGGTGTCGGTAGTTTCATCCGTGATAGCAGTATTTCTCGGCATTCTCGGGGCTTACGCGCTTTCCCGCCTGCGCTTTAAAGGGCGAATGACCATCAACGCCAGCTTCTACACGGTGTACATGTTCTCCGGCATTTTGCTGGTGGTGCCGCTATTCAAAATCATCACCGCGCTTGGCGTTTACGACACCGAGATGGCGCTGATCATCACCATGGTTACGCAAACCCTGCCTACCGCCGTGTTTATGCTGAAAAGCTACTTCGACACCATCCCCGATGAAATCGAAGAAGCGGCGATGATGGATGGCCTCAACCGGCTGCAAATCATCTTCCGCATCACGGTACCGCTGGCGATGTCCGGGCTGATATCCGTGTTCGTCTACTGCTTTATGGTGGCGTGGAACGACTATCTGTTTGCCTCGATTTTCCTCTCCAGCGCCAGCAATTTCACTTTACCGGTAGGCCTGAACGCGCTGTTCAGTACCCCTGATTACATCTGGGGCCGAATGATGGCGGCCTCGCTGGTGACCGCATTGCCGGTGGTGATTATGTATGCACTTTCGGAACGTTTTATTAAGAGTGGTTTGACCGCCGGTGGCGTGAAGGGCTAAAGCGGCCAGTTTCTTGACAAGGAGTTTTACATGAAAAAGTTAGTAGCCACAGCACCGCGCGTTGCCGCATTGGTGGAGTATGAAGACAGAGCGATTTCAGCCAATGAAGTGAAGATCCGCGTGCGGTTCGGCGCGCCGAAACACGGGACGGAAGTGGTCGATTTTCGCGCCGCCAGCCCGTTTATTAATGAAGACTTTAATGGCGAATGGCAGATGTTCACCCCGCGTCCGGCAGATGCGCCGCGCGGCATTGAGTTTGGCAAGTTCCAGCTTGGCAACATGGTGGTTGGCGACATTATCGAGTGCGGCAGCGAGGTTACCGACTACGCGGTGGGCGACAGCGTATGCGGCTATGGCCCGCTTTCCGAAACGGTCATCATTAACGCGGTGAATAACTACAAACTGCGCAAGATGCCGCAAGGTAGCTCGTGGAAAAACGCCGTCTGTTACGACCCGGCGCAGTTTGCCATGAGCGGCGTGCGCGATGCCAACGTGCGCGTGGGCGATTTTGTGGTGGTGGTAGGGCTTGGCGCGATTGGTCAAATTGCCATTCAACTGGCAAAACGCGCTGGCGCGTCGGTGGTGATTGGTGTCGATCCTATCGCTCATCGCTGTGATATTGCCCGTCGCCACGGGGCGGATTTCTGCCTTAACCCCATTGGCACAGATGTAGGCAAAGAGATTAAAACGCTGACCGGCAAGCAGGGTGCCGATGTGATTATCGAAACCAGCGGCTACGCCGACGCGCTGCAATCGGCACTGCGCGGCCTGGCTTATGGCGGCACCATCTCGTATGTCGCATTTGCCAAACCATTTGCCGAAGGTTTCAACCTCGGACGTGAAGCGCATTTCAACAACGCCAAAATTGTCTTCTCTCGTGCGTGCAGTGAACCGAACCCGGATTATCCGCGCTGGAGCCGCAAGCGTATTGAAGAAACCTGCTGGGAACTGCTGATGAACGGTTATCTCAATTGTGAAGATTTAATCGACCCGGTGGTGACCTTTGCTAACAGCCCGGAAAGCTACATGCAGTATGTCGACCAGCATCCGGAACAGAGCATCAAAATGGGCGTAACTTTTTAATTCTAAGGACGGAAAAATGAAAATCGGTACACAGAATCAGGCCTTCTTTCCAGAAAATATTCTGGAGAAATTTCGTTATATCAAAGAGATGGGGTTTGATGGTTTTGAGATTGACGGCAAACTGCTGGTTAACAATCTCGAAGAAGTCAAAGCAGCAATTAAAGAAACCGGTTTACCGGTGACCACCGCCTGCGGTGGTTATGACGGCTGGATTGGCGACTTTATCGAAGAACGTCGTCTTAATGGTTTAAAGCAGATCGAGCGCATTCTTGAGGCGCTGGCGGAAGTGGGCGGCAAAGGTATTGTCGTTCCGGCTGCGTGGGGCATGTTTACCTTCCGCTTACCGCCGATGACCTCACCGCGCAGCCTGGACGGCGATCGTCAAATGGTGAGCGATTCCCTGCGTTTCCTGGAAAAGGTGGCCGCGCGTACCGGAACGGTGGTGTATCTCGAACCGCTAAACCGCTATCAGGACCACATGATCAACACGCTCGCCGATGCACGTCGTTACATCGTCGAAAACGATCTTAAACATGTGCAGATTATCGGCGATTTCTATCACATGAATATCGAAGAGGATAACCTGGCGCAGGCGCTGCATGACAACCGTGACCTGCTTGGTCATGTGCATATTGCCGATAATCATCGCTATCAGCCGGGCAGTGGCACCCTCGATTTCCACGCGCTGTTTGAACAGCTGCGCGCCGATAACTATCAGGGCTATGTGGTGTATGAAGGGCGCATTCGGGCAGAAGATCCTGCTCAGGCGTACCGTGATTCTTTGGCCTGGTTGCGCACCTGCTAAGAGGTCTTTGTGAAAAGTGCAATGACAAGCTCTCCGCTGCGGGTCGCGATAATAGGCGCGGGCCAGGTGGCGGATAAGGTTCATGCTTCGTACTACTGCACCCGCAACGATCTGGAACTGGTGGCTGTCTGTGACAGCCGTCTTTCCCAGGCGCAGGCGTTGGCAGAGAAATACGGGAACGCATCCGTGTGGGACGATCCGCAGGCCATGCTGCTGGCGGTAAAACCTGACGTGGTAAGCGTCTGTTCACCTAACCGTTTTCATTACGAGCATACCCTGATGGCGCTGGAGGCAGGCTGCCATGTGATGTGCGAGAAACCGCCCGCCATGACACCAGAACAGGCGCGGGAAATGTGCGATACCGCGCGCAAACAGGGCAAGGTGCTGGCCTACGACTTTCACCATCGTTTTGCGCTCGATACGCAACAGCTGCGTGAACAGGTGACCAACGGCGTTTTGGGAGAGATTTACGTTACCACCGCCCGCGCCCTGCGTCGTTGCGGTGTTCCCGGCTGGGGTGTCTTTACCAATAAAGAATTGCAGGGCGGTGGCCCGCTGATCGACATAGGCATTCATATGCTGGATGCCGCGATGTATGTGCTGGGCTTTCCGGCGGTGAAAAGCGTGAATGCGCACAGCTTTCAAAAGATCGGCCCGCAAAAGAGCTGTGGTCAATTTGGTGAGTGGGACCCGGCAACCTACAGCGTCGAAGATTCGCTGTTTGGCACCATTGAATTTCATAACGGCGGCATTCTTTGGCTCGAGACATCATTTGCACTCAACATCCGCGAACAGTCGATTATGAACGTCAGCTTTTGCGGTGATAAAGCCGGAGCCACGCTGTTTCCGGCGCATATCTACACCGATAACAACGGTGAATTAATGACGCTGATGCAACGGGAACTGGCCGACGACAACCGTCATTTGCGCAGCATGGAAGCCTTTATCAATCACGTACAGGGCAAGCCAGTGATGATTGCCGACGCCGAGCAAGGGTACATCATCCAGCAACTGGTGGCGGCGCTGTATCAATCCGCAGAAACAGGGACGCGTGTGGAATTATGACCAGGCCAGTAACATTAACGGAACCCCATTTCAGCCAGCATACCCTGAATAAATATGCCTCATTAATGGCGCAGGGGAACGGCTATCTTGGGCTTCGTGCCAGCCATGAAGAAGATTACACGCGGCAGACGCGCGGCATGTATCTGGCAGGGCTTTATCATCGAGCGGGTAAAGGAGAAATCAACGAACTGGTGAATCTGCCAGACGTGGTGGGAATGGAAATTACCCTAAACGGCGAGATTTTTTCGTTATCCTGCGAAGCGTGGCAGCGTGAGCTTGACTTTGCCAGTGGAGAATTACGCCGCAGTGTTATCTGGCGCACCAGCGACGGCGCAGGGTTCACCCTTGAAAGCCGTCGTTTTGTTTCAACAGATCAACTGCCGCTGGTCGCGCTGGAAATCAGTATTACCCCGCTGGACGCCGACGCGTCAGTGCTGATTTCAACAGGCATTGATGCCACGCAAACCAACCACGGTCGCCAGCATCTGGACGAAACCCAGGTGCGGGTGTTTGGTCAGCATTTGATGCAGGGGATCTACACCACCCAGGATGGGCGCAGTGATGTGGCCATCAGTTGTCACTGTCAGGCGAGTGGTGACGTTCAGCAGTGCTATACCGCAAAAGAGCGCCGTTTGCTGCAACATACCAGCGCGCAACTTCGCACAGGTGAAACACTGACCTTGCAAAAGCGGGTGTGGATTGACTGGCGGGACGACCGACAAGCCGCTTTAGACGAGTGGGGCAGTGCGTCGCTTCGCCAGCTCGAAAGGTGCACGCAACAGAGTTATGACCAACTTCTAGCAGCATCCACAGAAAACTGGCAGCAATGGTGGCAGAAACGTCGTATCACGGTAAACAGTTGCGATGCGCACGATCAGCGGGCGTTAGACTATGCGCTTTATCATTTGCGTATTATGACGCCCGCCCATGACGAGCGTAGCAGCATTGCGGCGAAAGGCTTAACCGGCGAAGGCTACAAAGGCCACGTTTTCTGGGATACGGAAGTGTTCCTGCTGCCGTTCCATCTGTTTAGCGAACCGACGATTGCCCGGAGTTTGCTGCGCTATCGCTGGCACAACTTACCGGGGGCGCAGGAGAAAGCGCGACGCAATGGCTGGCAGGGCGCGCTGTTTCCGTGGGAGAGCGCACGTAGCGGCGAAGAAGAAACGCCGGAATTTGCCGCCATTAACATTCGTACCGGGCTGCGGCAAAAAGTGGCCTCAGCGCTGGCAGAACATCATCTGGTTGCCGATATCGCCTGGGCGGTTATTCAATACTGGCAGGTAACAGGGGATGAAAGCTTCATTGCTCACGAAGGCATGGCGCTACTGCTGGAGACCGCAAAGTTCTGGATTAGCCGCGCGGTAAGGGTTAACGATCGTCTGGAAATTCATGATGTTATTGGGCCAGACGAATATACCGAACACGTTAATAATAACGCATACACCAATTATATGGCCTGCTACAACGTCCAACAGGCGCTGAATATTGCTCGCCAGTTTGGCTGTAGCGACGACGCGTTTATTCATCGTGCCGACATGTTCCTCAAAGAGCTGTGGATGCCAGAAATTCAGCCCGACGGCGTTTTGCCGCAGGATGATTCGTTTATGGCGAAACCGGCGATAGATCTGGCGAAATACAAAGCGGCGGCAGGCAAACAAACCATTCTGCTGGATTATTCACGCGCAGAAGTGAACGAGATGCAGATCCTCAAGCAGGCCGATGTGGTGATGCTCAATTACATGCTACCGGAACAATTTTCAGCGGCCTCTTGTCTCGCCAATCTGCAATTTTATGAACCGCGCACCATTCACGACTCGTCATTGAGTAAAGCGATCCACGGCATTGTTGCCGCGCGTTGTGGCTTGCCTGCGCAGAGTTACCCGTTCTGGCGCGAGGGGAGTGAAATCGATCTTGGTGCTGATCCGCATAGCTGCGATGACGGTATCCACGCTGCCGCAACTGGCGCTATCTGGCTGGGCGCGATTCAGGGTTTTGCCGGAGTCAGCGTGCGCGACGGCGAATTACATCTCAATCCGGCGTTACCTGAGCAGTGGCAACAGTTGTCTTTCCCTCTGTTCTGGCAAGGCTGCGAATTACAGGTCACTCTCGACGCGCAGCGTATTGCGATTCGAACTTCTGCGCCTGTTTCACTGCGGTTGAACGGTCAGCTTATTTCCGTGACTGAAGAATCTGTTTTCTGTTTGGGTGATTTTATTTTGCCCTTCAATGGGACCGCTACCACGCATCAGGAGGATGAATGAAACTACAAGGGGTAATTTTCGATCTGGATGGCGTGATCACCGACACCGCACATCTGCACTTCCAGGCATGGCAGCAGATTGCAGCCGAAATCGGCATCGGCATCGATGTGCAATTTAACGAGACGTTAAAAGGGATCAGCCGCGATGAGTCCCTGCGACGCATTCTGCAACACGGGGGCAAAGAGGGCGACTTTAACGTGCAAGAGCGGGCGCAACTGGCGTATCGCAAAAATCTGCTCTACGTCCACTCACTGCGCGAACTGACGGTTAACGCTGTTCTGCCGGGAATTCGGCCTTTGCTGGCAGATCTTCGGGCGCAAGGCATCCCGGTAGGGCTGGCCTCCGTCTCTCTGAATGCCCCAACAATTTTAGCGGCGCTGGAGCTGCGCGAGTTTTTCACCTTCTGCGCGGACGCTTCCCAACTTAAACACTCGAAACCGGACCCGGAAATCTTTCTCGCCGCCTGTGCCGGGCTGGGCGTGCCGCCGCAGGCATGTATCGGCATTGAAGATGCGCAGGCGGGCATTGACGCCATTAACGCCAGCGGTATGCGCTCGGTGGGGATCGGCGCGGGCTTAACTGGGGCGCAATTACTGTTGCCCTCAACGGAGTCCCTGACCTGGCCGCGGTTATCGGCCTTCTGGCAAAACGTATAGCAAAGGAATCAACATGGCACAGCTTTCGTTACAACATATTCAAAAGATCTACGATAACCAGGTGCATGTGGTGAAGGACTTCAACCTGGAGATTGCCGATAAAGAGTTCATCGTGTTTGTCGGTCCGTCGGGCTGCGGTAAATCGACCACCCTGCGTATGATTGCCGGGCTTGAGGAGATCAGCGGCGGCGATCTGTTGATCGACGGTAAACGAATGAATGACGTTCCGGCCAAAGCACGCAATATCGCGATGGTGTTCCAGAACTACGCGCTGTATCCGCATATGACGGTCTACGACAACATGGCGTTTGGCCTGAAGATGCAAAAAATCGCCAAAGAGGTGATTGATGAGCGGGTTAACTGGGCGGCGCAAATCCTTGGCCTGCGTGAGTACCTGAAACGCAAGCCGGGTGCGCTTTCCGGCGGGCAACGCCAGCGTGTGGCGCTCGGACGGGCGATTGTGCGCGAAGCGGGCGTGTTTTTGATGGATGAACCGCTCTCTAACCTGGATGCCAAGCTGCGCGTACAAATGCGCGCGGAAATCAGCAAGCTGCATCAGAAACTGAACACCACCATGATCTACGTGACCCACGATCAGACCGAAGCGATGACCATGGCGACGCGGATTGTCATTATGAAGGATGGGATTGTTCAGCAGGTCGGTGCGCCGAAAACGGTCTATAACCAACCGGCGAATATGTTTGTTGCCGGCTTTATTGGGTCACCAGCAATGAATTTTATTCGCGGCACGATCGATGGCGATAAATTCGTTACGGAAACGCTTAAATTAACCATTCCCGAAGATAAATTAGCGGTTCTGAAAACGCAGGAAAGCTTGCATAAGCCCATCGTGATGGGAATACGCCCGGAAGATATTCATCCGGATGCGCAAGAGGAAAATAACATTTCCGCCAAAATTAGCGTGGCAGAATTAACCGGTGCGGAATTTATGCTCTACACCACGGTTGGGGGGCACGAGTTAGTGGTCCGTGCTGGTGCGTTAAATGATTATCATGCAGGAGAAAACGTCACTATTCATTTCGATATGACCAAATGTCATTTCTTTGATGCAGAAACGGAAATAGCAATTCGCTAAATACAGGGGGAAGGCATTCCCCCAGGATAATACAAGGAACAATAATGAAAAAGTTATTACCCTGTACCGCACTGGTGATGTGTGCGGGAATGGCCTGCGCACAGGCTGAGGAAAAAAACGACTGGCACTTTAATATCGGCGCGATGTACGAAATAGAAAACGTCGAGGGTTATGGCGAAGATATGGACGGGCTGGCGGAGCCTTCCGTCTATTTTAATGCTGCCAATGGGCCGTGGAGAATATCGCTGGCTTATTACCAGGAAGGGCCGGTAGATTATAGCGCGGGTAAACGTGGAACCTGGTTTGATCGCCCGGAACTGGAAGTGCATTATCAGTTTCTCGAAAGCGATGATTTCAGTTTCGGCCTGACCGGTGGTTTCCGTAACTATGGTTATCACTACGTTGATGAACCGGGTAAAGACACGGCAAATATGCAGCGCTGGAAAATCGCGCCAGACTGGGACGTGAAACTGACTGACGATTTACGTTTCAACGGATGGCTGTCGATGTATAAATTTGCCAACGATCTGAATACAACCGGTTATGCTGATACCCGTGTCGAAACGGAAACGGGTCTGCAATATACCTTCAACGAAACGGTTGCCTTGCGAGTGAACTATTATCTCGAGCGCGGCTTCAATATGGACGACAGCCGCAATAACGGTGAATTCTCCACGCAAGAAATTCGCGCCTATTTACCGCTGACGCTCGGCAATCACTCGGTAACACCGTATACGCGCATTGGGTTGGATCGCTGGAGTAACTGGGACTGGCAGGATGATATCGAACGTGAAGGCCATGATTTTAACCGTCTTGGTTTGTTTTACGGTTATGATTTCCAGAATGGTCTTTCCGTTTCGCTGGAATACGCGTTTGAGTGGCAGGATCACGATGAAGGCGACAGCGATAAATTCCATTATGCAGGTGTCGGTGTGAATTACGCGTTCTGATAATGTGCTAAATTGCCGGATGCGGCGCGAGTACTTTATCCGGTTTATAAATGTAGGCCGGATAAGATGCGCCAGCATCGCATCCGGCATTCAGGCAACGTAGCTGGCATTTATTTCAACGACATATGCGTGGCAACGGTAATATTTTGTGGTGACGGTTTTCCGGCAATTAAGCGGAATAATAACTCGCAGCTTTGTTGACCTAACTCCTGCGTCGGAACATCGATGCCGCCCGGTGCAGGCGTTAATATAAACGACAGCGTTTCATTACTATAACCCACCACCGCTAACTGCTGCGGAATAGCAATGTTTTTCTCTGCCGCCGCACGATAAATGCTCATTAATTTCAGGCTGTCAGTAGCAAACACTGCCTCAGGCAACGGTGACTGGCTTAATAATTCCCGCGCGGCTTGCAGTGCTGTCTCATGGGTATAACCGCCGTCAACGATCCACTCATTGCGCACTGCAATATTATGATCTTCCAGACTTTGCTTATAACCATTAACGCGGTCAACCGAAACATGGACATCAAGCGGAGCATGTAGGCAGGCAATATTTTTATGTCCACTTTCAATTAATGCATCGGTCAGCGCAATACTGTCGCCAAAATTATCGGTATCGACAGAATAAACATGGGCATATTCACCTTCAACTTTGCCAATTACTACCACCGGAATATCGTATTTATCGAGTTGGGCGAAAAAAGACTCATCTGCTGGCGAACTTAGCATAATAATGCCTTTAATCATTTTCTGCTTAATTTTGCTTTCACATTTTTGTAAGTCTTCAGCTGGGTTGTGCGACGTCTGCAATATCACGTCGAAACCCTCATCTTCCGCTTTGGCGGTAATGGCATGCAAAACTTCGGAGAAAAACGGGTTACCCGCCGTAGTTTTGGTCGAGCGGGTAGAAATCACCATAATGGCATCAAAGCCCGAAGAGGTCAGCGCGCGGGCCAGTTTATTTGGCTGATACTGTAATTCTTCAATGGCCCGTAACACTTTTTCGCGCGCTTCCGGGGAGATATTGGTTTGCTTATTCAGCACGCGTGATACGGTGGATTTTGATACGCCGGCAACCCTGGCAATATCATAAATAGTAGGGGACATAGGTCAGGAACTCCGTCCGAACGTGAATGCTGCACATCTTATGGAGTTCGCCTCAAGATGACAACACGGGCAGTTGATAATCAAGGGCATGGCCCCCACATTCATATCCTTACGAATGATTTTTTTCTGGTCCACAGGACAGCAATGAAGCGACTTAAAAATGAACTTAATGCGCTGGTGAATCGGGGTGTCGACAGACATCTGCGCCTCGCTGTAACCGGACTTAGCCGCAGCGGCAAAACCGCGTTTATCACTGCGATGGTCAATCAGTTGCTCAATATTCATGCCGGAGCACGCTTGCCGCTATTAAGTGCGGTGCGTGAAGAGCGCCTGCTGGGCGTAAAACGCATTCCCCAGCGTGACTTTGGCATTCCACGCTTCACCTACGATGAAGGGCTGGCGCAGTTATATGGCGATCCTCCCGCCTGGCCGACCCCAACACGCGGCGTCAGTGAGATTCGCCTGGCGCTACGCTATAAATCGAACGATTCGCTGTTGCGTCACTTCAAAGACACTTCCACGTTGTATCTGGAGATAGTGGATTATCCTGGCGAATGGTTACTCGACTTGCCGATGTTGGCGCAGGACTATTTAAGCTGGTCGCGCCAGATGACGGGCTTACTCAATGGTCAGCGCGGCGAATGGTCGGCAAAATGGCGAATGATGTGCGAAGGGCTGGACCCACTAGCACCTGCCGACGAAAACCGTCTTGCAGACATTGCTGCCGCATGGACCGATTATCTCCACCACTGCAAACAGCAGGGGCTGCACTTTATTCAGCCTGGACGTTTTGTCTTGCCGGGCGATATGGCAGGTGCGCCCGCGCTGCAATTCTTCCCGTGGCCCGATGTCGATGCCTGGGGCGAATCAAAACTTGCACAGGCCGACAAGCACACCAATGCCGGAATGCTGCGCGAACGATTTAATTATTACTGCGAGAAAGTGGTGAAGGGGTTCTATAAAAATCACTTCCTGCGTTTTGATCGGCAGATTGTGCTGGTGGACTGCCTGCAACCGCTCAACAGTGGGCCACAGGCATTTAATGATATGCGTCTGGCGCTGACGCAGCTGATGCAAAGTTTCCACTACGGGCAGCGAACCCTGTTCCGGCGTTTGTTTTCGCCGGTTATCGATAAGCTATTGTTTGCTGCCACTAAAGCAGACCATGTGACCATCGATCAGCACGCCAATATGGTTTCATTACTGCAACAACTGATTCAGGATGCCTGGCAAAATGCGGCGTTCGAAGGGATCAGTATGGACTGCCTGGGGCTGGCGTCAGTTCAGGCGACCACCAGCGGCATTATTGATGTTAACGGTGAGAAAATCCCGGCGCTGCGCGGTAATCGACTCAGTGATGGTGCACCGCTCACTGTTTATCCTGGCGAAGTTCCCGCACGTTTGCCTGGTCAGGCGTTCTGGGATAAGCAAGGCTTCCAGTTTGAGGCGTTTCGTCCGCAGGTGATGGATGTCGACAAACCGCTGCCGCATATTCGTCTTGATGCTGCGCTGGAATTTTTAATAGGAGATAAATTGCGATGACCGAACCGTTAAAACCACGTATTGATTTCGACGGTCCACTGGAGGTCGATCAGAATCCAAAATTCAGGGCGCAGCAGACCTTTGACGAAAATCAGGCGCAAAATTTTGCCCCGGCCACGCTCGACGAAGCGCAGGAAGAAGAGGGGCAAGTTGAAGCGGTGATGGACGCAGCGTTACGTCCGAAACGCAGCCTGTGGCGCAAAATGGTGATGGGCGGGTTGGCTCTGTTTGGTGCAAGCGTTGTCGGGCAGGGCGTGCAGTGGACGATGAATGCCTGGCAAACTCAGGATTGGGTAGCGCTGGGTGGATGTGCCGCTGGGGCATTGATTATCGGCGCTGGCGTAGGTTCAGTGGTAACAGAGTGGCGGCGCTTATGGCGCTTGCGACAGCGCGCCCATGAACGCGACGAAGCGCGCGATTTGTTGCACAGTCACGGCACGGGTAAAGGCCGTGCATTCTGCGAAAAACTGGCGCAGCAGGCGGGCATCGACCAGTCGCATCCGGCACTGCAACGCTGGTATGCCTCAATCCATGAAACGCAGAACGATCGTGAAGTGGTCAGCCTGTATGCTCATCTGGTCCAGCCGGTTTTAGATGCCCAGGCGCGGCGCGAAATCAGTCGCTCAGCGGCGGAATCAACGTTAATGATCGCCGTTAGCCCGCTGGCGCTGGTGGATATGGCATTTATCGCCTGGCGCAATCTGCGTTTGATCAATCGCATCGCCACGCTGTATGGCATTGAACTGGGATATTACAGCCGTTTGCGCCTGTTTAAGCTGGTATTGCTGAATATCGCTTTTGCCGGAGCCAGCGAATTGGTGCGCGAAGTGGGGATGGACTGGATGTCGCAAGATCTCGCTGCGCGTTTGTCTACCCGGGCAGCTCAGGGGATTGGTGCTGGACTTCTGACGGCACGACTGGGGATTAAAGCTATGGAGCTTTGCCGCCCGCTGCCGTGGATTGACGATGACAAACCTCGCCTCGGGGATTTCCGTCGTCAGCTTATCGGTCAGGTGAAAGAGACGCTGCAAAAAGGCAAAACGCCCAGCGAAAAATAATGCAATATCGGGTGCTGACCGGATATCTTTACGCCGAAGTGCCCGTTTTTCCGTCTTTGTGTCAATGATTGTTGACAGAAACCTTCCTGCTATCCAAATAGTGTCATATCATCATATTAATTGTTCTTTTTTCAGGTGAAGGTTCCCATGCGTCTGGAAGTCTTTTGTGAAGACCGACTTGGTCTGACCCGCGAATTACTCGATCTACTGGTGCTGAGAGGCATTGATTTACGCGGTATTGAGATTGACCCCATTGGGCGAATCTACCTCAATTTTGCCGAACTGGAATTTGAAAGTTTCAGCAGTCTGATGGCCGAAATACGCCGTATTGCAGGTGTTACCGATGTGCGCACTGTTCCGTGGATGCCTTCCGAACGTGAGCATCTGGCGTTGAGCGCGTTACTGGAGGCGTTGCCTGAGCCTGTGCTTTCTGTTGATATGAAAAGCAAAGTGGATATGGCGAACCCGGCGAGCTGTCAGCTTTTTGGGCAAAAATTGGATCGCCTGCGCAACCATACCGCCGCGCAATTAATTAACGGCTTTAATTTTTTACGCTGGCTGGAAAGCGAACCGCAAGACTCGCATAACGAGCATGTCGTTATTAATGGGCAGAATTTCCTGATGGAGATTACGCCTGTTTATCTTCAGGATGAAAATGATCAACACGTTCTGACCGGTGCGGTGGTGATGTTGCGCTCGACGATTCGTATGGGCCGTCAGTTGCAGAATGTCGCTGCACAGGACGTCAGTGCCTTCAGTCAAATTGTCGCCGTCAGCCCGAAAATGAAGCATGTTGTCGAACAGGCGCAGAAACTAGCGATGCTAAGCGCGCCGTTGCTGATTACGGGTGACACCGGTACAGGTAAAGATCTCTTTGCCTACGCCTGCCATCAGGCAAGCCCACGAGCGGGCAAACCTTACCTGGCGCTGAACTGCGCGTCTATACCGGAAGATGCGGTCGAGAGTGAACTGTTTGGTCATGCTCCGGAAGGTAAAAAAGGGTTCTTTGAGCAGGCGAACGGTGGTTCGGTGCTGTTAGATGAGATAGGCGAGATGTCGCCAAGGATGCAGGCGAAATTACTGCGTTTCCTTAATGATGGTACTTTCCGTCGAGTTGGTGAAGATCATGAAGTGCATGTCGATGTAAGGGTTATTTGCGCTACGCAGAAGAATTTGGTCGAACTGGTGCAAAAAGGCGTGTTCCGTGAAGATCTCTATTATCGTCTGAACGTGTTGACGCTCAATCTGCCGCCGCTACGTGACTGTCCGCAGGACATCATGCCGTTAACCGAGCTGTTCGTCGCCCGCTTTGCCGACGAGCAGGGCGTGCCGCGTCCGAAACTGGCCGCTGACCTGAATACTGTACTTACGCGTTATGCGTGGCCGGGGAATGTGCGCCAGTTAAAGAACGCTATCTATCGCGCACTGACACAACTGGACGGTTATGAACTTCGTCCCCAGGATATTTTGTTGCCGGATTATGACGCCGCAACGGTAGCCGTGGGTGAAGATGCGATGGAAGGTTCGCTGGACGAAATCACCAGCCGTTTTGAACGCTCGGTATTAACCCAGCTTTATCGCAATTATCCCAGCACGCGCAAACTGGCAAAACGTCTCGGCGTTTCGCATACCGCGATTGCCAATAAGTTGCGGGAATATGGCTTAAACCAGAAGAAAAGCGAAGAGTGATTGTGCTGGCTGCGCCGTTCAGGCGCAGCGGCAACGTTCATTTGATGCCAAACTTTTTATGCCAGGCTTCCACATGGCGCGCCGTTTGACGCAGCGGCGCATTCACTAAATAGTTCTGAATCCAGGGTGTTTCCATCCAGTAGCGGACTTTTTCCGGCGCGTGCGTGAGGCAGTGCATCACGGCGGCATGATGAAATGAATTTGCTGAATTATCATAACCATCATAGGCACCTTCACCGATCCCACGCACTAATACGCCATGTTCCAGCATGGTCGCCAGAACGGGAATTTGTTCTGGAATATGCACAAAGAAATTTAAAAGTTGACCGCCTTTTGCCAAAGCATAGTGTTCCAGCCCCTGAAGGAACCAGTTAACCTGCGGCATATAGTTTGAGTAGATGTGCAGGTTGTAACGCAGGAGGGCCGTTGCTAGCGCATGTGAAAATCGCGGCTGATTTTTACCAAACTCAGCGATGGTAAGGACGCTGTCCAGCGATAACCTCGAACTGAAAGCCAGTGCCATTATTTCCGGTAGTTCCGGTTGTCCAAAGTGCGCGGCGGCGGCGCTACGGCAATCAGCGCGGTCAAACGTGGCGAGCATGGCGTAAATAGGGTCAGCAACGTCATGCGGCTCGTGGGCCAGTTGTTTGAAAATGTCGCCAGCATGTCCGCATTTCATAGCTATCCAGCAGAGATTAACAAATTCACCCGCCATATTGTCATTTACGAAATAGGCATCCGGATACTGATGTAATTCAAAGGACAACCCGGCAACCCATATGAAACGCATCGGAAAGACAAACGGTTCCGCAATCAGTTGTATAAACTCTGCGGCATCAAAGCATTTTCCTTCCTGGCGCTCAAACAAATAACGGGCAATATCTGGGTGAGAAAGTGAACCCCGACGAGGCCATTGGGCGGCAAATTCATGCCACTGATAACTATCATTATGATGCCGGTGAGCGATATTATTTAGCTCAGATGTCTGAAAGGCCGCTTTCGCTGCAATATATTCCACACTATCCAGCTGACGATATTCATAAACCGCTTCGCCGGGCGAGATTAATTTTCGACTAATCGCGCAGCGCTTTCGGGACTTACCGCCAAGAACCTTTTCATAAAGTGACATGAAGGGACCAGAATGCACAACATCATGTCCGACGGTGAGAAATTTATCCTGCAACGCCTGAAACTCTGCGCTGTGCAAGAGATTATTCAGCAAGGTACTAAGTTCAGGCTTTATGCGGCGCTTTGCGCCAGTTGAAACGAAAAGATCATGGAAATGACCATCATTGTTGCGGATTAATTGTTTTACCCAGGTTAGCGCTTCACTTAGCTGATCAGTAGACGAAAATAAACCAATCGCATAGAGATAAAAGTCTGAGTAGGTATGGATATGATTTAATGGTTCTTTTTTACTGCGTACAAAAGAGATCGCATCGGAAAACTGTGCATTGTGGATCAAATGGCGCAAATGGCGGGTATATTGCTTCCAGGTATTACAGGTTCGCTCATCCAGAACGCCCGCATTAATTAACCACGCTTGTTTTGCCAGCAACCAAGTTTCATCATAATAAGCAGGCCCTAACGGGTGGTAATCCGCGATAAACGCTTTCAGCGCATAAGGGGTAAAATTTGGGGCGACAGGGTTATCTTCCGGGACATCGCTGGCATGGAAAAGCGATTCAAGAACAGCGGATGCTTTATTCCAGTCTTCCATTGCGCAAGCGGCGTTAAATAACACCATTCTTAATGCCGGGTAACGCGATAATGCTGTAAAAACAGGCGTACTGCCTCTCCATGAACTATATCCATTTGGATTAAAGAAATGGTAATCAGTAATGGCTGCTTCGAGCCAGGTTTCTGCACCACTAGCCTCGCCGCAGTGAACCATCGCCGCTGCGCCAAGAAAAATACCGGCTGCAGCTGCCGGCGGTAAACATGAACTACCTTGTTCAATAGGATCTGGCGCTAGCTCTAAAAGCCATTCTGCATGGTTCGTTAGTGCCTCGGCAATGGCAGGAATGTCCGTTGAACAGCAATTGTGTTTAAGCCAGACCGTAATTTGTTTATCATCCATAATAGTCATCACTCCGCTGGGCCAATAATGGCAAAGAGCAATCTTAATGCACAACGGTTAGGGGGAATAGTGGCAGGAACTCTGGAAAATAATGGGACTGGTAGATCAAAAAACTGCCGTTCACCGGTGGTGATTCAGTGAACGGCACAGTTGTTTAGCGCAGTACAGCCAGAGCTGCTTCGTAATCCGGCTCGGTGGTGATTTCATCCACCAGCTGGCTGAAAATCACATTGTCATTTTCATCAATAACCACAACGGCACGCGCTGCCAGACCTTTCAGTGGGCCATCAGCAATTGCCACACCGTAGGCTTGCAGGAATTCAGCGTTACGGAAAGTGGAGAGGGTGATAACGTTGTTCAGACCTTCTGCGCCGCAGAAACGAGACTGGGCGAACGGCAGATCGGCAGAGATACACAGCACAACGGTGTTGTCGATCTCGGTTGCCAGTTGGTTAAACTTACGTACTGATGCGGCGCAAACACCGGTATCAATACTCGGGAAAATGTTCAGCACTTTGCGTTTACCCGCAAACTGACCGAGGGTGACGTCAGACAGATCTTTTGCCACGAGAGTAAAAGTCTGCGCTTTGCTACCCGCCAGCGGGATGGAATTGGCGACTGTAACCGGGTTGCCCTGGAAATGAACGGTTTGTGACATGATTATCTTTCCTGTTTACATATAGTTAACGTCACACCTAGTTTATGCTAACTGTCAATAACACAGCAAACGCTATTTGCGCTTAATCCGCAGACCACCGCGACAACAAGGAGTAAAGATGAGAACCGTTAAGGTATTTGAGGAAGCCTGGCCCTTACATACCCCGTTTGTGATTGCTCGGGGAAGTCGTAGTGAAGCGCGCGTGGTGGTGGTTGAACTGGAAGAAGAAGGTATTAAAGGCACCGGTGAATGCACGCCGTATCCGCGTTATGGAGAAAGTGATGCCTCGGTAATGGCGCAAATTATGAGCGTCGTGCCGCAATTAGAGAAAGGGCTGACACGGGAGGAGTTGCAAAAAATTCTCCCTGCCGGCGCAGCACGTAATGCGCTGGATTGTGCATTGTGGGATCTGGCGGCGCGAAAACAGCAGCAATCGCTGGCTGATTTGATCGGCATAACGCTTCCCGAGACAGTCACCACTGCCCAGACGGTAGTCATCGGTACGCCTGATCAGATGGCCAATAGTGCATCAACACTCTGGCAGGCAGGTGCGAAATTACTGAAAGTGAAGCTGGATAACCATCTTATCAGTGAGCGGATGGTGGCAATTCGCACAGCTGTGCCCGATGCGACGCTGATCGTTGATGCAAATGAATCCTGGCGTGCAGAAGGGTTGGCGGCGCGTTGCCAGCTATTGGCGGATTTAGGCGTTGCGATGCTTGAACAACCGCTTCCTGCGCAGGACGATGCGGCACTGGAGAATTTTATTCATCCGTTACCGATTTGTGCAGATGAAAGTTGTCATACTCGTAGCAATCTGAAGGCGCTGAAAGGGCGCTATGAGATGGTTAACATTAAGCTCGATAAAACGGGTGGCCTGACGGAAGCGCTGGCGCTGGCGACTGAAGCACGTGCACAAGGTTTTAGTCTGATGCTGGGCTGCATGTTGTGTACCTCTCGTGCCATTAGCGCCGCTTTACCGCTGGTGCCGCAGGTCAGTTTCGCCGATCTTGACGGACCGACCTGGCTGGCGGTAGATGTGGAACCGGCGCTTCAGTTCACAACGGGCGAATTGCATCTTTAGGATGCCAGCGCAGCAAGTTTGCCATCGCAAAGAGATATTTTTCGCTGGCTTCGTCGGAGGAGATGGGCGGAAACTCTGCGGTGATGCAATGCAGGTTGAGATCCGCACACCAACTGCCGAAAGAGCCAGGCGTTTCATAACCGACGCTGGTGACCAGTGGCAATTCAAACGCCTGGGCCAGCCATTCACCTAATTCGCTGTGTCTGGGGTCTTCAATACAGGCCAGTGGATCGTGGAATGAGACCACCCAGGCAGGTTGAATGCGATGTATAAGCTGGCACAGCGCCTGAGTTTCAGGTTCGGAGCCAGGTTTGTCACCTGTCAGTAAAACGACATCACGTTCTTCAGCGGCGCTGTTCCAGCGATAAACCGTTTCACCTTCCTTCCAGTTTGCTGCCGGAAAGTTTCTATTTAAATCCACGCCATTAGCATTGGCCCGTAACCCTAACTGGCAGCCGTCAGGATTCACACACAGCACCACATGATGGCGGCGCAAAGAAGGTGTCAATGTCCGCAGAGCACAGGAGAGGGTCACGACCGAAGAGTTTTCATCACCGTGGGTGCCAGCCAGAATCAAACCACTTTCGTGACTGGCGGCTGGGGCCGGAAACCAGATCAAAGGCGCGCCCAATAATGAACGTCCGTAATGTTCTGTACCGGGCGGAAATGCGCCGCGTTCGGCGCGTGGGCGAGTTACGGTCATGATCGTCTCTGGTTCAGGAAGTATTACAGGCAGTGTTGTGCAAATTTTGCGGATTATCAAATCCTTTTCTTCAACGCTATGTTATCGATCTTGTATCACTTTTTTGCCGGAAGTTGTTTGCATTTCTTTAAGGCGAAACAAATAATTACGCATGATTATTAACGCAGGTTTGAGGGTAACTTATGAAGCACTCTGTTTCAGTCACGTGTTGTGCGCTGTTGGTCAGCAGCATTTCCCTATCGTATGCTGCAGAAGTTCCGAGCGGCACAGTACTGGCAGAGAAGCAGGAGCTGGTGCGCCATATTAAAGATGAGCCTGCGTCGCTGGATCCCGCTAAAGCCGTGGGTCTGCCAGAGATTCAGGTCATTCGCGATCTTTTTGAAGGACTGGTGAATCAGAACGAGAAAGGGGAGATTGTCCCCGGCGTTGCGACTCAGTGGAAAAGTAATGACAACCGTATCTGGACTTTCACCCTGCGTGATAACGCAAAATGGGCGGATGGCACACCGGTAACGGCACAGGATTTTGTCTACAGCTGGCAACGTCTGGTTGACCCAAAAACGTTGTCGCCGTTTGCCTGGTTTGCCGCGCTGGCGGGAATCAACAACGCACAGGCGATTATTGATGGTAAAGCTACGCCTGATCAGCTAGGCGTCACCGCGGTTGATGCCCGTACTTTGAAAATCCAGCTTGATAAACCGTTGCCGTGGTTTGTGAATTTAACAGCCAATTTTGCCTTCTTCCCGGTGCAAAAAGCTAACGTAGAAAGCGGGAAAGAGTGGACGAAACCCGGAAATCTGGTCGGCAATGGCGCTTATGTTCTTAAAGAGCGTGTAGTCAATGAAAAACTGGTCGTGGTGCCAAATACCCATTATTGGGATAACGCCAAAACGGTGTTGCAAAAAGTGACCTTCCTGCCAATTAATCAGGAATCCGCAGCCACTAAGCGTTATCTCGCGGGGGATATTGATATCACCGAATCCTTCCCCAAAAATATGTATCAGAAGCTGTTGAAGGATATTCCGGGGCAGGTTTATACACCGCCGCAGCTCGGGACCTATTATTATGCGTTTAACACGCAAAAAGGGCCGACGGCAGATCAGCGTGTTCGTCTGGCATTAAGTATGACGATAGATCGCCGCCTGATGACTGAAAAAGTGTTGGGGACGGGCGAAAAACCAGCGTGGCATTTTACGCCAGATGTTACTGCCGGATTCACGCCGGAACCTTCGCCGTTTGAACAAATGAGTCAGGAAGAACTGAATGCGCAGGCAAAAACTTTGTTGAGCGCAGCCGGTTATGGTCCGCAAAAACCGCTGAAGCTGACGCTTTTGTATAATACTTCAGAAAACCATCAAAAAATTGCGATTGCTGTGGCATCGATGTGGAAAAAGAACCTTGGTGTAGATGTCAAACTGCAAAATCAGGAGTGGAAAACCTATATCGATAGTCGTAATACAGGTAATTTTGATGTTATCCGCGCCTCGTGGGTGGGGGATTATAATGAACCCTCCACCTTCCTGACATTATTAACGTCAACGCATTCAGGCAACATTTCACGCTTTAACAACCCGGCCTACGACAAAGTTTTGGCCCAGGCATCGACGGAAAATACCGTTAAAGCGCGTAATGCCGATTACAACGCGGCAGAAAAAATCCTCATGGAGCAAGCACCGATTGCACCAATTTATCAATATACCAATGGACGATTAATCAAGCCGTGGCTGAAAGGTTATCCCATTAATAACCCGGAAGATGTGGCGTATAGCCGGACTATGTATATTGTGAAACATTGATGTGAACTGGCGTTACCCTTGTGGGTAACGCCAGTGATGTCTGAATTAACGACCCTGGTCTGGTGGTGTAATGTTATCCATATACAGCGTCTGGCTTGGGAACGCGAAATCCGCGCCGTGTGACTGTACAATATCGATAATCTTCAAATAAACATCCTGCTGGGCGGCAAGCCATTCAGCCCATACTGTGGTTTTGGTAAAGCAATAAACCATAATATTCAATGACGAGTCAGCAAACTGGTTGAAATAAACCAGTAAGGTTTGTCGCTGGTCGATGGCTGGGTGATTTTTAAGCATCTCACGTACGGCTTCGACAATGGCTCCCACTTTTGCCGCATCCTCATAACGTAAACCGATTGTCGTGGTAATACGTCGGTTGGTCATTCGTCCTGGGTTTTCTACGCTGATAGACGAAAACAGCGAGTTCGGGACGTATAACGGACGATTATCAAAGGTCGTAATTTTGGTAATTCGCCAGCCAATTTCCGCTACTGTACCTTCGATATTTCTGTCCGGTGAACGGATCCAGTCGCCAATACTAAAAGGACGGTCGAAATAGAGCATAATCCCGGAAAAGAAGTTACTCAAAATATCTTTACCGGCCATACCGACAGCCAGACCACCAATACCACCAAAGGTCAGCAAGCCAGAAAGGCTCATACCGAAATGTTCGCCATAAAGCAAAACAAGTACCACAATAATGGTGATTTTGATAATACGCGACATAATCCGCGCACTGGTGATATCGCGACCTTTTTTAATCTGCTGTTTTTCAAACTGATTTATCAGCAGAAATAGTTTAATCGTCAGAATAACCGCAATCAGGGACGTACAGATAAAATCGATAACGCCTGGGGTGATAAATTTGAGTTTATAGTTTTCTATAACATAATTAATGATGCTACCAACAGCACTGATAATTATGGTGTAGATTAAAAATTGCACCGCATGGAATAAAAATCCTTTTCTTTTACGATTTCCGCGGCGAAACCAAAAGCTCATCAGAATCAATGCTGCGCAGCTACCGAAAATAATGACCAGATTAAGCGCATTATTTGTAAACAGTTCAGCGATCATTGTTTTATCAGGCTCCTCCAGATAATTGTCGTCATGCCGGAAACCCCTGGCGGGGATATTTTACCGCGACAATTCATTCAGATCATCAATAGTCAGGGAAGGAAGTAGCAACATTAGCTAACTAATCAATGCGTTGATTGTAAATCCAGCTAAGAGGTGAGGTTTTCAGAGCAGACAACGGTGAAATGTCATGGTATTGTTACGGTTAGGTAACAAGAAATTTGTCTGCACAAGGATTACATCATGATCATGGCGAAACTGAAGTCAGCGAAAGGGAAGAAATTTCTCTTTGGTTTGTTGGCGGTTTTCATTATTGCGGCGTCGGTTGTGACTCGCGCGACCATCGGCGGCGTGATAGAACAGTACAATATTCCGCTGTCTGAGTGGACGACATCAATGTATGTGATTCAGTCATCAATGATTTTTGTTTATAGCCTGGTCTTTACTGTGTTGCTGGCAATCCCGTTGGGAATTTATTTCCTTGGCGGCGAAGAGCAGTAAGTAAAAAATAGGCCCGTTAACTCGGGCCTTGTCAGTTATTGAAGAGTCGTTAATCGTCTTCTTCGTCATCCAGTTCAACGGGTGTCTGATACTGGTCAGGTTTAATGACCAGCAGGTCGCAGCGAAGATGATCAATCACCTGTTCCGCCGTGTTGCCAAGGAATGCTGCTGAAATACCGGTGCGTCCGACCGTGCCCAGAACCACAATCCCCGCCTGTAAGTGCTCCGCCAAATCAGGAATCACCTCTTCTGGTAGACCTTTTTCTACGTGCGTCATGTTTTCATTAATGCCGAATTTCTGCCGCAGGGCTTTCATAGCCAGCAAATGTTGCCCACGAATGGCATCGTTATAAACGCTCGGGTCAAATTCCGGCAGTTCAATCGCGATATTAATTGGCGTTACCGGATAAGCGCCTACCAGATGAACTTCGGTATGATTAACTTGTTCCGCCAGTTCGATCGTCTCTTTAACCAGTTTTTCATTGAGCGCATTATGGTACGGCTCTTCACTGGCGAGATTCACCGCCACCAGCGCCTTACCCCCTTCCGGCCACGGCTGGTCTTTCACCATCCACACCGGGCTTGGGCATTTGCGTAACAGATGCCAGTCCGTTGGCGTAAAAATCACCGCTTCCAGACGGTCATGTTGGTGCGCCATTTTTAGCACCAAATCGTGTCCGCCGCTGATCACTTCCTGAATGATGGCTTCGAATGGACGGTTATGCCAGACCACTTTAATTTCAATGGGAACGCCAGCATTGAGATAATATTTTGCCTGCTCGTGGATCCAGGCTGTTCGCTGGCTGATGACGCCCTGACGCATAGCGGTACGTTCGTCCGGGGAGAGCAGGGTGGTCATTTCGTATGAGAAGTCATAGATCGGCAAAAAGGCTTTAATTTTGCCACCAATCCGTTGATGTAAATAAACAGCTCGCCGCAATGCTGGTTGGTCGTCCTGGTTGGGATCGATAACAACGAGCATGTTCTGATACATAGCCATACAGGGTCTCCTTACAACAACTGTCAACGCAGTTTGTAATTAAAAGATTAACCCATATCTGGTGAATGAAACAGTGATGAACCTTCTGTCAGATCAATAAATCAGAAAAATTTAATGATATGACAGAAGGATAGTGAGTTATGCGGAAGAATCAGGCAACGTTACGCGTGTGACCAGCAAGCTGGGCCAGCGCATCGTTATTTTCGATGGTGATGTATTTACCTTTGACTGCAAGCATGCCGCTTTTCTGGAAGCGACCCAGCAGACGGCTGATGGTTTCTACCGTCAGGCCCAGATAGTTACCGATATCGCCACGAGTCATCGTCAGGCGGAATTCACGAGGGGAGAAGCCGCGTTGGGCAAAACGACGGGACAGGTTGTAGATGAATGCAGCCAGACGCTCCTCGGCATTTTTCTTCGACAACAGCAGGATCATGTCCTGATCGCCTTTGATTTCACCGCTCATCAGACGCATCATCTGCTGACGCAGATTCGGCATTTTACCGGACAAATCGTCCAGCGTTTCGAACGGAATTTCACATACCATCGAGGTTTCCAGCGCCTGCGCGAAGCTCGGGTGATGACCGCTGCCGATTGCATCAAATCCCACCAGGTCACCAGCTAAATGGAAACCAGTGATTTGCTCGTCGCCTTGCTCAGTAATGGTATAACTTTTAATCGTACCGGAGCGGATGGCATAAAGCGATTTAAGTTCATCACCAGCCTTAAACAGCGTCTGGCCTTTCTGAATAGGCTTCTTTCGCTCAATGATATTATCAAGCTGATCAAGCTCATGTTCGTTGAGTGTGAACGGGATGCAAAGCTGGCTGATGCTGCAATCCTGGCAATGGATAGCACAACCGCCAGACTGAATGCGCCGTATAATTCGCTTTTCCGGGATCATAGGTCTGCTCAAGCCGTAATTGATATTTGTCAATTTTAACATCTTTTTAGGGAGCAAGTAAGTCTAAGCAAACCTTAACAGCAGAGAATTCCGATATTAGATGTAAATATATGTCTATCTATTTGAAAACCCTTAAGTTATTAAGGGTAACTTTACATAAAAGTGTGAACAAGCTGGCACAAATTGTTTAATGTTTACAGCAAAAGATAACCTTCGTGGCGTAATAACCACTCTTTTCGCTGAACTCCGCCTGCATATCCGGTCATGGTACCGTTTCTGCCAATGACCCGATGACAAGGCACAACAATGCTGATGGGATTCGATCCATTTGCCGCACCTACGGCACGCGCCGCGCCGGGGCGGCCCAATTGTTCAGCCAGTTGGCCGTAATGCATTACCTGCCCGCAGGGGATTGTGCGTAATGTTTTCCAGACTTCGCGCTGAAATGGCGTCCCCCCCGTGGCAGTGGGAAGCGTATCAATAATGCTAAGATTACCGGCAAAATATTCACGAAGCTTGTCGCTTAAACCACCTGGGTTGGTGGCAGAAATGCGCTCATAGCCTTCTTTGCGGTAATGGATGTCCAGCAGCTGCACCATGCGTTCGCTGTACTCTTCCCATTCAACCGCCCGCAAGTGAAATTGCTCATCGCAAATCACCCACAGTGGACCTAGTGGCGTGGCAATTTTTTCTTCAAGTAATCTCAGCATCCGTTCTCTCTTAAGACAAACGAGGGTAAATCCCCGGACCTATCGGCAGACCGACAAGATACCACGCCAGCAACATCAGCAGCCATACCACCAAAAAGAAAAGTGGATAGGGCAAAACTAACGAATAGTAAGTACCCAGTTTCGCGTCAGGTTTGTAGCGTTGCAGGAATCCAAGAAACAGTGGAACAAAAGGAGATACCGGCGCTAAAGGCAATACGGATGAGTCGGCAATACGAAAGAGGATTTGCGCAAATGCCGGGTGAAAGCCAAGTAGCATAAACATTGGTACGAAAATGGGGGCCAGAATCGACCAGATTGCGGAACCGCTGGCGATAAACATGCATAAGAAAGAGGAAAGCAACGCCAGACCGACAAACGCCGGGATGCCGCTAAGCCCTGAACTTTCGAGTATATCGGTCAGCCCCACCGCGATGAATTTCCCCATGTTGCTCCAGTTAAACATGGCGACAAACTGGGCCAGGGGAAAAACCATCACGATAAATCCCGCCATCTCTTTCATCGGTTCAATCATTAAATGCGGTAAATCCGCCTGACGTCGAATTGTGCGGGTAGCGATGCCATAAGCCAGCGAAACCACAAAGAAAAAGAGAATGATCAGTGGCACGATACCTTTAATAAAGGGGGATGGCATCACGGTGTGATTAATCGGATCGCGCAATATCCCATTTTCCGGGATCACCATCAGCGCAATTGCGGCAATAAAAAGTAGCGATACGACACCTGATATGCGTAAACCAAAACGCTGACTTTCGGTCAAGGTTTGCAGTTTCTCATCGCAATTTCCCTGCCATTGACCTAACCGCGGCTCAATGATTTTGTCGGTTATCAGGCCGCCAACAATCGTCAGTACGACTACGGAGCTGGCCATAAAATACCAGTTATCAATTACACTGACGTGCATTTGCGGATTGAACGCAGCCGCAGCCTCCGTGCTGATCCCCGACAGCAACACGTCGGTTGTGACAATCAGTAAATTAGCCGTAAAGCCGCAACCTACGCCTGCAATGGCGGCCAGTAAGCCTGCAACTGGATGCCTGCCCACCGCCAGAAAAATCAGCGCACCCATCGGTGGCATGATCACTAACGCCGCATCGGAAGAAATGTGGCTGAAAAAAGCAATAAACAGCACCATATAACTGGCGTAGCGAGCATTCACATGCGATGCCATTTTAACCATCAACGCTGGCAGTAAGCCGACGCGCTCCGCCAGACCGGCACCTAAAACCAGCGCCAGGATCGCGCCAAGTGGAGCAAAACCGCTAAAGTTTTTAATAACATTGGGTAAAAACCAGTGTAATCCTTCCACACTGAGCAGGTTTTTCACGACCACTGGCGTACCATCGGTCGGGTTTTTCGCACTGACGCCAAAGGCCGACAAAATTGCCGTCGTCACCATGAGTACGATAATCAAATAGATAAAGAGCAAAAAAGGATGGGGAACCTTGTTACCAATTCTTTCGACCCAGCCATAGAGCTTCCCGGATTGGGAGGACGACGGTATGGATGACATACTCATGGGCATTCCTCGATTGTTGTGTTTGCGTTGTTGTTGTTATTTTAAAGGTGACGGTGTCACGTTTTTCGGAATAGGGCAGTGATACGGTTGCGTGTCCGTAACTTGCTGATGCTCTTGTTGGCATTCTTGCAATAGCCCTGAAACAGTGAAGAGATTGAGTGTGGTTGCTGCCATAGTTTTCGCCGCCAGCAGCATTCCTTTATGAGCAATAGACGTTCGCCCCTGGCTAACCAGTTGCCACGTATGTAGCGGTGTACCGACGGCGAAACAGGGGCTGAAACACTGGGCAACAGGCAGTTTCCAACTGACGTCGCCGACATCAGTCGATGCCGCAAGCACGTTATCGGTGGCGGCATATGGAGCGACTTCATTCGCCAGTACCGTTTCACGATGACGTATTGCAAAAGCCTTGCCGTTTTCTCCACCGGTTGCGGCGATATTATTCAGACTGTTTTGCCGATCGTTGGGGGTGAGCGTAGCCTGAATTTGTTTCGCAAAAGCCAGTTCTTCGGATTTCCATTCAGGGGTTCCAAAATGGGACAGAGCCTGGTACATGGCCTTTTCTAAGGTGCGATTAGGGAGATAACTGGAACAGGCTTTGTCGAAGCGGCATTCAACCGTGGTTTCGGTCATCAATGCCGCACCTTCGGCGATTTTGGCTACCCGATCATAAATATGCTGCACGTCGGTCATTTCGGGGGCGCGGATAAGATAAAGCACTTCTGCCTGCGCCTGGACCACGTTGGGCGAGATCCCGCCGCTCTCTGTGATGGCATAGTGTACGCGCGCTTTTTCAATAATATGTTCGTTGAGGAAGTTGGTGCCAGTGGTCATCAACGTTACGGCATCAAGGGCGCTGCGTCCCAAATGAGGGGAATTTGCAGCATGTGCTGCGATCCCTTTAAAGCGCCATGATGCTTGAATATTTGCCAGCGTGCGGGTATTGAACATACCGGCAAAGGCTTCCGGGTGCCAGGTGAGTGCCGCATCCACATCATCAAATACCCCCTCGCGGACCATGAACGTTTTACCCGAGCCGCCTTCTTCGCCAGGACAACCATAAAAGCGCACCGTGCCGCCTTGCCCATATTGTTCCAGCCATTTCTTGACGGCTATTGCTGCGGCAAAGGCGGCGGTTCCGAGCAAATTGTGTCCGCAACCGTGACCATTTTCACCGGGCGTCGTGGATGTAGGCTGCGCGCAACCTGCTTGCTGACTTAAACCTGCCAGGGCGTCATATTCCCCCAGCAAGGCGATAACCGGTTTGTCTTGACCAAACGAAGCAATAAAGGCATTTGGGATATTGCCTACGTTGCGAGTCACGGTGAAGCCTGCAGATTCCAGCGCCGAAGCCAGATGTTCCGCTGACCAGAACTCTTCAAAACGTGTTTCTGGATGATCCCAGATTTGATCAGCAATATCGGTATAACGTTGGCGATCGGCTTCAATCGCATCGTCGATAAAACGATAGATTTCCTGCATCAGATACCTCGCGTCCAGGGAAAATTGAGCGCGGTGCGCGCCAGCGTTTCGACGGCAATAGCGAGAACCTGCTCGTCAAAATCGAATTTTTCGTTGTGATGACCTGCCGCCAGCTGTGTGCCAAATACCATGTAGGAGGCTTGCCCTTGATGTCGCTGCACGCGGGCCATCATTAATGTGGCATCTTCGGAACCCGCAGGCGCTTCAACACGTTCAATGGCCTGATTGACCCCCGCGACCTGAGCCGCCTGGCTTTGTAACCATGCGACCCATTGCGGCGAAGGAGAACTGGCGGTAGCTGCACCCATCAGCCGAGTTTCAACGCCGACACCATACATGGCTGCTGCGCCCTGAATCGCTTGTTGTGCACGGTCAAAAACATATTGATTAATGACGTCGCTGGCCCCGCGTGTTTCCACTTTCAGCAACGCTGAGGCGGGAACCACATTACGACCGCTTCCTGCCTGCATAACGCCCACGTTTACTCTGGAAGCGCCTTCGCTGTGCGGGGCGATTGCATGCAGTGCAAGAGTTGCTTGTGCTGCCGCCAACAAGGCATTGTGACCATCTTCTGGTTTTGCGCCTGCGTGAGCGGCGGTCCCGGTGAAGTACGCGTCAAATTTGGTTGTTGCCATAAAATTATCACTGCCGCACACCACGGTGCCCGCAGGTACGCCAGTGCCAATGTGCACGGCAGTAAAATAATCAACATCATCCACTACACCTGCATCGACCATCGCCCGCGCGCCACGCGTACCTTCCTCTGCAGGCTGAAAAATCAGTTTGATGATGCCATGTAGTCCGGACTCGAACTGTTTAAGGGTGTGCGCCAGCCCAAGCCCAATAGCGGTATGTCCATCATGACCACAGGCATGCATCATTCCGGCGTTACATGACGCAAAACCGTCGCGGTAGGGGCGATGGCTGACATCCCGTTCTTCACTGAGATCCAGCGCGTCCATATCGACACGGAAAGCCATCACCGGACCGGGGCGACCGGTATCCAGGGTGGCGACGATGCCAGTGAAACCACCTTCAAAAGCCGCAATCCATTGTGCTAACGCACCTTGTTGAAGAGCGCGCTCGAATTCGCGCTGTAGAGTGAATTCATCAGGTAGTCCCATCCGACTACTTTCATTAACGACTTCGCGGCCCAGCGCCAGTGAATAGCCGAGCTGGTGCAATTCTTCTGCAACAAGGGTGGCTGTGCGGAATTCCACCCAGCCAGACTCTGCATAGCGATGAAAATCACGTCGCCAGTGCGATAATCTTGGGGCAAGCGAATTAACAAATTGATTCAAAGACTCCATAACCTTTCCCGTCATCAGTAAAAAATGTGACCCGGTTCACGTAGTGATAGTTTTTACTTATCACTAACTGATTTTTCACAGTTTTAACCGTTCATAAATTACCCTGACACAATCATCTGCATTAAAGTAGATGCCAGTTTCTTTGGTCTGATAAATAACGGTTATCGGTGGCGTCATGGCTTTTCAGGTAAAAATTCATCAAATTCGGGCTTTTGTTGAAGTGGCTCGTCAGGGCAGCATTCGCGGAGCGAGCCGAATGTTGAATATGTCGCAACCGGCACTGAGTAAATCTATTCAGGAGCTGGAAGAAGGGTTAGCGGCGCAACTCTTTTTTCGCCGTAGTAAAGGCGTGACGTTAACTGATGCCGGTGAAAGTTTTTATCAGCACGCCAGTCTTATTCTTGAAGAGCTGCGCGCAGCGCAAGAGGATATTCGCCAACGACAAGGGCAACTGGCAGGGCAAATTAATATCGGCATGGGGGCCAGTATTTCCCGCAGTCTGATGCCAGCTGTCATATCTCGTTTTCATCAGCAGCATCCGCAGGTAAAAGTACGCATTATGGAAGGGCAACTGGTGTCGATGATTAATGAATTGCGCCAGGGAGAACTGGATTTCACCATCAATACCTATTATCAGGGACCCTACGACCACGAATTTACTTTTGAGAAATTACTGGAAAAGCAATTCGCGATCTTTTGCCGCCCAGGACATCCCGCCATTGGTGCCCGTTCGATCAAACAGTTACTGGACTACAGCTGGACAATGCCGACGCCACACGGCAGCTACTACAAACAGTTGAGTGAATTGCTTGACGATCAGGCGCAAACGCCACAGGTCGGCGTAGTCTGCGAGACGTTTTCAGCCTGTATCAGTCTGGTGGCAAAAAGCGATTTTCTCAGCATACTACCTGAAGAAATGGGCTGCGATCCCTTGCACGGACAGGGGCTGGTGATGTTGCCGGTTAGCGAAATTTTACCGAAAGCGGCCTATTATTTGATTCAGCGGCGTGATAGTCGCCAGACACCACTGACCGCGTCATTAATCACGCAATTTCGGCGAGAAAGCGGCTATCTGCAAAGTTAAAACTGCATAAAAAAATAGAGTCTGTCGACATCCGCCAGACTCTACAGTACACACAGCAGTGCATCCGCGTCTTAAATCCGGCATGGTCTCCTCTGCGCCGGTGACTGTGTTATAACGGTTTTAACCTTTAGTTGCCAATTTTCTTCAGTGACAGATTTCACGAAAATATAAGTTACATTATTAACATCGTGAATGAATAATCATGCATAAGCATTTTGCTTAAAATATCGGCAATATTTGGAACTTATTACTGGAATTTTGGGTAATACGTTGTTGGACCGACCCGGTCTGGTTATCATATCGCGCTCTTAATTGCGGGAGGATGTAACATGAACCTTGACGACAAATCGCTGTTTCTTGACGCCATGGAAGATGTCCAGCCGCTGAAACGTGCTACAGATGTCCACTGGCATCCAACGCGTAACCAACGTGCGCCGCAGCGTATCGACACGCTGCAACTTGATAATTTCCTCACCACCGGATTTCTCGACATCATCCCGCTAAGCCAGCCGCTGGAGTTTCGGCGGGAAGGGTTGCAACATGGGGTGCTGGATAAGCTGCGCAGTGGTAAATATCCGCAACAGGCGAGCCTGAATCTTTTGCGCCAGCCGGTGGAAGAGTGCCGCAAAATGGTGTTCAGTTTCATTCAACAAGCCCTGGCGGATGGTTTGCGTAATGTGCTGATTATTCATGGTAAAGGGCGGGAAGATAAATCGCATGCCAATATTGTCCGCAGCTATGTGGCGCGCTGGTTGACCGAATTTGATGATGTCCAGGCATATTGTACCGCGCTACCGCATCATGGCGGCAGCGGGGCGTGTTACGTCGCACTACGTAAAACGGCGCAGGCAAAGCAAGAAAACTGGGAGCGCCACGCTAAGCGCAGTCGTTGATCTCGAGACGCATCCGCGGCTTATGCCGCCAGCACGCGGTTGCGTCCATCATTTTTCGCCCGATACAAAGCATCATCAACGCGTTTAAACAGTTCATCGATGCTTTCATTTCCTTCGTGATGCGCCACACCAATGCTGACGGTAAAGCGTGGTAAGCCCGAAATACTCACTTTTGCCACGCTTACGCGGATAGTTTCAGCCAGCGCAAGCGCGGTATCCAGTGGGGTTCTTGGTAGCAATAAGACAAACTCTTCGCCTCCCCAACGAAACACCAAATCGCCTTTGCGAGCGCAACTTTCGAGAGTGCGGGCGAGGGCGCATAACACCTCATCACCTTTAGAATGCCCATAGAGATCGTTAATGTGTTTAAAACGATCGGTGTCGATGAGCAATAAGCTGTAATCCTGAGCGATGGCGAGGTGCTGCATTTGGCCTGGCTCGGTAATGTGATAAAACTGGCGCCGATTCAGTAATCCGGTCATCGCGTCATGGTGGGCAGCATGTTCCAGCTGCTCCTCCAGCCGTTTTTGCTCAGTAATATCATGCACAATACATAACATGAGCTTGTCGCCATAAATTTCAATCGGCCCAGCATAGGTCTGCACATGACGAGTCGAACCATCCGCCAGTTTATGAACAAAATTCAAAGGCTTATGACCACCGGGTAAATGCGAGATTTCATGCATGATAGGCATGACGCGACGCCCGAGCATATTAATTTCCCAGGTATGTTTCTGGCACATCGTTTCATGGTTATAACCATAGAAATTGAGCGCGGCGAGGTTAGCATCGACGATTTGGCCATCTCGTGAGGGGTCAATCAACAACATTGGTGCAGAGTTAGTCAGAAAAAAGCGCGCATAAAAACCTTGTTTTTTGCGCTGATAATTTGCCGAGCGACTGGCTTTTAAACCCAGCGTTGCCGGCGCTTCGATACCTTCGAAAATAATCACCGGTTCTGCTTCTGTCAGCTCTCGCAAAACAAGCCGACAGCTTAATGCTGTTTCCTCTTCTTTACGTTGAACGGTGAGGATTTCGATAATATCGTGTTGGTTTTGCAGATCGGAGAGGTATTTCGGCAGTTCTTTTTGTGAGGAGACGGAATAGGGACCGGTTCGTAGCTGACTAAACGTGAGGTCTTGCATCAACAGTCGCGCCGCGCTGTTGGCATAAATTAACTGTTCCTCAAAGGGCGAAACGATCCAGACAGGACTGGTGAGTAAGTCCAGGGTATTGAAGTTGTGCGTAATCATTGAGATCCCGTTATTTTTATCAATTTTTGTTGCTATCCGATCGCAATAAAGCCACGTCATATGATCAGATAATTCTGATAATGATAGACGCTATTTAACACTTCACACGGTTTGTATATGGAAAAGCATTTTGCTTTTTGTATTCAATTTAGACAGAATTTTATTAATCATTTCAGGGTAATGGGGTGATGAGATGTTGCGTAACAGGGCCAGAAGGCTAGACTACAAAATAATGCGTTGATGATGGAGGCACTGTGGAAGCGATTAAGGGATCGGACGTTAATGTCCCGGATGCAGTATTTGCCTGGATGCTGGATGGTAGAGGCGGCGTTAAACCGCTGGAAAATACAGATGTGATTGATGAAGCGCATCCCTGCTGGCTCCACCTTAATTATGTACACCATGATAGCGCCCAATGGCTGGCGACAACACCGCTGCTTCCCAATAACGTACGTGATGCGCTGGCGGGCGAGAGCACACGGCCCCGAGTCAGCCGTCTCGGTGAAGGTACGCTGATTACATTGCGCTGTATAAACGGCAGCACCGATGAACGCCCCGACCAACTGGTCGCCATGCGTGTATATATGGACGGGCGGTTAATTGTTTCGACCCGACAACGCAAAGTGCTGGCGCTGGACGATGTGGTAAGCGATCTGGAAGAAGGCACTGGTCCGACCGATTGCGGAGGATGGCTGGTGGATGTGTGCGATGCGTTGACCGATCATTCCAGTGAATTTATTGAGCAGCTGCACGATAAAATTATCGACCTTGAAGATAATCTCCTCGATCAACAAATTCCACCGCGTGGATTTCTGGCGCTGCTGCGCAAACAATTAATTGTTATGCGTCGCTATATGGCACCGCAACGTGATGTTTATGCTCGTCTTGCCAGTGAGCGTCTGCCGTGGATGAATGATGATCAACGCCGCCGAATGCAGGATATTGCCGATCGCCTTGGGCGCGGCCTGGACGAAATTGACGCCTGTATAGCACGGACTGGCGTGATGGCGGATGAAATCGCTCAGGTGATGCAGGAAAATTTAGCCCGTCGCACCTATACAATGTCATTAATGGCAATGGTCTTTTTACCCAGTACGTTTCTGACCGGGTTATTTGGTGTCAACCTTGGTGGGATCCCTGGTGGCGGGTGGCAATTCGGATTTTCAATTTTTTGTATTCTGTTAGTCGTTCTTATTGGTGGTGTTGCTTTATGGTTGCATCGTAGTAAATGGTTGTAACAACAGCAATTTTCCCTACTATCTGTATACAAAAACGCCGCAAAGTTTGAGCGAAGTCAATAAACTCTCTACCCATTCAGGGCAATATCTCTCTTGCAGGTGAATGCAACGTCAAGCGATGGGCGTTGCGCTCCATATTGTCTTACTTCCTTTTTTGAATTACTGCATAGCACAATTGATTCGTACGACGCCGACTTTGATGAGTCGGCTTTTTTTTGCCTGTTATATATCAGCGTCTACCCTTTAAGAGTCCACCCAATGACCGGAGGGAAATATGACGACACTCATTTATTTGCAAATTCCTGTCCCTGAACCGATTCCTGGCGATCCTGTTCCAGTGCCCGATCCAATCCCTCGCCCGCAACCCATGCCTGACCCACCACCCGATGAAGAACCGATTAAATTGTCGCATCGTGAGCGTAGATCTGCGAGGATACGCGCTTGCTAATTTTTGCGTCGATGACCACGAGAACAGATTGTGACCGCTTTTTCTACCCTGAATGTTTTGCCTCCCGCCCAACTCACGAACCTTAATGAGTTGGGTTATTTGACTATGACGCCGGTGCAGGCTGCCGCGCTTCCGGCGATCCTTGCCGGAAAAGATGTTCGCGTGCAGGCGAAAACCGGCAGCGGCAAAACGGCGGCTTTTGGCCTCGGGCTGCTACAGAAAATTGATGCGTCGCTATTTCAGACCCAGGCTTTAGTGCTGTGCCCTACGCGTGAACTGGCGGATCAGGTGGCAGGTGAATTGCGTCGGCTGGCGCGTTTTCTGCCAAATACCAAAATTTTGACTTTGTGCGGTGGTCAACCGTTCGGTATGCAGCGTGATTCGTTGCAACATGCGCCGCATATTATCGTGGCAACCCCAGGTCGTTTGCTGGACCATCTGCAAAAAGGCACGGTATCACTGGATGCGTTGAATATGCTGGTGATGGATGAAGCCGATCGCATGCTGGATATGGGATTTAGCGATGCCATTGATGATGTTATCCGTTTTGCGCCAGCATCTCGACAGACGCTTCTGTTATCGGCAACCTGGCCGGAAGCCATCACCGCAATCAGCGGACGAGTTCAACGCGAGCCATTGGCGATTGAAATTGACTCAACAGATGCTCTGCCTCCCATTGAACAACAATTTTATGAGACATCCAGCAAAGGCAAAATTCCGCTGTTGCAACGGTTATTAAGTTTGCATCAGCCATCCTCTTGCGTGGTGTTTTGCAATACCAAAAAAGATTGTCAGGCTGTCTGCGACGCGCTGAATGACATAGGGCAAAGTGCATTGTCGTTACATGGCGATCTGGAGCAACGTGACCGCGATCAGACCCTGGTACGTTTTGCTAACGGTAGCGCTCGTGTGCTGGTCGCGACGGATGTTGCTGCGCGTGGTCTTGATATTAAATCGCTTGAGCTGGTAGTGAACTTTGAACTGGCGTGGGACCCTGAAGTTCATGTACATCGCATCGGTCGTACAGCGCGTGCAGGAAATAGCGGTCTGGCGATCAGTTTCTGTGCCCCGGAAGAAGCACAGCGGGCCAATATCATTTCTGACATGTTGCAGATAAAACTTAACTGGCAAACGCCGCCAGTTAATAGTTCCATTGTGCCGCTGGAAGCAGAAATGGCAACGTTATGTATCGATGGCGGGAAAAAAGCCAAAATGCGCCCGGGTGATGTATTAGGTGCGCTGACAGGAGATATCGGGCTTGATGGCGCAGATATTGGCAAAATCGCCGTGCATCCGGCGCATGTCTATGTCGCGGTGCGTCAGGCTGTTGCTCATAAAGCATGGAAACAGTTACAGGGCGGGAAGATTAAAGGAAAAACGTGCCGGGTGCGGTTATTAAAATAATGAAATGTTGAATCGCAGGGTGCAAGAGTAAACATCTTCTTCGGGATTGCCGGATGCGACGCTGGCCGCGTCTTATCCGGCCTCCATAAGAGTAGCCCGATAAGCTTGCGCATCGGGCGCTATCCGGGTTATTTCACTTCAACCACATTCAGTCGTAACTCATCCAACTGATTTTCATCTTCTTCAGGCTGCCAACCCGCCGGTTGTAGAGGGATCTCTTCGCGATCAAACGCCAGATCACCCCCGTTAACCACTTCAGAACCGTGGGTAATGCCTTTGAAATCGAACAGGTTGGTATCGCACAGATGCGACGGCACCACATTCTGCATCGCGCTGAACATCGTCTCGATACGCCCCGGATAACGTTTATCCCAGTCACGCAACATGTCAGCAATCACCTGACGTTGCAGGTTAGGCTGTGAACCGCACAGGTTGCACGGAATAATCGGGAACGCTTTTGCATCGGCAAAGCGCTGAATATCTTTCTCGCGGCAGTAGGCCAGCGGACGAATCACAATATGTTTGCCATCATCGCTCATCAGTTTCGGAGGCATACCTTTCATCTTGCCGCCGTAGAACATATTTAAGAACAACGTTTGCAGGATATCGTCACGATGGTGACCCAGCGCGATCTTCGTCGCTCCCAGTTCCGTTGCGGTACGGTAAAGAATTCCGCGACGAAGACGAGAACACAGTGAGCAAGTGGTTTTGCCCTCCGGAATCTTCTCTTTCACGATACCGTAAGTGTTCTCTTCCACAATCTTGTACTCAATGCCCAGCTTTTCAAGATACTCGGGCAGAACGTGTTCCGGGAAGCCCGGTTGCTTTTGATCGAGGTTAACAGCCACCAGCGAAAAATTGATTGGCGCGCTTTGCTGCAAATTGCGCAGAATCTCCAGCATGGTATAGCTGTCTTTACCCCCGGAGAGGCAAACCATGATGCGATCGCCTTCTTCAATCATATTGAAGTCAGCAATGGCTTCGCCCACGTTACGACGCAGACGTTTTTGTAATTTGTTGAGATTGTATTGTTCTTTCTTACTAATTTCTTGATTTTGCGACATTTAAAAGCGGCTCAATTCGTTATATGGCATCAGAAGAGTATGCGTCATGCCGGAACGCCCAGCATAAGAAATCTGATATAAAAACTGTGGCGTGTATGGTACGGATTAGAGGGGAAAATGTCAGCACATTTGCGAAATGAATCAAAAAGCCCGCAGCAATGTGCGGGCGTTAGTGTCAGCGCACAACCAGCACGGAGCACTCTGCGTGACGCACTACAGCTGCGGCGTTAGAACCGAGCAGATAAGTGGTGATATCCGGTCGATGGGAAGCAATGATGATCATATGAGCGGGGATCTTCTTCGCCAATTCCAGAATGCGGTCTTTGGGCGAGCCTTCCTCAACATGGACATGCACTCTGTCGGTTGGCAGTTTAAATTTTTTAATGATCTCTTCCAGTTGCGATTTGGCTTCCGCTTTCAGGTCATCCATTGCCGGTAATTCTGCGGAATACGCTAAACCCAGAGAGGCATAGTAGGGCAGTGAAGGTATTACCGTCAGGAAATGAACCTCTGCATCATCAATCTTTGCCTCTGCCTCAACGTGGCTAATCACGCGTTGAGTTAATTCTGAATCGGAAATATCGATAGGGACAAGAATCGTTCTGTTCATAAAACCTCCTGTTTTAGTATCCGCATAAAGTGTAACGCCAGATGACACTTTTTGTGTAATGACGGAGTTCACATTTTTAATTTAGATCAAAGGAGGAAGAATAAGCAGAAAAAGCCCGCCATAACAGCGGGCAGGAGGATTTAGAACTGATAAACCAGACCTAAAGCGACAATATCATCGGTAGAGATGCCGTTGGCAGCGTAGAAGCTGTCATCTTCATCCAACAGGTTGATTTTATAGTCAACGTAGGTGGACATATTTTTGTTGAAATAGTAAGTCGCGCCAACATCGGCGTATTTAACCAGATCTTTATCATCAACACCTGCCGGGTTGTCTGCACCACCGGCAGCGTGCAGGTCACGGCCTTTAGACATCAGGAAAGAGACTGCCGGACGCAGACCAGAATCAAACTGGTACTGTGCAGTGACTTCAAAGTTCTGGGTTTTGTTTGCAACAGCATAATCGCTGTCGCCAAACGGGGTCATATTACGCGTTTCTGAATACATGGTTGCCAGGTAAATATTGTTAGCATCGTATTTTAGCCCAGCAGTCCACGCGTCTGCTTTATCACCATCAGCCGCAGTATGGTTAACCTGGTCATTGGTGCGGTCAGAAGAGGTGTATGCCGCACCAGCGCTAAAGCCTATGCCTAAATCATATGTTGTGGAAAGACCCCAGCCGTCACCGTTTTCATGGCGAACATCACGTCCGTTGTTGGTGCCTTCCTGACCATTACTGGCTCCTTCGTTGTTACCTTGATACTGCACCGCGAAGTTCAGACCATTTACCAGACCGAAGAAATCAGTGTTACGATAAGTCGCGACGCCATTGGCACGACCAGTCATAAAGTTGTCTGCATTGGTATAAGAGTCACCGCCAAATTCAGGCAGCATATCGGTCCAGCCTTCGATGTCGTACAGTACGCCATAATTACGTCCGTAATCGAAAGAACCGTAATTTGCAAATTTCAGTCCGGCAAATGCCAGACGGGTCCATGACTGGTTTTTTGAAGATTCAGTGTTGTTTGCCTGAATATTGTATTCCCATTGACCGTAGCCAGTAAGTTGATCGTTAATTTGGGTTTCGCCTTTAAAACCCAGACGCGCATAGCTCTGGTCGCCATCTTTCGCTGAATTATCAGAAAAATAATGCAGGCCATCAACTTTGCCATACAGATCTAATTTGTTGCCGTCTTTATTATAAACTTCGGCTGCATGTGCAGCACCTGCGGCGAGCAGGGCAGGAATTAAAAGTGCCAGTACTTTGCTTTTCATTGAATAAATCCTTTAGTTATTTTATTTGCCTTTTATCCCCATTTCGGGGAATGAAAACATCCTAAAGGAGAAGTTCAGTTAGCCGATAAATATCATTTGTTACGCCTTAAGTAAAACCTTAATCAAATAATTCCTCTGAAATGATAATAAGTCTGGTGAATGTATCGAAGATAATACATACAAAATAAAAATTATACTTTTAATTTGCTATACGTTATTCTGCGCGAGTTATATGCCTTTATTGTCACAGATTTTATTTTCTGTTGGGCCATTGCATTGCCACTGATTTTCCAACATATAAAAAGACAAGCCCGAACAGTCGTCCGGGCTTTTTTTTAGAATTGGATAATCCTTATCCAGAGCATTTAATCGGTGTTGCTTTTTTCCGCTTTTCCGGCCATTTGTGCCAGGAAGTCATAGCGTTTTTGCAAATCAGCTGCGGCATCTTTCCATAACTGTTCTGCCACTTCTGGCTGCTGCGAATTCAGACGACGGAAACGCTGCTCGTGAAGTAACGTTTCTTCCAGTGCTTCTGACGGCGGTCGTGAATCCAGCGCCAGCGGCAGTTTGCCTTCATCGGCACGACGCGGATCAAAGCGATATAGCGGCCAGAAGCCGGTAGCAGTGAGTTGGCGCATCTGGTCGTGACTGAGTGCCAGATCGTAACCATGCTCTTCACACGGGCTATAAGCGATGATCAGCGATGGCCCCGGATACGCTTCCGCTTCCTGAATCGCTTTCACCGTCTGGTTGAGCTGCGCGCCGAGAGAAATCTGCGCCACATAAACATGACCGTACATCATCATACTGACGCCAAGATCTTTACGCGCTTTACGTTTGCCGTGCTCGCCAAACTTAGTCACCGCGCCAAGCGGCGTGGCTTTTGACGCCTGACCACCGGTATTGGAATAGCATTGCGTATCCAGCACCAGAATGTTGACGTTTTCCGTCAAACTCAATACATGATCCAAACCGCCAAAGCCGATATCGTAAGCCCAGCCATCGCCACCAATCAGCCAGATCGATTTTTCCACCAGTGCATCTGCATCACGTAGCAGTTCATGTGCTTCGGCAACATCGTTGAGTTGCTGACGTAAAGCTGCAACCTGTTCACGACGAACCTCTGGCGTGGCGTCTGATTTCAACGCAGTCAGTAATTCCGCCGGGATTTTATCGGCAAATTGATCCAGCAGACGCAGCACGCGGACACGGTGTTGATCGACCGTCAGGCGGAAACCAAGGCCAAATTCGGCGTTATCTTCAAACAGCGAGTTCGCCCATGCCGGTCCACGACCGTTGGCATCGGTAGTATACGGTGTAGAGGGCAGGTTACCGCCATAAATTGAAGAACAACCCGTAGCGTTAGCGATCAACATCCGATCGCCATAGAGCTGAGTCAGCAATTTAATATACGGCGTCTCGCCACAACCAGAGCAAGCACCTGAATATTCAAACAGCGGTGTAATCAGTTGCGATGTACGAATATCAATACGTTCCAGTTTGCTGCGATCGATTTCTGGTAAATTCAGGAAGAAGTCGTAATTGATTTTCTCTTCCTCGACATGTTCCAGGCGCGACATCATATTGATGGCTTTAATCTCTGGATCCTGACGGTCTTTCGCCGGGCAAACTTCGACGCACAGGTTACAGCCGGTGCAATCTTCCGGAGCTACCTGCAAGACATATTTCTGCCCGCGCATATCACGCGATTTTACATCCAGCGAATGCAGGCTGGCAGGGGCATTTTCCATTGCTTCAGGCGGCACCACTTTGGCGCGAATAGCTGAGTGTGGGCAAGCGGCAACGCAGTGGTTACATTGGGTACAGAGTTCCTCTTTCCAGATGGGGATCTCTTCGGCAATATTGCGTTTTTCCCAGCGGGTGGTACCCATCGGCCAGGTGCCGTCTGGCGGCAGCGCCGAAACGGGGAGAGCATCGCCAAGTCCGGCGAGCATCGCAGCGGTAACGGTTTTCACGAAATCAGGAGCAGCATCGGAAACCACAGGCGGTCGATTGGCGCTGTGCGGATTAACCGGCTGCAGCGGAACTTCTTCTACCGATTCACGCGCCAGTGCCAGAGCCTGCCAGTTGCGTTCCACCAGATCCTGGCCTTTGCTGCTGTAGCTTTTGGCAATCGCGCCCTGCAATTCGGCCAGGGCGCTATCGCCAGGCAGAATTTGTGTCAAATGGAAAAATGCCATCTGCATGACAGTATTAATACGGGCCGCCAGGCCACATTCGCGGGCAATTTTCGCCGCGTTAATCACATAGAAACGCGCTTTTTTCTGGTTTAGCACGGCCTGAACTTCCTGCGGTAAGCGCGACCACACTTCCTCTGCGCTGTACGGCGTGTTGAGCAGGAAAATGCCGCCAGGTTTCAAACGTTCAGCCATCTGATATTTGTCGATAAACTGCAACTGGTGACAGCCAACAAAATCAGCCTGGGAAATGAGATAAGCGGAACGAATCGGCTGCTCGCTCACGCGAAGGTGAGAAACCGTCAGGCCGCCTGCCTTTTTGGAGTCGTAAACAAAATAGCCCTGTGCGTACCACGGCGTGGAATTACCGATAATTTTGATATTGTTTTTGGTCGCGGAAACGCTGCCATCACTACCAAGACCATAAAACAAGGCTTCCAGTTTCGCCGAGTTTGGCAGGGTGTTTTCCGGTAACGGAAGTGACAGATTGGTCACATCATCGTAAATACCAACCGTAAAGCGCGCTTTCGGTTTAGCCGCGTTGAGCTCGGCAAATACCGCCAGTACACAGTCCGGGCCAAATTCTTTGGATGAAAGACCATAGCGCCCGCCGATGACACGGGGCAGGGTTTCGCGCTCGCCATTATTAAAGGCTTCTGCCAGTGCAGTCATCACATCCAGATACAGGGGTTCCGCTTGCGCACCTGGCTCTTTGGTGCGATCCAGCACCGCCACTATCCGAACAGAGTCCGGCAATGCTTGCAGTAAGTGTTTGGCGGAGAAGGGGCGGTACAGGCGAACTTTCAGCACGCCGACTTTTTCGCCACGGGTCAGCAATTCATCAACCACTTCTTCACATGTGCCAATGGCAGAGCCCATCAGGATAATCACCCGTTCCGCTTGTGGATGCCCGTAATACTCAAACGGCTGATACTGGCGACCTGTCGCGGCAGCGAAATCATTCATTGCCTGTTCAACATGGTCATAGACTGCGTTGTACCATGGGTTGGTGGCTTCGCGAGACTGGAAATAAGTGTCAGGATTGGCGGACGTACCGCGGATCACCGGATGTTCCGGGTTGAGTGCACGGGCGCGATGAGCATCAATTTCTGCCTGCGGCATCAGTTCAAGAATAGTGTCATCGGCCAGCGGGACAATTTTATTGATCTCGTGGGAGGTGCGGAAACCATCAAAGAAATGAATAAATGGCACGCGACTTTTCAGCGTCGCAATGTGCGTAATGAGAGCAAAGTCTTGCGCCTCCTGGACGTTTGCTGCACACAACATCGCGCAACCCGTCTGGCGCACTGCCATGACGTCGGAATGATCGCCAAAAATAGAGAGTGCATGTGTGGCAACGGTACGAGCCGCAACATGCAGGACAAACGGCGTCAGTTCGCCTGCCAGTTTGTACAGCGTTGGGATCATCAGCAGCAAACCCTGCGATGACGTAAACGATGTTGAGAGGGCGCCAGTTTGCAAAGCACCATGCACGGTAGCGATAGCACCCGCTTCCGACTGCATTTCAACCACGCGTGGTGTGTCTCCCCAAACGTTTTTCAAGCCGTTTCCGGCCCATGCATCAGCCTGTTCTGCCATCGTGGAACTGGGGGTAATAGGGTAGATGGCGATAACTTCACTGGTGCGAAACGCCACCGAAGCAACCGCGCCATTACCGTCAATAGTAATCATATGACACCCTTACATTGCGCAAATGAGGGGCGCACGAAATTGCTGCGCGCCCAGTAGTTATCTTTCAATTTTAGCAAATGGCTTTCTTCTGCATTTTCGCTTTTGTGTCCCCCACATCAGCGTAATGAATGTTTTGATCAAACAGAGGGCAAAAAAATAGCCATAAAAAAGTAAAAATGCGGGGCAACGCGCAGGACAGCTCTCGACGCCGCCCTCTGTGCTGCCTATTATTTATGGCGGTGTCGTTTGGCTTGAAGATCAGAGGAAGAAAAGATGCGAGCAGCGTTTTGGGTAGGGTGTGCCGCTTTATTATTGTCGGCGTGTAGTAGTGAACCTGTTCAGCAGGCGACTGCGGCGCACGTAGCGCCAGGTTTAAAAGTGTCGATGTCCAGTAGTGGAGAAGCAAATTGTGCAATGATCGGCGGTTCGCTTTCTGTTGCCCGTCAACTGGATGGTACGGCGATTGGGATGTGTGCATTACCCAACGGCAAACGCTGTAGCGAACAGTCACTTGCCGCCGGGAGCTGTGGCAGCTATTAATTCATTAAATCCGCCAGCTTATAAGTTAATGTCTGTTTCGCGGTCGCCAGCGTTAACTGGTTCGCGGTCAGATCCACTTGTGCACCTTCTTTCAGCATTTCGCTAATGGTGTTATCGAGTTCATTAAGCTGCGGGTTAGCGCACATCATACGGGTCATTGCCAGCCCTTTGGCTGTCAGTTCACCATTTGACAGTTTGCCTTCACCGCTAAAGCGGTTACACATGCTGCCGGAAATCATCATCTTTTCACCAAAGCTGATTTCTGGCGGGTTTTTATCGCTGGTCACGGGCTTACCGTTTACGCTTTCCAGCACAAAGCGATGATGCTGTAGCTGTTCTGGGGTTACAGCAATTTTGTCATTACTTACACATCCCGCCATCAGCAGGCTTAGCGCAACAAGCGCGGCTACTTTCTTCATTGTGGTTCTCAATTACGGTTTCTGACTGAGGAATATTTTAAGAATAGAGGATGAAATATCTTTGGGGATTATCTGAATAAGCTCCCCTGGCGTACAGGGGAGCGGCAAGATTAAACCAGTTCGTTCGGGCAGGTTTCGCCTTTTTCCAGATTGCTTAAGTTTTGCAGGGTAGTTTGGGAAATACTGGTCAGAGCTTCTGCTGTCAGGAATGCCTGGTGCCCGGTAAACAGCACGTTGTGGCAGGCAGACAGACGACGGAAGACATCATCCTGGATTACGTCGTTGGATTTATCTTCAAAGAACAGATCGCGTTCGTTTTCATACACGTCCATACCCAACGAACCAATTTTCTGATTTTTCAGCGCTTCAATTGCCGCCTGAGAATCAATCAATGCACCGCGACTGGTATTGACGATCATCACGCCATTTTTCATCTGATCGAAGGCGGCTTCGTTCAACAGATGGTAGTTTTCCGGTGTCAGCGGGCAGTGCAGAGAGATAACGTCTGATTCAGAGAACAGGGTTGGCAGATCGACATACTCCACACCGAGTTCCAGCGCCGCCGCACTTGGATACGGATCGAACGCCAGCAGACGCATTCCAAAACCTTTGAGAATGCGCAGCATCGCCACACCGATTTTACCAGTACCGATAACGCCTGCCGTTTTGCCATACATGGTAAAGCCGGTCAGACCTTCCAGAGAGAAGTTGGCGTCACGCGTACGCTGATATGCGCGATGGATACGGCGGTTCAGCGTCATCATCATACCGATGGCGTGTTCAGCAACAGCTTCTGGATCATAGGCTGGAACACGGACTACTTTCAGCCCTAGTTCTTTTGCTGCGTCAAGGTCAACGTTATTGAAACCGGCACAGCGCAGGGCGATATATTTAACGCCGTGCTTTTTCAGTTCTTCCAGCACCGGGCGGCTGCCGTCATCGTTTACGAAAATACATACCGCTTCGCAGCCATTGGCCGTTTTAGCGGTTTTTTCCGTCAGCAGAAAGTCAAAAAATTCCAGCTCAAAGCCAAAGGACTCGTTCACCTGTTGCAGGTACTTCTTGTCGTACTGTTTTGTGCTATAAACGGCGAGTTTCATAAGACTTTCTCCAGTGATGTTGAATCACATTTAAGCTACTGAAAATATTTTACAAAATTTCAAATATAATTGAAAGCTATGGCGATATTGAAAAATTCATCAACAACTATGCTTAGTGTAGGCGCAACCTTCAACTGAACGGTTAAACATGCCACAATACCCGTATTGAATGCTTAATTTTTCGCTAAATCAGGATATTAACTACCCATGTTGGGTAAATATAAAGCCGTTCTCGCGCTGCTATTACTGATTATTCTTGTGCCGTTGACGCTACTGATGACGCTCGGGTTGTGGGTTCCCACGCTGGCGGGCATCTGGCTACCGCTCGGCACACGTATTGCTTTAGATGAAAGCCCACGCATTACGCGTAAAGGTTTAATCATTCCCGATCTCCGTTATCTGGTAGGAGATTGTCAGCTTGCACATATCACAAACGCCAGCCTTTCTCATCCCAGCCGCTGGTTATTGAACGTCGGCACGGTAGAACTTGATTCTGCTTGTCTGGCGAAATTGCCGCAGACGGAGCAATCGCCAGCCGCTCCGAAAACCCTCGCGCAGTGGCAGGCCATGTTGCCTAACACCTGGATCAATATCGATAAACTGATTTTTTCTCCCTGGCAGGAATGGCAGGGAAAACTCTCTCTCGCATTAAACTCCGATATCCAGCAACTGCGTTATCAGGGCGAAAAAGTTAAATTTCAAGGCCAGCTGAAAGGGCAACAACTTACAGTCAGCGAACTGGATGTCGTCGCGTTTGAAAATCAGCCGCCAGTTAAACTGGTGGGGGAATTTACTATGCCGCTAGTGCCGGATGGACTTCCTGTAAGTGGTCATGCTACTGCGACGTTAAACTTGCCGCAGGAGCCTTCACTGGTGGATGCCGAGCTGGACTGGCAGGAAAATAGCGGGCAATTGATTGTGCTGGCACGGGATAACGGCGATCCGTTGCTCGATCTGCCGTGGCAAATTACTCGCCAACAATTGACCGTAAGCGATGGTCGCTGGAGCTGGCCGTATGCAGGTTTTCCTTTGAGTGGACGACTGGGTGTCAAAGTCGACAACTGGCAGGCAGGGCTTGAGAATGCTCTGGTCAGCGGACGACTGAGTGTGCTGACCCAGGGGCAAGCGGGTAAGGGCAACGCGGTGCTTAATTTTGGCCCAGGAAAATTAAGCATGGATAACAGCCAGCTGCCTATGCAACTGACCGGTGAAGCGAAACAGGCGGACCTCATTTTATATGCCCGTTTACCTGCGCAGCTAAGCGGAAGTCTGACTGACCCAACGCTGGCCTTTGAGCCAGGCGCGTTATTACGTTCGAAGGGAAGAGTCATCGATTCGCTGGATATTGATGAAATCCGCTGGCCTTTAGCGGGTGTAAAAGTCACCCAACGTGGTGTTGACGGACGTTTGCAGGCCATTTTGCAGGCGCATGAAAATGAACTGGGCGATTTCGTACTGCATATGGATGGGCTGGCGAATGATTTTCTCCCTGACGCTGGCCGCTGGCAGTGGCGCTACTGGGGAAAAGGGAGTTTTACACCGATGAATGCCACCTGGGATGTCGCAGGAAAAGGTGAGTGGCATGACAGCACGATTACGCTGACCGATCTCTCAACCGGCTTTGACAAATTGCAATACGGGACAATGACGGTAGAAAAGCCGCGATTGATTCTCGACAAGCCCGTCGTCTGGGTACGTGATGTGCAGAATCCTTCGTTCAGCGGCGCGCTGTCACTGGACGCCGGGCAAACGCTGTTCACGGGTGGCAGTGTGTTACCGCCATCAACCTTAAAATTTAGTGTCGATGGACGCGATCCGACATATTTCCTCTTCAAAGGGGATTTACATGCTGGTGAGATTGGGCCGGTGCAGGTAAATGGACGCTGGGACGGCATTCGCCTGCGCGGTAACGCCTGGTGGCCTAAGCAATCGTTGACTGTGTTTCAACCGTTGGTGCCACCCGACTGGAAGATGAACTTACGCGATGGCGAGCTGTATGCCCAGGTTGCATTTTCTGCTGCGCCTGAACAAGGATTCCGCGCGGGAGGGCACGGTGTGTTGAAAGGCGGTAGTGCCTGGATGCCAGATAATCAGGTCAACGGTGTCGATTTTGTCCTGCCTTTCCGTTTTGCCGATGGAGCCTGGCATCTGGGGACTCGCGGCCCCGTTACGTTGCGAATTGCCGAAGTGATTAATCTGGTGACAGCGAAAAATATTACGGCTGACTTGCAAGGGCGTTATCCGTGGAGTGAAGACGAACCATTGTTGTTGACCGATGTTAGCGTCGATGTGTTAGGCGGTAACGTGCTGATGAAACAATTACGCATGCCGCAACATGACCCGGCGCTGTTGCGGCTGAATAATCTCTCATCCAGCGAACTGGTTAGCGCCGTCAATCCGAAACAATTCGCCATGTCCGGGGCATTTAGTGGGGCATTGCCTTTATGGCTGAACAATGAAAAATGGATAGTTAAAGACGGCTGGCTGGCAAATAGCGGACCAATGACTTTGCGGCTGGATAAAGACACCGCAGATGCGGTGGTGAAAGACAATATGACTGCGGGTTCAGCGATTAACTGGTTGCGCTATATGGAAATTAGCCGTTCATCGACAAAAATTAATTTAGATAATCTTGGTGTGTTAACCATGCAGGCCAATATTACAGGTACCAGTCGCGTCGACGGTAAAAGTGGTACGGTAAACCTTAATTACCATCATGAAGAGAATATTTTTACCCTGTGGCGCAGTTTACGCTTTGGCGATAATCTCCAGGCATGGTTGGAGCAGAACGCGCGTCTGCCGGAAAATGGCTGTCCGCAAGGAAAAGGGTGTGAGGAAAAACAATGAAAATTTTACTGGCTGCGTTGACGTCATCTTTTATGCTGGTTGGCTGTACGCCTCGCATTGAAGTCGCTGCACCTAAGGAACCGATCACTATCAATATGAACGTTAAAATTGAGCATGAGATCATCATTAAGGCAGACAAAGATGTCGAAGATTTACTCAAAACCCGTAGCGATCTTTTCTGAGGGGATGATGAAGAAAACATTACTTCTTTGTGCGTTTCTTGTTGGACTGGTAAGCAGCAATGTAGTGGCATTAACACTGGACGAGGCCAGAATTCAGGGGCGGGTAGGTGAAACATTTAACGGTTATTTGGTTGCGTTGAAAACGGATGCTGAAACAGAGAAATTAGTAACCGAGATTAATGCCGCACGTAAAGTGAGTTATCAACAACTGGCAAAGCAAAATAATGTATCGGTAGATGATATCGCGAAGCTTGCCGGACAAAAGCTTGTAGCTCGGGCCAAACCGGGGGAATATGTGCAGGGAATTAACGGGAAATGGTTGCAAAAATAAGCACTATGCAACAGCGATATTTCAATGATTTAATTTAAAGGCTGTATAGATATTTTATGGGTGTCCTATTTTTCCAATGCCATCATGAATATCATCATCAACCTCAATATTAAGGGTTTTTATAGTCAACCCAAATATGGACGGCATCGCTCATTTAAGTGAAGTTACGAGGTTTATGGGATTGCTTGTAACACCACATTGTTTTTAGCATCTTGCAAGCCTCATCTTCTGTCAACGCCTGGTAAACCTGTCAGGGGCAGTCAACAACAAACCGCAGTAGATAACCTCCAGATTTTCAGTGGGTTGATTAAATGGAACATGGTTGAAATGTTAATATTTTCACGATGAATGAATTTCCGGAGTGGTCAGTAATATGAATCAGCTACCCAATTTGACGCTGACATTGCTTTTTGTCTGATTATTGTTAGAGGATGTGTATTAATGCAACAAATAGCCTAAGTAATCGAATAATTTGTTTTTTATGTGTCTACATTGAGGTTTCGAAATACTAATTAAGTTGAATGTTCTGGGATTGCTAAATAAAATTTCAAGAGCAGGCATTAAATCATGACACAGCCTGTGGCTATTTCTTATCTATTACTCATATTTTATTATTTGAAATGTCATTCATTGAAAAGGATTTCTCATGCAAAAGAAAACGTTATTATCAGCGTGTATCGCTATAGCGTTAAGTGGCCAAAGCTGGGGGGCGGAAATAACAGAAGGCGAGAGTGCAGACAGTATGCGCAGAAGCTCTCAAATGACATGTCAGTCAGAAGGGCACGCCCGACCGTCAACGAAGTTGAAAACAGTGCCAGAAAAATGTGCTGTTGTTACAAATAATGGTTTCAGCTCGTTACTGGCATTAGGTGCCACGGCGGTACTGGCAACACTCGCAGTGATTGAATTGTCTCATGACAATGATCATTCTGCTCACTCTTCTTTTCCCCAGCCCATACCGCCAGATGATAATGGCCCTCTACCGCTACCCGTTCCCAGTGATGAAGATTCAGGTATACCTGTAAAGCCAGATAACGGCGGTAATGTTACTCCACCCGACAATAGCGGTGATGATGTTGACCCCCCGAGAACAGAACCCGTTGTCTTTGATAACAATGTGACATGGGACAAGGACGCGCAAACCCTGAAGATTCGCGGGGCGACGTTCACTTATACCCAAAATGAAGATGGTAGCTACACGCTGACGGCAAAAGATGGCCGAAAAACCATTGTGACTGAGTGGGAAAACCATGAAGAGACTCATACCGCCATGTTTAGTGGTGTGAGTACCACAGGTGATATGGAATGGCGCTACGATGACGAAGGTAAACTCCACGTCACACAGTTAGCCAGTGTCGTGTCTGATGGAACAACGGACAGAATAATTACCGTTAATGATGCGATTATCACTGACCAGGGCGGTAACACGGCCCTGAATGGCGGCACGGTGATGATGATTAATGGTAACAACATTGCGCTGACAAACGAGGGTAAAACAGAGGCTGTCGGTGAAGGTTCGGTGGTCGGTATCCTGACCGGCGATAATATAACCATCAATAATAACGGTCAGACGGTGGTCGATGCTGGCACGGCGGTTATCGTCAATGGCGATCGTACAATCTTAAATAACACTGGCGACTCCACTGTCAATAACGGCGGAATAGGGGCCGTTATTAGCGGTAATGATGTCAGGACCGATAATAAAGGACATATGACGGTTGATGGGCAAAATTCAACGGGCAGCAAAATCGTTGGTAATAATGCGACGGTTATACAGGAAGGGGATTTATACGTTAGCAATGCTGCACGGGGTATTGATGTTGAGGGTAATGGCGCGATCGTCAGCAACAAAGGAAATATAACGGTCGTGGATGAAAATTCGCAGGGTGTTTCTCTCAGTGGTGATGCGTCGACGTTCATTAACAGGGGGGATATATCCGTCAGTAATGGTAGTTCAGAGGCCAATGCGACAGGGATTCTGATTGAGGGTAATCATTCTACCCTTATCAATGTGGGGGACATCATTGCTGATAATTTCAGTACCGGGATTCGCATCATCGGAGATGATGGTCTGATTTCTCTGGCTGGCCGTGTGGATGTAGGGGATTATTCAACCGGTCTGGATGTCTCTGGAAATAATAACGCCATGACGCTGGCGACAAATGAGCTTAATGTGACCGGCAGTGTTGCGACAGGGGTAAATGTAGCCGGTGATGGCAATGAAGTTGAAATTACCGGTAATATTCTGGTGGATAAAAATCAGGCCGGAGAGCATTCAATAAATGACTTTTTTACCCCTTCTGTTGGCATTCAGGTGCAGGGACACGACAATAATATCGTATTAAATGGCAATCTTACCGTTGTTGCTGACAGTGAAGTCACTTCTCGTATCTATAATGAAATGGATGGCAGCCAGGAAAATATTAATGGTCTGGTTGTGTCGGGTGACGGTAATACCGTCGAAATTAATGGTGGTATCCATTTAGCTGGCGAAGAAAATACTCTACAGGATGGCTCCACACCTGCTTTAAAACGTAATGGTTATGGCGATACGCCTGTTATCAAAATCGATGGGCACTCTACTCTGTATCTAAATGGGGATTCAACAATCAGTGGTGTTTTTCCGCTTGGATTAGGCGATATCATTCAACTGAATAACCGAGCCCATTTAGAACTTGGCCGCAACGCCACTTTTATCCTAAAAGATATAAATACATTTGAACATTATAATAGTGACACATCACAGGTTGTACTGGTGAATTCCGGTTCGCAGATGATAAATAATGGTGATGTAGAACTGGGTAATATTGGCTTTGCCAGGGCTACTGGTGAAGAGTCGCTAGCTGTAAATAATAACAACGTAACGATTTCTATCTACGGCGTAGAGGGGAATACATCAGACTCTGCTAGTTCTGCGTATTTGAGCGTCTATGGTGGTCGAGTTGTTAATAACAGTGCCATCACCAGTAAGGTACTCGCGCAGGGACGTATTTTCAATAGTCTGAACGCTCAAGGTTTGAGTGACCCTTTAATTTTTAATAATCAAGTCATTAGTCTGACGGGGATGACGGCAGGCAACAATGGCACCGCTTTAAATAATACTGCCGGTGAGATCCAAATGTACGGCCGGGGGAGTGTTGGCATGCTGGCCTCCAATAATTCAACCATTGACAATATGGGTAAGATTTTCATTGACGCATTATGGGTTGATGAAAACGATACTTCCAGTCTGGCGTCCAATATCGCTCATGACAGCGCCAAAGATTATGCTGTCGGGATGGCTGTGGGTACAGACAGTTCTGGTGCCAGCGTTAATTCTACCGCCATTAACCAGCAGGGTGGTGAAATAACACTCTATAATTCCGGTGCCGGTATGGCTGCGATGAAGCCAGGTAACATTATTATTAACCAGGGAACTATAAATCTGGAAGTAAATGAAAATGATGATGATACGCTGGGGCCAAATAAATTGGTCGGCATGGCTGTTTACAATGGTGCCACTGCGATTAATGATCAGACGGGCATCATCAATATTAATGCTGAAAACGGGCAGGCGTTCTATAACGATGGCAGCGGGACCATCGTTAATTACGGAACCATCTGTACTTTTGGTATATGCCAGGACAGTAACGCCTATAACCCTACTGACGGAGTTGTTTCATTAAGCTGGAGAAATGGTGACATTATTACGGTCGACGGGGAAACGCTTAACCTGTCTTCATATGGCGGTACTACTGATATCATGGCAACCGCCGAAACCCTGGTAACCAACGCGGGTACGGTTACCGGGGGGCCTGTCACCGTGGCTGACTTCGGCCATCTGGTCAATGAAACCACGGGCAGTATAAACGAGGTTGATATCGCAACGGGTGGGGAATACACCAACCACGGCACGACAAAAACCGTTTCTGTGGATGGCGGCGTGTTCACTAACGAAGGTACGGTGACCGGGCTGGTAGGTACAACCGTTGCGGGTTCTGTTATCAACAATTCCGGCACCATGAACACTGTTGAACAATGGGCCAGTACGTTTTATAACGCCGGGACGGTAACAGCCTGGAAAGGGGCCTCAGCTTCTGCCGTGATGAATAACGAAGCGGATGGAACGGTCAATAAAGTGAATTTTTCTGCCGCAGCCACCTTCAATAACGCAGGAACGGTTCACAGTGGTTCGGTTGATAAAAACGCGACCTTTAATAACCTGGGTGGTGGTGTTGTCGATCTTCTTGATAACGGACTTTGGGCTGGGCATTTCAACAACTGGGGTACAGTGAATGGGGATGCTGATATCGCTACCGGCGGTAATGGGCATACCTTGTATAACGGTACGACAGGTGTGATTAACGGCCAGGTTACGACGCCAAATAATAACGCCGGTAGCCGGGCAATTAACGATGGCACTATCAATATTGATAAAAATAATACCATCGCCATGAATGCGCACGGCAGCGCAAAAATGGTCAACAATGGCACTATCAATATTGGTAGCGAAGGCACTTCGCATACAGGTATGGTTGGAATGCAATTAGCATCGGACGCGAAAGCGGATGGTGTGGTTGAAAACAACGGTACGATTAATATCTACGCCAATAATTCCTGGGCTTTCAGCAAGCTCGGGAGCAATGGTCATATTGTTAACAACGGCACTGTTTATATTGACGACAGCGTGAATGGTTCCGGATTAATTAAACAATCTGGCACGGTGATGGAGGGCAGTGGTGAAGGGGGAGACGGTACGGAAGTACACTATGTCGACTTTACCGCGCCGGAAGAACCCACCATTACGCCATACGACGACAGTCATTCTTCTTCTGTTAGCCGCAACGATGGCATGAACAACCTCAATGGTTACGTGGTGGGGACGAACGCCGATGGTAGCGCTGGTAAGCTGATGGTCAATAACGCCAGTATGAAAGGCGTGGAGATCAACACTGCTTTTGCGGCGGGAACGGCGGACAAAACCGCCAGCTTTGATGATGTGGTGCAAGGCAGCAACCTGACCGATGCGCAAGCGATCACTTCGACATCTGTTGTCTGGCAGGCGACAGGCAGTACCGACGCCAGCGGCAACGTTGACGTGACCATGAGCAAAAAAGCCTACACCGATGTGGCGACGGATGCCTCAGTGAATGACGTGGCAAAAGCGCTGGATGCGGGTTACACCAACAATGAGCTGTATACCAGTCTGAACGTCGGCACCACTGCAGAGCTGAACAGCGCACTTAAGCAAATTAGCGGTAGCCAGGCGACCACGGTATTCCGCGAAGCGCGTGTGTTAAGCAATCGCTTTAGTATGCTGGCAGACGCAGCACCGAAGATGGGCAACGGTCTGGCATTTAACGTGGTGGCGAAAGGCGATCCGCGTGCAGAGCTGGGGAATAATACCGAGTACGACATGCTGGCGCTGCGCAAAACCCTCGACCTGAGCGAAAACCAGACCATGAGCCTGGAGTACGGTATCGCCCGTCTGGACGGCGATGGTGCGCAGAAAGCGGGTGATAATGGTGTTACAGGCGGCTACAGCCAGTTCTTTGGCCTGAAGCATCAGATGTCCTTTGACAACGGTATGAGCTGGAATAACGCGCTGCGCTACGATATTCACCAACTGGACAGCAGCCGTTCGGTGGCTTACGGCGACATCAGTAAGACGGCAGACACGAATGTGAAACAACAGTACCTGGAGTTCCGCAGCGAAGGGGCGAAAACCTTTGAACCGCGCGAAGGGCTGAAAATCACGCCATATGCGGGTGTGAAACTGCGTCACACGCTGGAAGGCGACTATCAGGAGCGCAATGCCGGAGACTTTAACCTGAGCATGAACAGCGGCAGCGAAACGGCGGTGGACAGCATCGTCGGGCTGAAGCTGGACTACGCAGGGAAAGACGGCTGGAGTGCGAACGCCACGCTGGAAGGTGGGCCGAACCTCAGCTACAGCAAGAGCCAGCGCACGGCAAGCCTGGCAGGCGCAGGCAGCCAGCACTTTAATGTCGATGATGGGCAGAAGGGCGGCGGCATCAACAGTCTGGCAAGCGTCGGCGTGAAGTACAGCAGCAAAGAAAGTTCGCTGAATCTGGATGCTTACCACTGGAAAGAGGATGGTATCAGCGATAAAGGCGTGATGCTGAACTTCAAGAAAACGTTCTAATTTTTAGTATGTGATGCATAAACCGCAACGCTGATACAGGTTGCGGTTTTTTATTGCCGGATGCGGCGCTTGACGCGTTTTGTTTTGGTGTTTTTCAGGACAATAGAGCAACTCATCCAGTAATCTTGTTTACGCCTTCGCATTATTTAACTCTTTTCGTTTCTATACTGATTTTTCTTAATCCGTTTTATTACAGGGCAGGGTGCGATGAGCAGCAACACATTTACTCTCGGTACAAAATCCGTTAACCGTCTTGGTTATGGCGCGATGCAACTGGCAGGTCCTGGAGTTTTTGGTCCCCCAAGGGATCGCCACGTCGCTATAACCGTGCTGCGCGAGGCGCTGGCATTAGGCGTTAATCACATTGATACCAGTGACTTTTATGGTCCACACGTCACCAATCAGATTATCCGCGAAGCGCTTTATCCTTACTCTGACGACCTGACCATTGTTACTAAAATTGGGGCGCGGCGTGGAGAGGACGCCTCCTGGTTGCCCGCATTTTCTCCGGCAGAGTTGCAAAAAGCGGTACACGATAATCTACGTAATCTCGGACTGGACGTACTGGATGTGGTCAACCTGCGCGTTATGATGGGGGATGGTCATGGCCCAGCGGAAGGATCGATTGAAGCCAGCCTGACCGTGCTGGCAGAGATGCGACAACAAGGCCTGGTAAAACATATTGGCCTGAGCAACGTCACACCGACGCAGGTTGCAGAGGCACGCAAGATTGCCGAAATCGTCTGCGTGCAGAACGAATACAACATTGCTCATCGTGCTGATGACGCAATGATTGATGCTTTGGCTCGTGACGGCATTGCCTACGTGCCGTTCTTCCCGCTCGGGGGCTTTACGCCGCTGCAATCCTCCACGCTTTCCGATGTTGCTGCGAGCCTTAATGCGACACCAATGCAGGTAGCGCTGGCGTGGCTGTTACAACGTTCACCGAATATTTTGTTGATTCCTGGAACATCTTCTGTTGCGCATTTACGGGAGAATATGGCTGCTGAAAAATTGCATCTTTCTGCGGACGTGTTGTCTACGTTGGATGGTATTTCGCGAGAATAACGAATATACAAAAGGGAAAGATGCATTTCCCTTTTGTTTCTTTTTTAATGGCATGGAGTGCATATGTTTAAGGCCAGGATTTGCGGCTGGATACGTTTACTTCCCCTGTTTATCCTGAGTCTTCCAGTACAGGCGGAACTTCGATGTGTTGCAAATGCAGTTGATATTAATCCATTTTTATCTGCGGCTACCGCTGAAGATAAACAGCAAGTTGAACAAGCTATCAACAGTAGCGTGAATCTTGTCCCCTTCGGTTTATCTGCATCGGACTGGAAAGTGCATCGTGGCGATTTAGTGGTAGAAGGTAATATAGAGAGTAATCAAAAATTGATTGTTCTTGGCAATTTGACAGTCAAAGGTAATATTTCCACTTTCTCTCTTTCTAATCCATGGGTTATTCTCGGTAACGTGACGGCAACGAATATAGTTACGGATTCACCACTGTTAATTACCGGTTCGATAAATGCAAGTGGACTGGTATTTATCGATTCATATTACGATAATCCGTCTACGATTAAGGGGAGTATTAATGCGCGTGGGATATTTATCAATGACATAATTGCACCTGTTGTTGCGTCTTCGACAAATAGTGAATTCATGGTCCGTGCGAGTGATAAAAATGACACTGAAAATGTCAAAAAAGCGCTGATGATAATAAATCCTGATGCATATTATTGGGGTCTAATAAATGATGAAGATGCTCTGAAAGAAATTTTTAAGCGAAGCAATATTCGCATGGCAGGGAATGTCTGTAATCAGATGAAAAAAGAAGCGCTGTTTCGCCCTAAGCCTTCTCCTGAGTTAGTGCAGGAATTGCAAATTCTGGATGAAGGCAACGTTGCTGCATTTGAAGGACGAGATATTGCGACATTTGATCTTGCCATAATGCGAACTCTCCCAAGGCTTAAAGGAATTTCAGCTAACCTACGCAAACAACTTATTAATAGCAATGATGAAAAAACGATTGCAAGTATGGCGAGATATATGCCTGACAATGAGATTCTGGAGTTGACCGATCAGCAATTAGGTTACCAGCCTGTTGTTCTGGGGTTGCTCGACCGTGAACCGCTCTCTGTCGAAATAATGACGCGAATGAGTCATCTACCTGATGGTGTCGGTCCGTTGAATCTTGCGCTACGTGAAAATCTCCCTCTGGATATCGTCATGACTCTGGCGAAAAGAGATTGGGATATGATCATTCAGGAGCTTTATAAAGATGCGTGGTTATTGCCCGAATCCATTATTGATGGCTATATCCGCAGTGATGATTCCTCTATTCGTCAAGTCGGTGCTGGAGGACAACTCACCTACAATCAGGCAATGCAGTTGGCGAACGATTCATCAAACGATGTTGTCACAAGCTTAGCGTTCAAACTGGCAGAGATGAAACACCATGGTCAATTGTTGCGGATGACGCCACAAGAGAGTGACAAAATAGCAGTATATTTATACCAAAAATTCGAGAATGACGATGATCTAATACGTGTGTTATTTTTAGCATTGCCAGATAACTTACAGTTTAATTTTGTTAAAAGGATGGAGAAAAAATCCCCTGCCTACTTTTGCTGTCGGGATATGCAGGTAATTCACTCTGACGCTGCTCTACAACGGTTATTGACACGTTTCAACGATCCTGAGGGGTGGAGTAATCTGGCGAAAAATCAGTATCTGAGCACGTCGATGAAACAAAAAATTTGGCAACGTGCTTTATCGCATCGGAAAAATAATCCCAAAGCAGATTCAGATGCATATGAAACCAGCGCTGATATGATTTTGTCTGAGCTTATCAGCTACGGTGAAGTTGATGACCAGATGCTATTAAATGCCACCTCTCTGATACGTTCGGACGACTGGGACTTTTTAGAGAGTGCATTAATTAGTTGGGATAATTTACCCGCTGTTGTTCTCAAGGAATTACAGCAAAACACGCCACGCAATGATATTTGGGCGAAGTTTTTTCTGAGGCAGGAAAACAGTTCCCGTGCGCAGGTTAACGAAGCGTTACGTGTTTATTATGCACTCGACCCCGATGCGTTAGCACAACTGGATGTACTGGCAAAACAACCGGATCGTATATGGTGGAGTACACTGGCGAAAAGCAATCTCACATTTTTCAAGTTCGGCGCACTTAGCAACCGCCACACCCCCCCAGCGGCACTGGCGGCAGAAATTGATCCCGAGTGGTGGATTGTGGCGATGAATAATCCCCGCTTTCCAGTTGATGTATTGAAGGCGAGGTTGAAACGTAATCCTTTGCTGGCGTTAGAGCTTGTTAACCCTGAACTGGATTTAGTTCGCCAGCTGGCGCTTAACGGTAAGACGCGCGCAATACGGGAACAAGCGATGAGAAAACTTGATGAGTTGTATTGATCCACAACGTAATGTTTCTTAACCATTTGATTAATTGGGGATAATCATTCCTGGCAGTGAGTCCCCAATACCTTGATATATTCTGAATTTTTAATGAAGCGTCGTGTTGCGATATCTCCGTCAGGGGAATTGATGCACCATAGCGCAAACCGAATTATCAAGGATTGATAATGACGCTCTACCAGATAAAACCGCTCTTTCAGTCGCTGTTAAGGCCGACGATGTTTTGGCTTTATAAGCACCATGTTACAGCGAATCACATCACTCTTGCTGCACTGGCGCTTTCTCTTCTTACCGGATTGCTGTTGATGTTGGTGGCACGACCCATCCTCTTTTTGCTATTGCCCATCGTGCTTTTTGTCCGTATGGCACTCAATGCGCTGGATGGCATGATGGCGCGTGAGTGTAATCAGCAAACACGTCTTGGGGCGATTTTGAATGAAACTGGCGATGTTATTTCCGATATTGCGCTTTATTTACCGTTTTTATTTTTACCGGAAAGTAACGCATCACTCGTAATACTCATGTTATTTTGCACCATATTGACTGAGTTTTGCGGTTTACTCGTGCAGACGATTAATGGTATTCGCAGTTATGCCGGTCCATTTGGCAAAAGCGATCGTGCGTTAATATTTGGTTTGTGGGGGCTGGCCGTTGCCATTTATCCACAGTGGATGCAATGGAATAATCTTTTATGGAGCATTGCTTCAATTCTGCTTCTCTGGACTGCGATTAATCGTTGTCGGAGTGTGCTCCTTATGAGCGCTGAAAAGTAATGCTGGAAAAATCTCTGGCAATACTTTTCGTGTTGTTAATTTTAGCAACGCTGATAAACCGTTTTCTGGTATGGCGGTTACCGGAGAGAAAAGGAGATGAAGTTACATTACGTATTCGTACCTGGTGGAGCATCGTTATTTGTTTTTCACTAGTGATTTCAGGTCCACGCTGGATGACATTGACGTTTTTTGCGCTGATAAGTTTTATGGCATTGAAAGAATATTGTACGCTTGTATTCGTACATTTTCCGCGTTGGTTATATTGGGTTATTCCTCTTAACTATTTGCTTATCGGTTTTAATTGCTTTGAGCTGTTTCTGTTATTTATACCTTTGGCTGGGTTTCTGATATTAGCCACCTGGCGAGTTTTTGTTGGTGACCCCTCCGGTTTTCTGCATACCGTGAGCACCATTTTTTGTGGCTGGATAATGACCGTTTTCGCCTTGAGTCATGCCGCCTGGTTATTAATATTGCCAACCATAAATACCCAGGGCGGGGCGTTACTGGTGTTATTTCTTTTGGCATTAACCGAGTCAAACGATATTGCACAGTATTTATGGGGAAAATCCTGCGGCAGAAGAAAAGTGGTCCCTAAAGTCAGCCCGGGAAAAACATTGGAAGGTCTGATGGGCGGCGTAATCACCACCATGATTGCGTCACTGATTATTGGACCGTTGCTGACACCGCTAGATACATTACAGGCATTATTAGCGGGTTTGTTAATTGGTATTAGTGGTTTTTGCGGCGATGTAGTGATGTCAGCCATCAAACGAGATATTGGTGTTAAAGATAGTGGAAAACTATTACCAGGACATGGCGGACTCCTTGACAGGATTGACTCATTAATTTTCACCGCTCCGGTATTTTTTTATTTTATTCGCTACTGCTGTTACTGAAGGAAAATAGAGAAAATGGAAAATTCACGCATCCCTGGGGAATATTTTTTTACAGCCAGTGATAATACAGCGTTGTTTTATCGGCACTGGCCCGCTTTACAGCCAGGGGTGAAAAAGGTCATCGTCTTATTTCATCGCGGTCATGAACATTCTGGTCGTCTACAACATATCGTTGATGAACTGGCGATGCCAGATACTGCTTTTTATGCCTGGGATGCCCGAGGTCATGGACAAACTTCGGGGCCGCGTGGTTATAGCCCATCTCTTGCGCGTTCAGTGCAGGATGTCGATGAATTTGTCCGTTTTGCTGCCAGCGACAGCCAGGTAGGGCTGGAAGAGGTGGTTGTGATCGCGCAAAGCGTCGGCGCAGTGCTGGTTGCCACATGGGTTCATGATTATGCGCCTGCTATTCGCGGGCTGGTGCTGGCTTCTCCGGCCTTTAAGGTTAAATTGTATGTGCCGCTGGCACGTCCTGCGCTGGCGTTATGGCATCGTCTGCGTGGTCTGTTTTTTATTAATTCCTATGTGAAAGGACGCTATTTGACCCACGATTGGGAACGGGTAGCGAGTTTCAATAATGATCCGCTGATCACACGGGTGATTGCCGTCAATATCTTGCTCGATCTCTATAAAACGTCTGAACGTATTGTTAGCGATGCGGCGGCGATTACGCTCCCCACGCAACTTCTGATATCGGGCGATGACTATGTGGTGCGTCGCCAACCGCAGATTGATTTTTATCAGAGATTACGTTGCCCTCTGAAAGAGCTGCATCTGCTGCCGGGCTTTTATCACGACACGTTGGGTGAAGAGAACAGGGCGCAGGCATTTGAAAAAATGCAAAGCTTTATTAGTCGCTTATATGCTAACAAGTCGCAAAAATTTGATTATCAGCATGAAGACCGCACAGGACCATCTGCGGATCGATGGCGGCTCCTTTCTGGTGGACCCGTGCCATTATCGCCGATTGATTTGGCGTATCGCTTTATGCGAAAGGCGATGAAACTGTTCGGGGCGCAATCTGCGGGCCTGCATCTCGGAATGAGCACCGGCTTTGATTCAGGCAGTTCGCTGGATTATGTTTATCAAAATCAACCGCAAGGCAGTAACGCATTCGGGCGTTTTATCGACAAAATCTACCTGAACAGTGTTGGCTGGCGCGGTATTCGCCAGCGCAAAGCCCATTTACAAATGCTGATTAAACAAGCCGTTGCCGATCTCCACGCCAAAGGTTTAGCCGTCCGCGTGGTTGACATTGCCGCAGGGCATGGGCGCTATGTACTGGATGCGCTGGCAAACGAGCCTGCCGTAAGCGATATTTTGTTACGTGATTACAGTGAGTTAAATGTTGCACAGGGGCAAGAGATGATTGCCCAAAAGGGAATGTCTGGGCGGGCGCGTTTTGAACAGGGCGATGCGTTTAATACGGCAGAACTCAGCGCGTTAACTCCGCGGCCTACGTTGGCGATTGTCTCTGGCCTGTATGAGCTTTTTCCCGAAAACGAGCAGGTAAAAAACTCCCTCGCTGGTCTTGCCAATGCCATCGAACCGGGTGGCATTCTCATCTACACCGGGCAGCCGTGGCACCCACAACTGGAGCTGATTGCCGGGGTGTTAACCAGTCATAAAGATGGTAAACCGTGGGTAATGCGCGTGCGTTCGCAAGGGGAGATGGATTCGCTCGTGCGTAATGCCGGATTTGATAAATGCACACAACGGATTGATGAGTGGGGCATTTTTACGGTTTCGATGGCGGTGCGTCGTGACCACTGAACGCCGGAGCGTATTGCTACAAGGAGTTGGCTGGTTATTGTTGCTGGCCCCGTTTTTCTTCTTCACATATGGATTTCTTAATCAGTTCACCGCGTTTCAGGATCTTAACAACCATGATATCCCCAGTCAGGTATTCGGTTGGGAAACGGCGATCCCTTTTCTTCCCTGGACTATTGTTCCTTACTGGAGTCTGGATCTTTTATATGGATTTTCGCTGTTCGTTTGTCGCTCGACATTTGAACAGCGCCGACTGGTCCACCGGCTTATTCTGGCAACGGTAATGGCCTGTTGCGGTTTTTTGCTCTATCCGCTGAAGTTTAGTTTTATCCGCCCTGAAATGAGTGGGGTGACGGGATGGCTATTTTCGCAACTTGAACTGTTTGATCTGCCTTATAACCAGTCCCCTTCGCTGCATATTATTCTCTGCTGGCTACTTTGGCGTCACTTTCGTCAGCATCTGGCTGTGAGGTGGCGTAAAGTCTGTGGCGGATGGTTTTTACTCATCGCCATTTCGACGCTGACGACCTGGCAGCATCATTTTATTGATGTCATCACAGGGCTGGCGGTAGGTATGTTGATTGACTGGATGGTGCCCGTCGACCGTCGCTGGAACTACCAGATACCTGATCAACGTCGAATCAAAATAGCACTGCCTTATGTCGTAGGCGCGTGTTCGTGCATAGTATTGATGACGCTAATGATGATGAATCAGTTACGGTGGTCAGTCTGGTTATGTTGGCCAGTATTATCGCTACTCATTATTGGCCGTGGGTACGGTGGGCTTGGCGCGATAACAACAGGGAAAGATAGTCAGGGGAAACTCCCGCCTGCCGTTTACTGGCTGACGTTGCCCTGGCGCATCGGTATGTGGATATCGATGCACTGGTTTTGTCGTCGGCTGGAGCCGGTGAGCGAAATTACTGCGGGGGTTTATTTAGGGACGTTTCCACGACATATTCCGGCACAGAATGCAGTTCTGGACGTCACCTTTGAATTCCCTCGCGGACGCGCGACAAAAGATCGACTCTATTTTTGTGTACCGATGTTGGATCTGGTGGTTCCAGAAGAGGGGGAGCTCCGACAGGCCGTGGCGATGCTGGAAACATTACGCAAAGAGCAAGGCAGCATTCTGGTCCATTGCGCGTTGGGATTATCGCGCAGTGCGCTGGTGGTGGCCGCATGGCTGTTATGTTACGGACACTGTAAAACCGTTGATGAAGCGATTAACTATATTCGCGTCAGACGCCCGCAGATTGTGCTGACAGACGAGCACAAAGCGATGCTGAGATTGTGGGAAAACAGGTAAGTGGATTGAGATGTGGACTGAATATCTACAGTCCACATCAAAATAGTGTCCGGTTATGCAGCAACAATACTGTCGATGGCTGCTTTCGCGTCAGACTGCGCTTTCGCTGCCATTTCCGGGCCGTATGCGATCCCTTCGGCGAAGACAAATTTCACATCGGTAATGCCGATAAAGCCCAGGAATGTGGACAGATACGGCGTTACCAGATCCGTTGGGCCATCTTTATGGATCCCACCGCGGCTGGTAATCACGATGGCTTTTTTACCCGTTACCAGACCTTCCGGACCGTTCTCGGTATAGCGGAAAGTAACGCCTGCACGTGCCACCAGGTCAAAATAGTTTTTCAACTGAGTTGAGATGTTGAAGTTATACATCGGTGCCGCAATAACGATAACGTCGTGGGCTTTCAGCTCGGCAATCAGCTCATCGGAAAGCGCCAGAGCTTCCTGCTGACGCGGAGTCAGCGGCGCATCGCTCGGACGCAGTGCACCAACCAGTTCGCCATCCAGTACCGGAATCGGATTTGCAGCCAGGTCACGCACGGTGATTTCATCAGCGGAGTGCTTTTCGCGCCATTGTTCAACAAAATAATCGGACAACTGATTAGACTGAGAGTACCCTGCCAGGATGCTGGATTTAAGAACTAATACCTTGCTCATGGTGTTTCCTTATAGATGTTTGAATGGGCGATGCCCCGTTGCTTGTTGACACTTTATTCACAATCCTGCCACAGAGATAGCGCAATAAATCGAAGCCTATGTTCGAATTTATTGAACAACGCATAGAAAGCCGCGATGTGGTACTCTATATCTATCATTTAAAAGAAAATTAATCAGGCAGCCTACTGCCCACTAACGTTATGACAGAACAACAAAAATTGACCTTTACGGCCTTGCAGCAACGGTTGGATTCGCTGATGCTGCGTGACAGACTGCGTTTTTCCCGCCGTCTGCACGGCGTGAAGAAGGTTAAAAATCCTGATGCACAACAGGCCATTTTCCAGGAGATGGCGAAAGAGATTGACCAGGCGGCAGGGAAAGTCCTGCTGCGTGAAGCAGCACGACCGGAAATCACTTATCCAGACAATTTGCCGGTTAGTCAGAAAAAGCAGGACATTCTCGAAGCAATCCGTGATCACCAGGTGGTGATCGTCGCCGGGGAAACGGGTTCCGGGAAAACGACTCAGCTACCGAAAATCTGTATGGAACTGGGCCGCGGGATTAAAGGGCTGATCGGCCATACCCAGCCGCGTCGTCTGGCGGCAAGAACGGTGGCGAACCGTATTGCGGAAGAGCTGAAAACGGAGCCGGGCGGTTGCATCGGGTATAAAGTGCGTTTCAGCGATCACGTCAGTGATAACACGATGGTCAAACTGATGACCGACGGTATCCTGCTGGCAGAGATCCAGCAAGACCGCCTGCTGATGCAGTACGACACCATCATTATTGACGAAGCGCACGAACGCAGCCTGAATATCGATTTTCTGCTCGGCTATTTGAAAGAGTTGCTGCCGCGGCGTCCTGACCTAAAAATCATTATTACTTCCGCGACTATCGACCCGGAACGCTTTTCGCGCCACTTTAATAATGCGCCGATTATCGAAGTCTCCGGTCGTACCTATCCGGTGGAGGTGCGTTATCGCCCGATTGTTGAAGAAGCTGATGACACCGAGCGCGACCAGTTGCAGGCGATTTTTGACGCCGTAGACGAACTGAGCCAGGAAAGCCCTGGCGACATTCTGATTTTTATGAGCGGCGAGCGAGAAATTCGCGATACCGCCGATGCGCTGAACAAGCTGAACTTACGCCATACGGAAATTCTTCCGCTTTATGCACGGCTTTCGAACAGCGAGCAGAACCGCGTCTTCCAGTCGCACAGCGGACGGCGCATTGTGCTGGCGACTAACGTCGCGGAAACGTCGCTGACCGTGCCGGGGATTAAATACGTTATCGACCCAGGTACGGCGCGTATTAGCCGCTACAGCTATCGCACCAAAGTGCAGCGTCTGCCGATTGAGCCCATTTCGCAGGCTTCAGCTAATCAGCGTAAAGGCCGCTGTGGTCGTGTGTCAGAAGGGATCTGCATTCGTCTTTATTCCGAAGACGATTTCCTCTCGCGCCCGGAGTTTACCGATCCGGAGATTCTGCGTACCAACCTGGCCTCGGTTATTTTGCAGATGACCGCGCTGGGGCTGGGCGATATCGCTGCGTTCCCGTTTGTAGAAGCGCCGGATAAACGCAATATCCAGGATGGCGTGCGTCTGCTCGAAGAGCTGGGCGCGATCACCACTGATGAACAGGCCAGCGCCTATAAACTGACGCCGCTCGGTCGCCAGCTCTCGCAACTGCCAGTCGATCCTCGTCTGGCGCGAATGGTGCTGGAAGCGCAGAAACATGGCTGCGTGCGTGAGGCGATGATTATCACTTCCGCGCTCTCTATTCAGGACCCGCGTGAGCGGCCAATGGACAAGCAGCAGGCATCGGATGAAAAACATCGTCGCTTCCACGATAAAGAATCCGACTTCCTGGCGTTTGTAAATCTGTGGAATTATCTCGGCGAGCAGCAAAAGGCGCTCTCTTCAAACGCCTTCCGTCGCCTTTGCCGTACCGATTACCTTAACTATCTGCGCGTGCGCGAATGGCAGGACATCTACACCCAGTTGCGCCAGGTGGTGAAAGAACTTGGCATTCCGGTTAACAGCGAACCAGCGGAGTATCGCGAAATTCACATCGCCTTACTGACCGGTTTGCTTTCGCATATCGGGATGAAAGATGCCGATAAACAGGAATATACCGGCGCACGTAACGCGCGTTTCTCCATCTTCCCCGGTTCTGGTTTATTCAAGAAGCCGCCGAAATGGGCAATGGTGGCGGAACTGGTAGAAACCAGCCGCCTGTGGGGGCGCATTGCGGCACGTATCGATCCGGAATGGGTAGAGCCAGTTGCCCAGCATTTGATTAAACGCTCCTATAGCGAACCGCACTGGGAACGGGCGCAGGGCGCGGTGATGGCAACTGAAAAAGTCACCGTTTACGGGTTGCCGATTGTTGCTGCGCGTAAGGTCAACTACAGCCAGATTGATCCGGCGTTGTGTCGTGAACTTTTTATTCGCCACGCGCTGGTGGAAGGTGACTGGCAGACGCGTCACGCATTCTTCCGTGAAAACCTGAAACTACGGGCAGAAGTAGAAGAACTGGAACACAAATCACGTCGCCGCGATATTCTGGTGGATGACGAAACGTTGTTTGAGTTCTACGACCAGCGCATCAGCCATGATGTGATCTCTGCACGACACTTTGATAGTTGGTGGAAAAAAGTCAGCCGCGAAACACATGATTTGCTCAACTTTGAAAAGAGCATGTTGATCAAAGAAGGGGCAGAAAAAATCAGCAAGCTGGATTACCCGAACTTCTGGCATCAGGGCAATCTCAAGCTGCGTTTAAGCTATCAGTTTGAGCCGGGGGCGGATGCTGACGGTGTGACCGTGCATATTCCGCTGCCGTTACTTAACCAGGTTGAGGAAAGCGGGTTTGAGTGGCAGATCCCCGGCCTGCGCCGTGAACTGGTGATTGCTCTAATCAAATCGTTGCCGAAACCGGTACGGCGTAATTTTGTGCCCGCGCCAAACTACGCCGAAGCGTTTTTAGGTCGCGTCACGCCGCTGGAACTGCCGTTGCTCGACAGCCTTGAGCGCGAGCTACGGCGGATGACCGGCGTTACCGTTGACCGCGAAGACTGGCACTGGGATCAGGTGCCCGATCACCTGAAAATCACCTTCCGCGTGGTGGATGACAAAAATAAGAAGCTAAAAGAAGGGCGCTCATTACAGGATCTGAAAGACGCCCTGAAAGGCAAAGTGCAGGAAACGCTTTCCGCCGTTGCCGATGATGGTATTGAGCAAAGCGGGTTACATATCTGGAGCTTCGGTAATTTACCGGATCACTACGAGCAGAAACGTGGCAACTACAAAGTGAAGGCCTGGCCTGCGCTGGTGGATGAGCGTGACAGCGTAGCGATTAAGCTTTTTGATAACCCGCAGGAACAACAGCAGGCTATGTGGCGTGGTTTGCGTCGCTTGCTGCTGCTGAACATTCCGTCGCCAATTAAATATCTGCATGAGAAACTGCCGAATAAAGCAAAGCTGGGTCTCTACTTTAACCCGTACGGTAAAGTGCTGGATCTTATTGACGACTGCATCTCCTGCGGTGTTGATAAGTTGATTGATGAGGCGGGCGGCCCGGTCTGGACGGAAGAAGGCTTTGCTGCGTTGCATGAAAAAGTGCGCGCTGAATTGAACGACACGGTGGTGGATATTGCGAAGCAGGTCGAGCAAATCCTCACAGCGGTGTTCAATATCAACAAACGCCTGAAAGGGCGGGTGGATATGACCATGGCTCTGGGGCTTTCTGACATTAAAGCGCAGATGGGCGGGCTGGTGTATCGCGGTTTTGTCACTGGCAACGGTTTTAAACGGCTGGGCGACACGCTGCGTTATTTACAGGCGATTGAAAAACGTCTGGAAAAACTGGCGGTTGATCCACATCGCGACCGCGCCCAGATGCTGAAAGTTGAAAACGTCCAGCAGGCGTGGCAGCAATGGATCAACAAACTGCCGCCTGCACGTCGTGAAGATGAAGACGTAAAAGAGATCCGCTGGATGATAGAAGAGCTGCGCGTCAGCTACTTCGCTCAACAACTTGGTACGCCTTATCCGATTTCGGATAAGCGTATTTTGCAGGCGATGGAGCAGATTAGCGGTTAATCCTGCTATTTGCCTGATAAATCTAAAACCCGGTAAGCATTTAGCGCCGGGTTTTTTATTAATTCTAAAACGGTAAGGGCAAAAATTCAGGAATTCAGAAAAATACAATTCTCTGCTGCAAGATGAATAATGTTTATCTACAGCATTTCCTTAAAAGATATGTCAGGCTTGCGGAGTGGCGGTTAAGGAAATACGACTTCCTCCTTTCAGAGTGCTCCGCTTCTCATTATTATCTCACGCAGTATTCTTAAGGGAACGATAAGGAGGAACCATGAACATTACCCCGTTTCCGACGCTTTCGCCGGCAACCATAGATGCCATAAATGTTATCGGTCAGTGGCTGGCGCAGGATGATTTCTCCGGAGAGGTGCCGTATCAGGCCGATTGCGTGATCCTTGCAGGCAATGCGGTTATGCCGACTATCGATGCGGCATGTAAGATTGCCCGCGATCAGCAAATTCCTCTACTGATTAGTGGTGGTATCGGTCACTCGACAACTTTTTTGTATAGCGCCATCGCACAGCATCCGCACTACAACACTATCCGCACCACTGGCAGAGCAGAAGCTACCATCCTGGCGGATATCGCTCATCAGTTCTGGCACATTCCGCATGAAAAAATCTGGATTGAAGACCAGTCAACAAACTGCGGTGAAAACGCACGCTTTAGCATCGCGCTATTGAATCAGGCCGTAGAAAGAGTTCATACGGCTATCGTTGTTCAGGACCCCACCATGCAGCGGCGCACGATGGCGACGTTCCGCCGTATGACCGGGGACAATCCAGATGCACCTCGCTGGTTAAGTTATCCCGGATTCGTTCCTCAGCTAGGAAATAACGAAGACAGTGTAATCTTTGTTAATCCGTTGCAAGGATTATGGCCGGTTGAGCGTTATCTCTCACTACTCACTGGCGAGCTGCCACGTTTACGCGATGATAGCGATGGCTACGGTCCACGCGGGCGAGATTTTATCGTTCACGTTGATTTTCCGGCAGAAGTCATCCAGGCATGGCAAACGCTGAAACACGATGCGGTGCTCATCGAGGCGATGGAAAGTCGCTCGTTACGTTAAAAATTGCCCGTTTGTTAACCATTTGTTTGCAAACGGGCATGACTCCTGACGTTTATTTCTGCCTTTTATTCCTTTTACACTTGTTTTTATGAAGCCCTTCACAGAATTGTCCTTTCACGATGCCGTCTCTATGATGATTGATGTTAATTAACAATGCATTTACTAAAAACAAACATATAAATCACAGGAGTCGCCCATGTCAGTACCCGTTCAACATCCTATGTATATAGATGGACAGTTTGTTACCTGGCGTGGAGACGCATGGATTGATGTGGTAAACCCTGCTACAGAGGCGGTCATTTCCCGCATTCCCGATGGTCAGGCCGAGGATGCCCGTAAGGCAATCGATGCAGCAGAACGTGCACAACCAGAATGGGAAGCGTTGCCTGCCATTGAACGCGCCAGTTGGTTGCGCAAAATCGCCGTCGGGATCCGCGAACGCGCCGGTGAAATCAGTGCGCTGATTGTTGAAGAAGGGGGCAAGATCCAGCAGCTGGCCGAAGTTGAGGTAGCATTTACTGCGGATTATATCGATTACATGGCAGAGTGGGCACGGCGTTATGAAGGCGAGATTATTCAAAGCGATCGTCCAGGAGAAAATATTCTTCTGTTTAAACGTGCACTTGGCGTGACTACCGGCATTCTGCCGTGGAACTTCCCGTTCTTCCTCATTGCCCGCAAAATGGCTCCCGCTCTTTTGACCGGTAATACCATCGTCATTAAACCCAGTGAATTTACGCCAAACAATGCGATTGCTTTTGCCAAAATTGTCGATGAAATAGGCCTTCCACGCGGTGTGTTTAACCTTGTGCTGGGGCGTGGTGAAACCGTTGGGCAAGAACTGGCGGGTAACCCAAAGGTCGCAATGGTCAGTATGACAGGCAGTGTTTCTGCTGGTGAGAAGATCATGGCGACTGCAGCGAAAAATATCACCAAAGTGTGTCTTGAGCTGGGGGGGAAAGCACCAGCTATTGTAATGGACGATGCCGATCTTGAACTGGCAGTCAAAGCCATCGTTGATTCACGCGTCATTAATAGTGGGCAAGTGTGTAACTGTGCAGAACGTGTTTATGTACAGAAAGGCATTTATGATCAGTTCGTCAATCGGCTGGGAGAAGCGATGCAGGCGGTGCAGTTTGGGAATCCTGCTGAACGCAACGACATTGCGATGGGGCCGTTGATTAACGCCGCGGCGCTGGAAAGGGTCGAGCAAAAAGTGGCGCGCGCAGTCGAAGAGGGGGCGAGAGTGGCGTTGGGGGGCAAGGCAGTAGAGGGGAAAGGATATTATTATCCGCCGACATTGCTACTGGATATTCGTCAGGAAATGTCGATTATGCACGAGGAAACCTTTGGCCCGGTGCTGCCAGTGGTCGCATTTGACACGCTGGAAGAGGCTATCGCAATGGCTAATGACAGTGATTACGGCCTGACATCATCACTCTATACCCAAAATCTGAACGTCGCGATGAAAGCTATTAAAGGGCTGAAGTTTGGTGAAACTTACATCAACCGTGAAAACTTCGAAGCTATGCAAGGATTCCACGCCGGATGGCGTAAATCCGGTATTGGCGGCGCAGATGGCAAACATGGCTTGCATGAATACCTGCAGACCCAGGTGGTTTATTTACAGTCGTAATGAGTGAAAGAGGCGGAGGCTTTTCCCTCCGCCTGTGCGCGTCAGAGTTTAGCGAATTTTTCGAGGGTGCGAATAAGCTGCGTGACGAAGCCATATTCGTTATCATACCAGGCGACCGTTTTCACCAGCTGTAAATCGCCCACGGCGGTAATTTCGGTTTGCGTGGCATCAAACACCGACCCGAAATGGCTGCCAATGATATCAGAAGAGACTATTTCTTCATCGGTATAACCAAATGACTCGTTATTGTTTGTCGCGTTTTTAAGCGCGTTGTTCACCTCTTCGGCAGTCACTTTTTTTCCAAGAATAGACACCAGTTCAGTCACCGAACCTGTTTTCACGGGTACGCGTTGCGCATGACCTTTCAGTTTGCCGCTCAGTTCTGGGATCACCAGACCAATGGCTTTTGCCGCGCCTGTAGTGTGGGGAATGATATTTTCTGCCGCTGCACGTGAAGCGCGTAGATCTTTACCTCGCGGGCCATCCACCAGTGACTGGGTGCCAGTATAGGCATGAATGGTCGTCATCGTGCCGACTTCTATTCCGAAACTGTCGTGCAAGGCTTTGGCCATCGGTGCAAGACAGTTAGTGGTGCATGACGCCACGGAAACAATGGTGTCGTTGCTATCCAGTGTGTCGTCATTGACGTTATAAACGATGGTTTTCATTTCACCGGCAGGGGCGGAAATCAACACCTTCTTCGCACCAGCATCAAGGTGCGCCTGCGATTTCTCGGCGGAGGTATAAAAGCCAGTACATTCGACAATGATTTCTGCGCCTTTCGCTTTCCATGGAATATTTTTAGCCTCTTTTTCGGCGTAAACCGCGATACTTTTTCCATCAACGATAAGTGAATCTTCCGTAAAATCAACGCTCCAGGGGAACGGTCCGTAGTTTGAATCATGTTTCAGCAGGTAGGCGAGAATTTTTGGGGAAGTGAGATCATTAATAGCGACAATGTCTATGTTGCTTTTGACTTCAAGTAATCGACGCAACACCAGTCGACCGATACGACCAAAACCGTTAATACCAACTTTACTCATGGTCTTCTCCTGTCAGGAACGTTCGGATGAAAATTGATCCTTTCCAGGCTTAGACCAGGATGGCGGGATGGGCAATCTACATTCTTGCCGTGAAACGTAACGTACTGAAAACGGGTGAACAATATTTAATGAAATTTTAAGAAAAGCTCGTTATGTTAACGGAAAATTATGTTAAAGCAGGAAATGTTATGGAAAGTAAATATTCAAGGTTACAAATCGGCATTCACTGGCTGGTCTTTTTGCTGGTTATCGCAGCGTATTGCGCAATGGAGTTTCGTGGTTTCTTCCCACGTAGCGATCGGCCGCTCATCAACATGATTCATGTTTCCTGTGGCATCACAATTCTCGTGCTGATGGTTGTTCGTCTTTTGTTAAGGCTTAAATACCCAACTCCGCCGATTGTACCTAAACCAAAACCGATGATGACGGGACTGGCACATTTGGGACATTTGGTGATCTATCTCCTGTTTATTGCGCTGCCAGTGATTGGTTTGGTGATGATGTATAACCGGGGCAACCCGTGGTTTGCGTTTGGTATGACAATGCCTTATGCAGCAGAGGCCAATTTCGAACGGGTTGATAGCTTAAAGTGGTGGCATGAGACGCTGGCGAATCTGGGATATTTTGTCATCGGGTTGCACGCTGCGGCTGCACTGGCACACCACTATTTCTGGAAGGACAACACACTTCTACGCATGATGCCGCGTAAACGTTCCTGAAGGATATTTAAAGAAAACGCCTGTACTAAAACCGACCCGTGGTACAGGCGAAGAATACGGGCCTACATCGGAAGCGCCTATTATATTTATTTGTATGACAAATAAAACCATAATCCTTGTCCATATGTCCATCTGGCTTATCTTTAATCAATTCACCCGATCTTTGATCTCATCAACGGTATCAAAATAAACCAGTGTATAACGTTCAAATCGAACATAAGATTCGATAAATCATGGAGGTTATATGAAAAAATTGGCACTTATCTTGGTTATGGGAGCGCTTGTTTCCTTTTATGCCGATGCCGGGCGCAAACCCTGTTCTGGTTCGAAAGGGGGGATCTCACACTGTACGGCAGGCGGCAAATTTGTCTGTAATGATGGTTCTATTAGTGCATCGAAAAAAACATGCACTAACTGAAGTGTAAAAGGGGTGCCATGAGAAACTGAATCCGCTAGTCAGATGCGCGGGGAAAATCCCCGCGCTTGCCCTTACCTGGACGTGCAGGCCATGAGCGCCGCCACCTCCTTATCACCGTCCCGGAACCGCAGTTCGTAGAGCGTTTGTCGGGTCAGGAGTGTGAATGTCAGAATCGTAATACAGATAATGAGCAGACACACCACCAGAGGGTTGTGCTTCATAGCCTTTCTCCTTGCCGGATGGCGGGTAAGAGGCTAACATCTGAATTGCTAGGTTCATTCGTTGGCCTCGGTTGATAGAAATATCGGTCGGGGCCTTCGTCTTTCTGATTCCCGGTTAGCCTGAAAACAGAAAGTCTCAGGCACCCGTGAGCATCCTATGTGGTTTCCTTAGGGACGAAAATAATCACCTGACGAAATTGCGTGCTGTTTTCCAGAATTTTTCGTCATTCGGGTTAGCCAGTTTAACCATTCCTCACTTTCTTCAATCCAATGGCATTAATCTTCTCTGCAATAATTGTTGTAAAAATGTGACGCAAAGAGGTTTTTAGTCGTAAGTAATTACCGTCAAATGCCGATGACTTTCTATCAGGAGTAAACCTGGAAGAGAGACAACGGTAATGAATACAACTCCCTCACAGCGATTAGGTTTTTTGCATCACATCAGGCTGGTTCCGTTATTTGCCTGCATTCTTGGCGGTATCTTACTTCTGTTTGCCTTGAGTTCAGCCCTGGCTGGCTATTTCCTCTGGCAGGCCGATCGCGATCAGCGTGATGTGACTGCGGAGATTGAGATTCGGACCGGGTTAGCGAACAGCTCAGATTTTTTGCGTTCGGCCCGGATCAATATGATTCAGGCCGGGGCGGCGAGTCGTATTGCGGAAATGGAAGCAATGAAGCGAAATATTGCGCAAGCCGAATCGGAGATTAAACAGTCGCAGCAAGGGTATCGTGCTTATCAGAATCGGCCGGTGAAAACACCTGCTGATGAAGCCCTCGACACTGAATTAAATCAACGCTTTCAGGCTTATATCACGGGTATGCAACCTATGTTGAAATATGCCAAAAATGGCATGTTTGAAGCGATTATCAATCATGAAAGTGAGCAGAACCGACCGCTGGATAATGCTTATACCGATATTTTGAGCAAAGCCGTTAAGATACGTAGCACCAGAGCCAACCAACTGGCGGAACAGGCCCATCAGCGTACCCGCCTGGGTGTGATGTTTATGATTGGCGCGTTTGTGCTTGCCGTGGTCATGACGCTGATAACATTTATGGTGCTACGTCGGATCGTCATTCGTCCACTGCAACATGCCGCACAACGGATTGAAAAAATTGCCAGTGGCGATCTGACGATGAATGATGAACCGGCGGGTCGTAATGAAATCGGTCGCTTAAGTCATCATTTACAGCAAATGCAGCATTCACTGGGGATGACAGTCGGGACTGTTCGACAGGGCGCGGAAGAGATTTATCGTGGCACCAGCGAAATTTCCGCTGGCAATGCGGACCTTTCATCTCGCACCGAAGAACAAGCGGCGGCAATCGAACAAACTGCCGCTAGCATGGAGCAACTCACTGCGACGGTGAAACAGAATGCGGATAACGCGCATCATGCCAGCAAACTGGCGCAAGAGGCCTCCATTAAAGCCAGCGATGGCGGGGAGACGGTTTCCGGTGTAGTAAAAACGATGGGCGCTATCTCCACGAGTTCGAAGAAAATTTCCGAGATCACCGCCGTCATCAACAGCATTGCTTTCCAGACAAATATTCTGGCGCTGAATGCTGCCGTTGAAGCCGCGCGAGCGGGTGAGCAAGGACGTGGATTTGCCGTTGTCGCCAGCGAAGTACGGACACTCGCAAGTCGCAGCGCCCAGGCGGCGAAAGAGATTGAAGGCTTGATCAGTGAATCAGTCAGGTTAATTGACCTGGGGTCGGTTGAAGTGGCAACGGCAGGGAAAACCATGAGCACGATTGTTGATGCCGTCGCGAGTGTCACACATATCATGCAGGAGATTGCCGCCGCCTCGGATGAACAAAGTAGAGGCATAACGCAGGTGAGCCAGGCGATTTCCGAAATGGATAAGGTGACGCAACAGAATGCTTCTCTGGTAGAAGAAGCTTCTGCGGCGGCGCTATCCCTTGAAGAACAGGCTGCACGATTAACTGAGGCGGTAGACGTTTTCCGCCTGAACAAACATTCTGTGTTGGCAGAATCACGCGGAGCTGGTGAGTCTGTTAGTTTCGCAACAGCGTGAAAATATCAAAGAAGGGATCGAAAGATCCCTTACTTTTCAGAACGGCATTGATTTTCGAATAGCGTTAATCATCAACTGGCAACCAGAAGAGAACGTCGCATCTACGCGGGTCAGTATTCCAATCGGTTCGCCTGCACCATGACCCGGAACAGGCAGGGCCACCAGCGTGGCATGACGCAGGTCGTCTTTTACAGCGCCAGAAGGGACAAACCACACGTAGTCGTATTCAACCGTAAGTTGACGAGATAGCGAAGCAGACAGTGTTTCGATACAGCCCGAAGGAATTTTACAGCCCTGGCTCTGCACTAATGCATCTGAATGCTGGCGTGGCGCAGTGCCTTCTGGTGATACAACAACCGGCCATTCCAGCACCCGGCTTAGCGTTACGTTCTCCTGAAGTAGCGGGTGATTAGGGCGGACGACCAGCTTCAGCGATTCAAGAAACAGCAGTTCATAATTAAGCCCGGTCATCAGTTCAGGATCTGACATCCGACCAATGCCGATATCGATTTCGCCAGTCTTCAAACCCGCCAGAATCATAGGGTTACTCATTGTCGCAACTTGCAAGGTCGTCTCTTTTTGTTGCTGATGAAACTGACCTATAACCGAAGGTAATATTCCCAGCGCCGCGGTAGGTAATGCACCTACCCTGACGACATCATTGTTAAGACCTTCTTTACGATGAAGCGACTGTCCGGCAGTGTTAATAGCGTCAAGAACTCTGACTGCATGTGTTAAAAATTGTTCGCCGGGTAAGGTAAGTTGCGCCCCCTGACGACCACGCTCAAACAAGCGAGCGCCCGTCAGCTGCTCCAGTTCATTCAATGTTTTAGAGAGCGCAGGTTGACTCAAATTAAGGGTTTCAGCCGCGCGCCCCAAAGTTCCTTGTTGTGCGACAGCTACGAATGTATGAAGGTGGCGCAAACGGATGCGCTGACTAAACAGACTATTTTTTTCCATAAGCGATGTTAAAAACGAAGCAGTGTCGCTGACAAGTGAAGTTGTTTGATTATGATAACTTGATTGCAAAATATTATTAACAATTAAAGCAATTGCGTTACAGGAAAATGGATAATATTGATGTTTTCGCGGCGAGATCACAGTTTGTAAATTCTTCCCGCCAGAGTGAATGTGGTTACCTACACTCCAGATTACTGACCAATGGAGGCAGACATTATGGCGAACAGCATCACGGCGGATGAGATTCGGGAACAGTTTTCGCAGGCAATGTCAGCCATGTACCAGCAAGAAGTTCCGCAGTACGGCACGCTGCTGGAACTGGTAGCTGATGTGAATCTGGCTGTGCTGGAAAACAATCCTCAACTGCACGAAAAAATGGTAAATGCAGACGAGCTGGCGCGACTGAATGTTGAACGTCATGGGGCAATTCGCGTTGGGACTGCACAAGAGCTTGCTACTCTTCGGCGGATGTTTGCCATTATGGGGATGTACCCGGTGAGCTATTACGATCTCTCGCAGGCGGGCGTGCCGGTACATTCCACAGCATTTCGGCCCATTGATGATGCTTCTCTGGCGCGTAATCCCTTCCGCGTTTTTACCTCATTACTCCGCCTGGAGCTTATCGAGAACGAATTTTTGCGCCAGAAAGCGGCGGAGATTCTGCGTCAGCGCGATATCTTCACCCCACGTTGTCGACAACTGTTAGAGGAGTATGAGCAGCGGGGCGGTTTTAACGAAACACAGGTACAGGAGTTTGTGCAGGAAGCCCTGGAAACGTTTCGCTGGCACCAGTCAGCAACGGTTGATGAAGAAACCTATCGTGCGTTGCACAACGAACATCGGCTGATTGCTGATGTGGTCTGTTTTCCTGGATGCCATATCAACCACCTGACGCCACGTACGCTGGATATTGACCGGGTGCAGTCGATGATGCCTGAATGCGGAATTGAACCCAAAATTCTGATCGAGGGGCCGCCGCGCCGCGAGGTACCGATTTTACTACGCCAGACCAGCTTTAAAGCACTGGAAGAGACGGTGTTGTTTGCGGGGCAGAAACAGGGCACGCATACCGCGCGCTTTGGTGAAATAGAGCAGCGTGGCGTGGCATTAACGCCGAAAGGACGACAACTGTATGATGATCTACTGCGGAACGCTGGAACCGGGCAGGATAATCTCACTCACCAAATGCATTTACAGGAAACCTTTCGCACTTTTCCTGACAGTGAGTTTTTAATGCGTCAGCAAGGGTTGGCATGGTTCCGGTACCGTCTGACGCCTTCAGGTGAGGCGCATCGTCAGGCGATTCATCCCGGAGACGATCCACAGCCCTTAATTGAACGTGGTTGGATAGTGGCGCAACCCATTACCTATGAAGATTTCTTGCCCGTTAGCGCGGCGGGGATCTTCCAGTCAAATCTGGGTAATGAAACGCAGGCACGCAGTCACGGTAATGCCAGTCGCGAAGCATTTGAGCAGGCGTTGGGCTGCCCGGTTTTGGATGAGTTCCAGCTTTATCAGGAAGCGGAAGAACGCAGTAAACGTCGCTGTGGTTTGCTTTAAATTCTGACCATCCGCCTTTGCAAAAATTTGCCTGATTTTACAAACGAATCAGGCTCATCCCATCGACATAAAAAAATTGCCGATTAATGCATATTCTCTGAGTTCAACAATTGGATTATTAATAAATATTGTCTAGAGTGAGCGGTCATAAATAAGCACTTTCTTGCCGCTGAAAACGACCAGCGCGGGACCATTCACAACACCAGAAGGACTCACTTTCAGGTATGGATCGTAGACGATTTATTAAAGGTTCAATGGCTATGGCCGCCGTGTGCGGTACCAGCGGCATTGCTTCTCTTTTTTCTCAGGCGGCATTCGCGGCAGATTCTGATATTGCCGACGGGCAAACCCAGCGTTTTGACTTCTCCATTCTACAGTCAATGGCGCACGACTTAGCGCAAACCGCGTGGCGTGGTGCGCCGCGTCCGTTACCTGACACTCTGGCGACAATGACGCCGCAGGCTTATAACAGTATTCAATACGACGCCGAAAAATCGCTCTGGCATAACGTTGAGAACCGTCAACTGGACGCTCAGTTCTTCCATATGGGAATGGGATTCCGTCGCCGCGTTCGTATGTTCTCTGTTGATCCCGCAACACATCTGGCGCGTGAAATTCACTTTCGCCCGGAGTTGTTCAAATACAACGATGCGGGTGTTGATACCAAACAATTAGAAGGGCAAAGCGATCTCGGTTTTGCCGGTTTTCGCGTGTTTAAAGCCCCCGAACTGGCGCGCCGTGATGTCGTATCATTCCTCGGTGCGAGTTATTTCCGCGCGGTTGATGATACATATCAATACGGTTTGTCGGCTCGCGGCCTGGCGATCGACACTTACACCGACAGTAAAGAAGAGTTCCCCGACTTTACCGCCTTCTGGTTTGATACGGTAAAACCGGGGGCAACCACCTTTACCGTTTATGCGTTGCTCGATAGCGCCAGCATTACTGGTGCCTATAAGTTCACTATCCATTGTGAGAAAAGTCAGGTGATTATGGATGTGGAAAATCACCTGTATGCGCGCAAAGACATTAAACAGCTGGGCATTGCGCCGATGACCAGCATGTTCAGCTGCGGCACTAATGAACGTCGGATGTGCGACACCATTCATCCGCAAATCCATGACTCTGATCGTCTGTCCATGTGGCGGGGCAACGGCGAGTGGATTTGCCGTCCGCTGAATAATCCGCAAAAATTGCAGTTCAATGCTTACACCGACAACAACCCGAAAGGGTTTGGTTTATTGCAACTGGATCGTGATTTCTCTCATTATCAGGACATTATGGGCTGGTATAACAAACGCCCAAGTCTGTGGGTGGAGCCGCGTAACAAGTGGGGTAAAGGCACCATCGGCCTGATGGAAATCCCAACAACGGGCGAAACGCTGGATAATATTGTCTGCTTCTGGCAGCCAGAAAAAGCTGTAAAAGCGGGTGATGAGTTTGCATTCCAGTATCGTCTGTACTGGAGTGCGCAACCGCCTGTTCATTGCCCATTAGCGCGCGTTATGGCGACGCGTACCGGCATGGGCGGTTTCCCGGAAGGTTGGGCGCCTGGTGAACACTATCCCGAAAAATGGGCGCGTCGTTTTGCCGTCGATTTCGTTGGTGGTGATCTGAAAGCTGCCGCACCAAAAGGCATTGAGCCGGTGATTACGCTTTCCAGTGGGGAAGCGAAGCAAATCGAAATTCTCTATATTGAACCCATTGATGGTTATCGTATTCAGTTTGACTGGTATCCGACTTCGGACTCCACTGATCCGGTCGATATGCGGATGTATCTGCGTTGTCAGGGCGACGCTATCAGTGAAACATGGCTGTATCAGTATTTCCCGCCAGCGCCGGATAAACGTCAGTATGTTGACGACCGCGTGATGAGTTAATCGTTTTTTCTTCGGCACCTTCTTCGGGAGGTGCCGTCTGGTTAAACACGATCCCGCTCGCATTTTTCCCTAAGTTAAATGAGTAATCTGATAGTGTGTATTTCAGATACACCTTGTCAGCCACTAACAGGGAGTGCGTATGTTTCCAGAATACCGAGATTTAATATCCCGTCTGAAAAACGAAAATCCTCGCTTTATGTCCTTGTTCGATAAACACAATAAACTTGATCATGAAATTGCCAGAAAGGAAGGTTCCGACGGTCGAGGATACAATGCGGAAGTGGTCCGCATGAAAAAACAAAAGCTACAGTTAAAAGATGAGATGCTCAAAATCCTGCAGCAGGAGAGCGTCAAAGAGGTGTAAACTTTCCTAAGCCGCCAGCCAGGCGGCTTTTTTAACAACTGCATGGATTGACTGGAGATAAGATGGCTGAAACGATAAAAGTAAGTGAATCACTTGAATTACATGCTGTTGCAGAAAGTCATGTCACACCTCTTTATCAGTTAATCTGTAAAAATAGAACCTGGTTACAGCAGTCGCTAAACTGGCCGCAGTTTGTTCAAAGTGAAGAGGACACGCGAAAAACGGTGCAGGGCAATGTAATGTTGCATCAACGCGGCTATGCCAAAATGTTCATGATTTTCAAAGAAGATCAACTTATCGGCGTTATCTCGTTTAATCGTATTGAACCACTGAATAAAACCGCTGAAATCGGCTACTGGCTGGACGAATCTCATCAGGGGCAGGGGATCATTTCTCAGGCGCTGCAGGCATTGATTCATCATTACGCTCAGTCTGGTGAACTTAGACGCTTCGTGATCAAATGTCGGGTGGATAATGCGCAAAGCAACCAGGTCGCTTTGCGCAATGGTTTTATCCTTGAAGGTTGCCTGAAACAGGCTGAGTTTCTGAATGATGCCTATGATGATGTGAACTTATACGCGCGTATTATCGATTCACAATAACCCTGCCAGCGGCGTTCGCGTAATGCGCTCTTCGCCGTTAATGACTTTTGGACCACGGACATGAACCGTGTCGCCATCAAAGGCTTCAACGACGGCGTGGTCGGTCAACTCCACATGGTTTTCAATTATCACCGCACCTGTAATACGGCTCTCACCTTGTATTACAACGTGCTCGTCGAGCAGAATCGGTCCGCCACGTACCACTGCCTTTCCGCCAATCAAGACATGATGTTTTAACACACAATTACCTTCCACAATGGCATATTCCGCTACCTGCGAACTGTAATGAATCGTCGGAATGGCATCTTCTTCTATGCCAGCTTTCACCTGCGCGTGACCGTAGACTTTAGCGCAATCGCATAGCCAGACGTTGTTCTCTTCATTACCTTCAATACTGGCAAAATCAAAAATTTCGGCGCGATGTTCAATAAAAGCATACCGGACGACGGCATCGCCATAAATTTGTGCCTGGTGGACAATACGCGAGGCGCTAACCCTTGCGCGATCATAAATTTGTAGCAGGAGTTGATGGTCGGAGGTTAAGCCTTGCGCGGCGACGATCATAGAATGTTGATCAATTAAGGCGTGACCAAATATTCTACATTGACCGCAAACTAATGAGTCACGAATGGTGACACTGTCACTTATATATGCACCCTGACTGACTTCACTATTATCGATCCAGACGTTATCCGTTGCGTAAACCTCTCCCCAAAGGACGCTGGTGCCGGTGATACGCGTATTACCGGAAATCACCGTTCCGCCGAACGCAATAGCATTCTGATCGTAAATCCAGCAATTTCCTTCCTGTGCTAACACTGTTTCGCGATCGATCCAGCCGCCAGCGGTTCCTGTTATCACATCGTTAAAATCGCTCATGGCGATAATTTGCCGTAATAACACACTTTTTTTAGTGCCATCATCCTGATAACTAAAGGCTCGCTGTTCTTCACTTAGACGATATTTGCGCATAGCGTTTTCCCACAGGTGACTTACTATAACCGTAGCAAATTCTGCGGCTCTGGCTATGCTCGAGAAAATTCCATAAAATGTATTTCAAATATACTTTATAAATTAAACAAAATGAGTAACAAGATGCAGAGCGATAAAGTGCTCAATTTGCCGGCAGGCTACTTTGGTATTGTGTTGGGGACGATAGGGATGGGATTTGCCTGGCGCTATGCCAGCCAGGTTTGGCAGGTCAGCCACTGGTTAGGGGATGGGCTGGTAATTCTGGCGATGATCATCTGGGGATTATTGACTAGCGCATTTATTACCCGACTCATACGCTTTCCGCATAGCGTGCTGGCGGAAGTGCGCCATCCAGTGATGAGCAGTTTTGTGAGTTTGTTTCCTGCAACGACGATGCTGGTAGCGATTGGTTTTGTTCCGTGGTTTCGCCCACTGGCGGTATGCCTGTTCAGTTTTGGTGTCGTGGTTCAGTTGGCTTATGCCGCCTGGCAAACTGCGGGATTATGGCGCGGATCTCATCCTGAAGAAGCTACCACGCCTGGACTGTATCTGCCGACAGTTGCCAACAACTTTATCAGCGCAATGGCCTGTGGTGCATTGGGCTACACCGACGCCGGTCTGGTGTTTTTAGGCGCAGGCGTTTTCTCATGGTTAAGCCTGGAACCGGTGATCTTGCAGCGTCTGCGCAGTTCGGGAGAATTACCCACGGCGCTGCGGACATCACTCGGCATTCAGCTCGCTCCTGCGCTGGTGGCCTGTAGTGCCTGGCTGAGCGTCAACGGCGGCGAGGGTGACACGCTGGCGAAAATGCTTTTCGGTTATGGGCTGCTGCAACTGCTGTTTATGCTACGTCTGATGCCATGGTATCTCTCCCAGCCATTTAATGCTTCATTCTGGAGTTTCTCGTTCGGCGTATCTGCACTGGCAACCACCGGTTTGCATCTGGGGAGTGGCAGCAATAATGGATTTTTCCATACCCTGGCGGTGCCGCTGTTTATCTTTACCAATTTTATAATAGCAATACTGCTTATCCGTACTTTCGCGCTTCTGATGCAGGGGAAATTGTTAATCAAAACAGAGCGCGCTGTTTTAATGAAAGCTGAGGACAAAGAATGATCATTCGTGACGAAAACTATTTTACTGAAAAATATGAATTAACCCGCACACACTCTGAAGTACTGGAAGCGGTGAAAGTGGTTAAACCCGGTAAAACGCTGGATCTGGGCTGTGGCAATGGTCGTAACAGTCTTTACCTGGCAGCCAATGGTTATGAAGTTGACGCATGGGATAAAAATGCTATGAGTATCGCCAACGTCGAGCGCATTAAATCCATTGAAAATCTGGATAATTTACATACCCGGGTCGTTGATCTGAATAACCTCACGTTTGATGGGCAATACGATTTTATTCTTTCGACTGTGGTGCTGATGTTCCTTGAGGCTAAAACCATCCCAGGGCTGATTGCCAATATGCAACGTTGCACTAAACCTGGTGGTTACAACCTGATTGTGGCGGCGATGGATACCGCTGATTATCCATGTACCGTCGGCTTCCCGTTTGCCTTCAAAGAGGGAGAATTACGTCGATATTACGAAGGCTGGGAGATGGTGAAATACAATGAAGACGTCGGCGAGCTGCACCGCACCGACGCCAACGGTAATCGGATTAAACTGCGTTTCGCCACGATGCTGGCACGTAAAAAATGACCCGGTAGAACAAGGCGCGTGAAAATGCCCCGCGTTGAGATGGTTAACCGTTGTTCTTTTCGGTAAGCATATTTTTAATCAAAAGGATGTGAAATTAATCACGGTAGTCGAAGTTTTTCATCAGCTTAACGCACTGATATTTAACTACTGATGATTGACTTAGCCCCTTTTTCGGCATTGACTATGTCGTCTGAAAAGGGGCTGAAAAATTTATTTTCACCAACACTTTTTTTGCCACAACACGAAGCGGCGCTTTTTGCTATAACTTAGAAAGTAATATAATCATCTCAGGAAACTATTCATGCGTACCACATCAATTGCGAAAGTTGCAGCTTTATGCGGCTTGTTGGCTCTGTCTGGTTGTGCCTCTAAAATCACCCAGCCAGATAAATATTCTGGCTTTTTAAACAATTACTCTGATTTAAAAGAAACAACTTCTGCAACGGGTAAGCCTGTTTTACGTTGGGTAGACCCGAGTTTTGATCAAAGCAAATATGACAGCATCGTCTGGAACCCAATCACTTATTATCCGGTGCCGAAACCTTCTACTCAGGTAGGGCAGAAAGTTCTGGATAAAATTTTGAGTTATACCAACACCGAAATGAAAGAAGCGATTGCGCAGCGTAAACCACTGGTTACCACCGCTGGGCCGCGTAGTCTGATTTTCCGTGGGGCCATTACTGGTGTTGATACCAGCAAAGAAGGGCTGCAATTCTATGAAGTGGTTCCTGTCGCATTAGTGGTCGCGGGGACGCAAATGGCGACGGGCCACCGTACCATGGATACTCGCCTGTATTTTGAAGGTGAGCTGATTGATGCAGATACTAATAAACCGGTTATCAAAGTCGTTCGTCAGGGCGAAGGTAAAGACCTGAATAACGAAAGTACGCCAATGGCTTTCGAAAATATTAAACAAGTTATTGATGATATGGCGACCGATGCCACCATGTTTGACGTTAACAAAAAGTAATTCCAGTCGCGCCATCGTAAGATGGCGCTTTTTATTATTGGTTTCTGTCAGCGATTAAATTTAACACCATGTAACAAACGCCACCGGCAATTAATCCCCAAAACGCAGAACCAATCCTGACAAGCGTTAGTCCACTTGCCGTTACCAGAAATGCGACCACCGCCGCGTCGCGCTCACGCTCATTATGCAGCGCCTGATACAAACTGCCGCCAATGGTACTCAACAGCGCCAGACCTGCCAGCATCTGGATCCAACTCACGGGCAGCGCGGCCATCATTCCAGTTATGGCGCTACCAAACAGACCTGCAAACAAATAAACAACGCCTGCGACGGCAGCTGCCAGCCAACGTTGATCTTTATCCGGATGCGCTTCCGGGCTTTGGCAAATAGCCGCGGTGATTGCTGCAATACCAACGGAATAAACCCCGAAAGGGGAAAATACCAGCGCCAGCAATCCAGTAAATACAATCAATGGCGAAACAGGAGCCGAATATCCGGCCGCTTTCATTGCCGCAATACCCGGTGCGTTTTGCGATGCCATCGTCACCAGAAAAAGGGGGAGTGCAACGCTCAGACTGTGAGCAAACGAAAAATCAGGGGTAATATAAGTGGGGAGAACGGGTTTAAAGACAACATCATTTGTGACAATGTCACCTTGCGCGATAACGATCACGATCCCAATAATCATCGCGGCAATTACCGCATAGCGCGGCGCAACGGCCCTGGTTGCCAGCCATACCAGCAACATACTGCCACATAACGTAAACTGACCATCCAGACTTGCAAACGCCTGTAAACCAAAGCGTAACAAAATTCCGGCCAGCATCGCCGCTGCCAGCGAGTGCGGAATAATACGCATCAGACGGGCGAATAATCCCGTCATACCACAGAGGACTATTAACGCGTTGGTGACAATAAAAACACCGATGGCTTGGTTAAGTGTCAGTCCCTGCAATCCGGTAACCAGCAAAGCTGCGCCCGGCGTTGACCATGCAGTGAGAACAGGCACACGGTACCACAATGTCAGAGCCAGCGTACTGACGCCCATTGCCAATCCCAGCGCCGTCATCCAGCCAGAGATTTGTGCAGTGGTGGCTCCGGCGACAATCGCTGCTTGCCAGATTATTGCCGCTGAACTGGCGTAGCCAATTAATACCGCCAGAAACCCCGCCAGTAGCGTGGGTGGAGGAATAGAAAACAGACGCATGGTCACCTCGTGCGTTATAGCGTACAGGTACCGTAGCATTTGTCCGTTATAACGCACAAGTGATAAACTTCCGCTTTGCCGGAGGAGTCACATGGAAAATCTCACTCGCTTTTTATCCACCACACTTAAACAACTACGTCAGCAGCGCGGCTGGAGTCTTTCGCGACTGGCAGAAGCGACGGGGGTTTCTAAAGCGATGTTAGGGCAGATTGAGCGTAATGAGTCCAGCCCGACGGTCGCGACATTATGGAAAATTGCCACCGGAATGAACGTTCCGTTTTCGACATTTATTTCTCCGCCGCAGTCCGTTACCCCCTCTGTTTATGACCCACAACAACAGGCAATGGTGATCACCTCGTTGTTTCCTTATGATCCGCAACTCTGCTTTGAACACTTCTCCATTCAGATGGCACCTGGTGCAATAAGTGAATCGACGCCCCATGAGAAGGGAGTAATCGAACATGTTGTCGTCATTGATGGGCAACTTGATCTGTGCGTTGATGGTGAATGGCAGAGCCTTAATTGTGGAGAAGGCGCTCGATTTGCTGCAGACGTTACGCATGTCTATCGTAATGGTGGGGAGCAAATCGTACATTTTCATTCCCTCATCCATTACCCACGCAGTTAAGCGGGAAAACTATTTCGCAACGTCGCGCTTGTGGCTAAAATAGCCGCCATTTTTCAGCTACTGGATAAGAATGTGACCGTATCTTCTCATAGACTTGAACTGTTAAGCCCGGCACGCGATGCCGCCATTGCCCGCGAAGCTATTTTGCACGGTGCCGATGCTGTTTATATCGGCGGCCCTGGTTTTGGTGCCCGTCATAATGCCAGTAATAGCCTGAAAGATATTGCCGAACTGGTGCCGTTTGCCCATCGTTATGGTGCAAAAATTTTCGTCACGCTTAACACCATTTTGCATGATGATGAGCTGGAACCTGCGCAACGGCTGATTACCGACCTCTACCAGACCGGCGTCGATGCGCTGATTGTTCAGGATATGGGGATTCTGGAACTTGATATTCCGCCGATTGAACTGCACGCCAGTACGCAGTGCGATATTCGCACAGTAGAAAAAGCGAAGTTCCTCTCTGATGTTGGCTTTACGCAGATTGTGCTGGCGCGAGAGCTGAATCTTGAGCAGATCCGCGCGATTCACCAGGCCACGGACGCGACCATTGAATTCTTTATTCATGGTGCATTGTGCGTGGCCTATTCTGGTCAGTGCTACATTTCTCATGCGCAAACAGGGCGTAGCGCCAACCGTGGCGATTGCTCGCAGGCGTGCCGTTTGCCATACACATTGAAAGACGATCAGGGGCGGGTGGTTTCCTATGAAAAACATCTGCTGTCGATGAAAGATAACGATCAGACTGCCAACCTCGGCGCGCTGATTGATGCTGGCGTACGCTCCTTCAAGATTGAAGGGCGTTACAAAGATATGAGCTACGTGAAGAATATCACCGCGCATTATCGCCAAATGCTGGACGCCATTATTGATGAACGTGGCGATCTGGCGCGTGCTTCATCCGGTCGTACCGAGCATTTCTTCGTACCGTCGACGGAAAAAACCTTCCATCGTGGCAGTACCGACTACTTTGTTAATGCCCGTAAAGGGGATATCGGCGCGTTCGACTCCCCCAAGTTTATCGGCCTGCCGGTCGGTGAAGTATTAAAAGTGGCGAAGGATCATCTCGATGTTGCCGTCACCGAGCCGTTAGCAAATGGCGATGGTCTGAATGTGATGATTAAACGTGAAGTGGTTGGCTTTCGCGCCAATACAGTCGAAAAAACCGGGCAAAATCAGTACCGCGTCTGGCCAAATGAGATGCCTGCGGATTTGCATAAAATTCGTCCGCATCATCCGCTTAATCGTAATCTGGACCATAACTGGCAGCAGGCGTTGACCAAAACATCCAGCGAACGTCGCGTAGCGGTAGACATTGAACTGGGCGGCTGGCAGGAACAACTGATTCTGACCCTGACCAGTGAAGAGGGCGTCAGCGTCACGCATACGCTGGATGGACAATTCGACGAAGCTAATAACGCCGAAAAAGCGCTTAATAACCTGAAAGATGGTCTGGCTAAGCTGGGGCAAACCCTCTATTACGCCCGCGATGTGCAAATTAATTTGCCGGGGGCGCTGTTTGTACCAAACAGTCTGTTAAACCAGTTCCGCCGTGAAGCCGCCGATATGCTTGATGCTGCGCGTCTTGCCAGTTACCAGCGCGGCAGCCGTAAACCGGTTGCTGATCCTGCGCCGGTTTATCCGCAAACGCATCTGAGTTTCCTCGCGAACGTATACAACCAGAAAGCGCGTGAATTTTATCATCGCTATGGTGTGCAACTGATTGATGCGGCGTATGAGGCACATGAAGAGAAGGGCGAAGTCCCGGTGATGATCACCAAGCATTGTCTGCGCTTTGCCTTCAATCTGTGTCCGAAACAGGCAAAAGGTAACATCAAAAGCTGGAAGGCGACGCCAATGCAACTGGTTAATGGCGATGAAGTATTAACGCTAAAGTTCGATTGTCGCCCATGTGAGATGCACGTCATTGGCAAAATCAAAAATCACATTCTTAAAATGCCGTTACCAGGGAGTGTTGTCGCCTCCGTAAGCCCGGATGAGCTGCTAAAAACATTGCCGAAGCGTAAAGGATAAAACGCAGGTTTTCAGGTTATTCTCAGCTCATTGAGTCTGCATGATCTTGTTGGCCGGGTAAGGCGTCACGCCGCATCCGGCATCATACGACTCAATGCTGTCCTGCTTCTGGTTTGCGCGATTTTTGCCAGTAAAAATGCTCGCGCAAACCTTCCGCCGACTCTTCCGCCACGGCACGCAATTCATCGCTGTCCGCTTCATGACGCAGCTGATGATCCACATTCTTTACCCACATAAATTCATGTCCTTTGTGCCCTGCCATGAGTTGTCCTGAGAACAGTGCACACGTTAATAAGACAACCGATAACGCCTTCGAAAACATCCCGCCACCTTTTTCTGACCTTTTGCCGCTATGATGCCGATCGTTTCTTGAGGTTATTATTCAGTTTTGCAAATTAGCGCAAAGAAATTCTGGAATCTTCCTTCCTGATTTTGCATTGCATTCTGCCGTTGCGGCGATTTAGTGCTATTTTCGAGCACATTACACACGGAGGTAAACTTCGCCATTAAATAGTCACGATCACTTTATTGAAGTGCCTTTGAGCGTCGCCTCTAAGGTATTGCTGTTAAATGCTTTTTTACAGTCAGAAATCACTCAGCAAGAGTTAGCCAGGCGAATTGGCAACCCGAATGTAGTCAACCCAAAATAACTAAAAATTTTGCAATAAAAAGCCCCATCACAAGGACAAGGCTTAGAAATCAACTAATTAACATAGTTTCCAGATCAAAGGGGTTATAATGAAATCCATAAAAGGTGATCTGTTAGCTGGGTGCTGTATATCTAAAATGTTACTTAATTAATATCGTTCTGGTGGTTAGCTTTCATCGCATCCCACCATTTTTGAGTAATCTTCATGCTATTGAATTGCATCATTTCACCTCTTACTCTGCGTCTACCATGTCACATGCAAATTGAGTGTGTTTATATTCAGAATCATATTTTGGTTCAATAACTTCAAGACGCATGTCACCTTTTTTGCTTACCCAGATGTTATAAGTGTTAACACGTCCAATAGTATCCTGTTTGGATTTACCCTCCATTGCGTTTGGATTTTCTTTAGCTGGTTTGAGTGGTGATTTATAAACGTTATATTTGTCGGTGTAAACAAAATACACAGGAACATCATCTACCAGTTTGATTTTAAGTTTACCGCCTTTATCATCATGATCTTTGTTTCCGTATAAGTAATCTTTTACAGCTTCTGTTTCCTCACCATCGATAACTTTCCATGTAAATTTTGCAGTACATGCGTAAATCGCGGTAACATTCAGTTTCTTTACTTCTTCCTGTTTCGGTTGTTCTTCTTCAACCTTTGCAGAATCATCTGTAACGCTCTCTGACGCGGTTTCTTCTTTAGATAATACATTCATCAAGTTTTGGATTTGAGCGTTGTATACAGCCTCCAGTGGCTGAATCTGCCCGATATTGATCATTGTATCACGAACAGTTTTATTCCAGTTGCGTTGCTCTTGTTTAAGAGACGGATCAATCTTAACAGCCTTAACATATACTTCATGAAGTTTAGAATCCAGTGCGGAGATTGACTCATTAGCACAAATAAACTTCTCTGATTTGGTTATAGCCTTAGTGCAATCAAAGGACGCAGCATCAGCACCGAAAGCAGTAGCAGAAAGCACGATAGCAGCGATAATGTTTTTCATTTTATACCTCTTTTGGTATGGACTGACTTTTAGATGCTTACTTTATTGATTTTTGATATTTTTTCAATTATTGGGGTGAGATTTAGTAATTAAATTAAGAAATTAATGCTTGACAAATTAAAAAGGTACTGTTCCGCGGATGAAATAAAGGGAGTTTTCGGCACCCCGGTATTTGATGTGCGTGTGAGATTTCAAAACAGGTGCAGTGCAGCCCACCAGCGCGGTCGCTACGCGACTATTAACACCCGCCAATTCCTTTCCACGCCTAGATCTTTCATGTCGTTAGAAAGCGTTTTAGGCGCTCTCCTGAATGCGTAGATCAGATAAATAATTTTACGCAAATTTAATGGAGGATAACCGGATGAAAGAAGAATTAACCCTTACAGAAATTTCCCGCTTATACGGCTATACAATTAACGCCGCTAAGAAATGGTTAGAAAGGGGTCTACCTTATAACACAAATACAAGACGTGTCCCGGCGAAGCCTGGGTGTGATTGGGTCTTGAAGAACATCATTAACCCGCTTAAAGAAACTTCTATCAAGGAACAAATCGACGTAGAGAAATTACGCCGTGAGAGAGCATTAGCAGATGCAGCCGAACGAGAGAACCAGGAAGCAATGAATCTCCTGATTCCGGTCGGGTATGTAGAACAGGAACTAGCTGAATATTGTGGGAAGGTGAAGCAGACTATCTTGCAGATCGCCACAATCGATGCCCTAGAAATTTTAGAATCCGCCACTGATCAGAAAACATTGAAGAATAAGCTAAGGGAGATCATCGAGCTTCGTTTAAATGAAGTAGGGGACTTGTTCGAAAATGCTGATTTGGGAGAAGACGAGGAAGAAGAATTACCATTAATGGATGAACCGGAACAAGAACCAGAAGAAGACGATGAATTTGATGTGTCTTAAAACGCGTTATAAATAAATGTATGAAAGATGTTGAGCTGGTCAACGTCTACGGGGGGAATCACCCCCCGCTAACCTTTTTCTTATTTGAGGATTTACCTATGGTTGAATTTTTGATTTGTCTTACTGTAGGATTAACTATCGTATATTCATGGCACATATTGGCATTTCTGCTGTGTGTAACGCTTTCAAGTATCATTAATTAAATCGATGAATTGAACTATAGATGATGGTCGTTTTCAAAGAGGATTATCTATGGATCTTTTTGTCTACTTTGCTACTCTGCTGTTTTTGACTATCGTCGCTGGCATTAAATTGATTTTTATATCGATGGTGGTGTTTTTCAAATTTCTAATTGGTACACCTTACGGCTGGGGATGTTTAATCCTGTTTATTCTTTTTAGTTGCTGTAAAAAGGATGCTAAATAATAGTGTAATCTGCCTTTTCTCCTTATGGTTATTAACAGGGGATCTTCTTTGAGGATTCCCGATTAAAAGCCATAAAACACACTCCAGTACAGTGTTTTCATAGTCAGTGATCTATACAACATAAAAACATAACAAGTATAGATTGAGTATTAATCCTCCCGCCCTTCGGGGCGGTTATTTTTCTGGCTTTAAAGAATAATGTAGCATTATGTTCATTATAACCTCATCTTTGTTGTGCAAACCTAACCTAAACTTACTAGGGACTCTTCGGAGTCCCTTTTTTTATGCAACCACTCGAAGTGTAGGTTTCTTATATTGTGTAGGTTTAGTTTCATTTCGCCACTCAGGGAATACATGATCCATCATAACCGCATTAGTCTCATCAATCAGTTTTAAACTCTTTCGTAATGCGGCGTTATCAGCTTTAAGTGATTTAATCTCTGATTCCATCTTAGCCATACTGTAGTGGCACACTGAATTTGGCCACCTGAATAGAGGTGATATCATCGCCTCATAGTCAAAAACAGGTGACATTATGACCGGACGTAACAGACGTAATTTTAGCCCAGAGTTTCGCCTCGAAGCTGCCCAGCTTGTACTCGATCAGCATTACACGGTTGCAGCCGCTGCTACGGCAATGAATGTCGGTAAATCCACGATGGATAAGTGGGTCCGCCAGTTGAAAGAGGAACGAGCGGGAAAATCCCCCACAGCTTCACCAATGACGCCTGAGCAGATTGAAATACGCGAGCTGAAGAAAAGACTTCAACGCGTTGAAATGGAAAGGGATATATTAAAAAAGGCTACCGCGCTCTTGATGTCAGACTCCCTGAACAGTTCTCATTAGTTGAGAAACTCAGGGCGCGGTTTCCTGTTGCCGTTGTATGCAACGTGTTTGGGGTTCATCGCAGCAGCTATAAATACTGGCGGCAGCCAAAGAAGCCTGATGTCGCGCGCGTGTCATTACTCAGTCTTGTTCGTGAAAGCTATCGCGAAAGTAATGGTTCCGCAGGTGCACGTAATATTGCCGCGATGGTCACAACTAAAGGCGTAAAACTGAGGCGCTGGCGAGCAACAAAGCTGATGAAAGAACTTAATCTCATCAGCTGTCAGCAGCCTGGCCATCGATATAAGAAGGCGTCTACGGAACACGTAGAGATCCCCAATTATCTTGAACGCCAGTGTTTGCAGTAACAGAGCCTAATCAGGTCTGGTGTGGCGATGTGACTTATATCTGGACGGGTAAACGTTGGGCTTATTTAGCCGTTGTGCTTGATCTGTTTTCCCGTAAACCGGTTGGCTGGGCGATGTCATTTTTCCCGGACTCTGCACTGACAACGAAAGCGCTGTCCATGGCCTGGGAAGCGCGAGGAAAGCCCGCTAATTTGCTGTATCACTCGGATCAAGGGAGCCACTATACCAGCAGAAATTTCAGACAGTTACTGTGGAGATATCAGATAAAACAAAGCCTGAGTCGCCGGGGAAATTGCTGGGATAACAGCCCGATGGAACGTTTTTTTAGAAGCCTGAAAACGGAGTGGGTACCAGATAATGGATACGCTAATTTTAGCGAAGCCAGCGCAGCGATAACAAACTACATCACGGGATATTACAGCCAGCTCAGACCTCATCAATATAACGGTGGTTTGACGCCGAATGAATCAGAACGATTGTTCTGGAAAAACTCTAAAGCCGTGGCCAATTTTTGTTGACCACTACAGCAGATACACATTGCCTTTAAAGTGGAGGAAACCATCATTACCAATCATGTAGGAGAACATCCATTCACAATCGTTATCCGCTTCCCAGAACGCCACGGTCTCATCGTCAATCAGGTAATGTCCATGTTGCGACGCGCTGCGTAGTTGATGATTGCTTTACCGATGTTCATTGTTGTACCCCCTCGTGTTATTGTGGGTACATGATATTAGGCAAACCTAAACAGGAAATTACGCGCTTATTTAACTTGCACCATGCGACAAAAATCGACGCCGTCCAGCTTGCGGCTAAGGCGCTTGGCAAAGAGTTATCGCTGGTGATGGTTTGATAACAGTTAATGAAAAGTTGTCATTTTTAACAACTGATATAGACTGCCGAATCACCTGCACATAATAACGATTCGATAATGAAAAAATACCAGCAGCTTGCAGAACAATTACGCGAGCAGATTGCGTCGGGTATCTGGCAACCCGGAGATCGTTTGCCTTCGTTGCGTGACCAGGTGGCGCTTTCTGGCATGAGCTTTATGACTGTCAGCCATGCCTATCAGTTGCTCGAAAGTCAGGGATATATTATCGCGCGACCGCAATCGGGTTATTACGTTGCGCCACAGGCAATAAAAATGCCGAAAGCGACAGTCATTCCAGTCACTCGAGATGAAGCAGTCGATATCAACACCTATATTTTTGATATGTTGCAGGCCAGTCGCGATCCGTCGGTAGTTCCGTTTGCCTCGGCCTTTCCCGACCCGCGACTTTTCCCCCTCCAACAACTAAACCGCTCGCTGGCGCAGGTAAGCAAAACCGCCACGGCGATGAGCGTGATTGAAAACTTACCGCCAGGAAACGCAGAACTGCGTCAGGCTATTGCTCGTCGCTATGCCTTACAGGGCATCACTATTTCTCCTGATGAAATTGTCATTACCGCCGGGGCGTTAGAGGCATTAAACCTCAGTTTACAAGCGGTAACGGAACCAGGCGATTGGGTGATAGTAGAGAATCCTTGTTTCTACGGCGCGTTGCAGGCGCTGGAGCGGTTACGGCTGAAGGCGTTATCGGTGGCGACGGATGTGAACGAAGGGATCGACCTTCAGGCGCTGGAACTGGCGTTGCAGGAGTATCCGGTGAAAGCGTGCTGGCTGATGACTAATAGCCAGAATCCGCTCGGTTTTACCTTAACGCCGCAGAAAAAAGCGCGGCTGGTAGCGTTGCTCAATCAGTACAACGTAACGCTGATTGAAGATGACGTTTACAGCGAACTTTATTTTGGACGGGAAAAACCGCTGCCTGCGAAAGCGTGGGATCGCCATGATGGCGTTTTGCATTGCTCTTCGTTTTCGAAATGTCTGGTGCCTGGTTTTCGTATTGGTTGGGTCGCCGCTGGAAAACATGCACGCAAAATTCAACGCTTGCAGTTGATGAGTACGCTTTCGACCAGTTCACCGATGCAGCTTGCGCTGGTGGATTACCTTTCCACGCGCCGATACGACGCCCATCTTCGTCGCCTGCGTCGCCAGCTTGCGGAACGTAAACAACGTGCCTGGCAGGCACTGCTGCGTTATCTGCCTGCGGAAGTGAAAATTCATCATAATGACAGCGGTTATTTTCTCTGGCTGGAACTCCCCGCGCCGTTAGATGCGGGCGAATTAAGCCTGGCAGCACTGACGCATCATATCAGTATTGCGCCGGGTAAAATGTTTTCTACCGGTGAAAACTGGTCACGTTTTTTTCGTTTTAATACTGCATGGCAGTGGGGCGAGCGTGAAGAACAGGCGGTTAAACAATTAGGCAAACTTATTCAAGAACGGCTGTAATAGCGTTTAATTTAATTCCTCTTAGGTTGGGTAATATGAATTTCGAATAGCAGTCATATTTCCTAACCCCTTGTCTATACTCCAGAAGATAACCTCACAGACGGCATAATGCGCGGTAGCTCACAACCTGATTAAATTTTCTCAGGGGCGAAGGTGTGCCTGCAAGCCGCCGTCTATGGTTAAACAAGGAGATATTTTTACGGCACGGCGGCTGAACAATTAATTACGACAGGAGTAAGACCTTATGAGCAAGACATTTGCCCGCAGCAGCCTGTGTGCGCTCACCATGACAATAATGACCGCTCACGCCGCCGAACCGCCTACCAATTTAGATAAACCGGAAGGGCGACTGGATATTATCGCCTGGCCGGGATACATCGAACGCGGACAAACTGATAAACAATACGACTGGGTAACGCAATTCGAAAAAGAGACAGGCTGCGCGGTGAATGTGAAAACCGCCGCGACTTCTGATGAAATGGTCAGTCTGATGACCAAAGGGGGTTACGATCTGGTTACAGCATCCGGCGATGCCTCGCTGCGCCTGATTATGGGCAAACGCGTGCAGCCGATTAATACCGCATTGATTCCCAACTGGAAAGCGCTCGATCCGCGCGTGGTTAAAGGCGACTGGTTTAACGTTGGCGGCAAAGTTTACGGCACTCCTTACCAATGGGGGCCGAACCTGCTGATGTACAACACGAAAACCTTCCCGACGCCGCCGGATAGCTGGCAAGTGGTTTTTGTTGCGCAGAATCTGCCGGACGGTAAGAGCAATAAAGGCCGCGTTCAGGCTTATGATGGCCCTATTTATATTGCGGATGCTGCGTTGTTCGTTAAAGCCACTCAGCCGCAGTTGGGCATCAGCGATCCGTATCAACTCACCGAAGAACAGTACCAGGCGGTGCTGAAAGTGCTGCGCGATCAACATAGTTTGATCCATCGCTACTGGCATGACACTACCGTGCAAATGAGCGATTTCAAAAACGAGGGTGTGGTTGCTTCCAGTGCATGGCCCTATCAGGCCAACGCCCTGAAAGCCGAAGGCCAGCCTGTCGCTACCGTTTTCCCGAAGGAGGGCGTTACCGGTTGGGCTGACACCACCATGCTACATAGCGAAGCGAAACATCCGGTTTGCGCCTACAAATGGATGAACTGGTCATTAACGCCAAAAGTGCAGGGCGATGTGGCGGCCTGGTTTGGCTCGTTACCGGTAGTGCCGGAAGGGTGTAAAGCCAGTCCGTTATTAGGCGAAAAAGGTTGTGAAACAAACGGTTTTAACTATTTCGATAAAATCGCCTTCTGGAAAACGCCTATAGCAGAAGGGGGCAAGTTTGTTCCCTACAGTCGCTGGACGCAGGATTACATTGCCATTATGGGCGGTCGCTAACTTCGCTGGGGTGTTTTATGACGTACGCAGTGGAGTTTGACAACGTCTCGCGACTGTATGGTGATGTGCGCGCGGTAGATGGCGTCAGTATTGCGATAAAAGATGGTGAGTTTTTCTCAATGCTGGGGCCGTCTGGCTCCGGCAAAACCACCTGCCTGCGCCTGATTGCTGGATTCGAACAGCTTTCCGGCGGGACTATATCTATCTTTGGTAAACCCGCCAGCAATCTGCCACCGTGGGAGCGGGACGTGAATACCGTTTTCCAGGACTACGCGCTTTTTCCGCATATGTCGATTCTTGACAACGTGGCCTATGGGCTGATGGTCAAAGGGGTGGATAAAAAACAGCGACACGTAATGGCGCAAGAGGCGCTGGAGAAAGTGGCGCTCGGATTTGTACAGCAACGTAAACCGTCACAACTTTCTGGTGGTCAGCGTCAGCGGGTTGCCATTGCCAGAGCGTTAGTGAATGAACCGCGCGTATTGCTGCTGGATGAACCGCTCGGCGCACTGGATCTTAAGCTGCGTGAGCAGATGCAACTGGAGCTAAAAAAGCTACAACAGTCTCTTGGCATCACCTTTATTTTCGTCACCCACGATCAGGGCGAGGCATTATCGATGTCCGATCGTGTTGCGGTATTCAATAACGGTCGCATTGAGCAGGTCGATTCCCCGCGCGATCTCTATATGCGTCCGCGCACGCCGTTTGTTGCGGGATTCGTCGGGACATCCAACGTTTTTGAGCCGCTAATGGCCGAGAATCTTTGCGGCATGATAGGCAGTTTTGCCCTGAGACCGGAACATATCCGCCTCAACACCCCCGGCGAAGTGCAAGTTAATGGCACGATCCAGGCGGTGCAGTATCAGGGCGCGGCGACCCGTTTTGAACTGAGACTGAATGGCGGTGAAAAACTGCTGGTGAGTCAGGCCAATATGACAGGCGAAGAACTGCCTGCCACGCTCACGCCCGGACAACAGGTGATGGTTTCCTGGTCGCGCGATGTGATGGTGCCGCTGGTTGAGGAGAGGTGAATGGCGATGAACGTATTGCAATCACCTGCGCGCCCAGGGTTGGGTAAGGTGTCAGGTTTCTTCTGGCGGAAACCGGGACTGGGGCTGTTTTTGCTGCTGCTTGGTCCGCTGATGTGGTTTGGCATTGTCTATTTTGGTTCACTCCTGACGTTGTTATGGCAGGGCTTTTATACCTTTGACGATTTCACTATGTCGGTAACGCCTGAACTGACGCTGGCGAATATCCGTGCGCTGTTTAATCCGGCGAATTACGACATCATCCTCCGCACGCTAACCATGGCTGTGGCTGTCACTATCACCAGCGCCATTCTGGCTTTTCCGATGGCGTGGTATATGGCGCGCTATACCAGCGGGAAAATGAAAGCGTTCTTCTATATTGCGGTGATGCTGCCAATGTGGGCAAGCTACATTGTTAAAGCTTATGCCTGGACATTATTGCTGGCAAAAGATGGCGTGGCGCAGTGGTTTTTACAACATCTGGGGCTGGAACCACTGCTGACAGCGTTCCTTACATTACCAGCGGTGGGCGGTAACACGTTGTCAACTTCCGGGCTGGGGCGCTTTCTGGTGTTTCTCTATATCTGGCTGCCGTTCATGATCCTGCCGGTGCAGGCAGCGCTGGAGCGTTTGCCGCCGTCATTGTTGCAGGCGTCGGCTGATCTTGGCGCGCGTCCACGGCAAACCTTTCGCTATGTGGTGCTGCCGCTGGCGATCCCGGGTATTGCCGCTGGCTCTATCTTTACCTTCTCGCTCACGCTGGGCGATTTTATCGTCCCACAACTGGTTGGCCCTCCGGGGTATTTTATTGGCAATATGGTCTACTCTCAGCAAGGGGCGATTGGCAATATGCCGATGGCGGCGGCTTTTACTCTGGTGCCGATTGTTCTCATCGCACTGTACCTGGCGTTCGTGAAACGTCTGGGAGCATTCGATGCACTCTGAACGCGCACCGTTTTTCCTTAAACTGGCGGCCTGGGGCGGCGTGGTTTTCCTTCATTTTCCCATCCTGATTATCGCCGCCTATGCTTTTAATACCGAAGATGCAGCGTTTAGTTTTCCACCGCAAGGCCTGACGCTGCGCTGGTTTAGCGTGGCAGCACAGCGTAGCGATATTCTTGATGCTGTGACACTGTCACTTAAAGTGGCGGCGCTGGCGACATTAATTGCGCTGGTATTAGGGACACTGGCCGCTGCTGCGCTGTGGCGTCGGGACTTTTTCGGTAAAAGCGCCATTTCATTGTTATTGCTGCTGCCCATTGCGCTGCCGGGCATTGTCACTGGTCTGGCGCTATTAACCGCCTTTAAAACCATCGATCTGGAGCCGGGATTTTTCACCATCGTGGTCGGTCATGCGACTTTTTGCGTAGTGGTGGTGTTTAACAATGTCATCGCCCGTTTTCGCCGTACCTCCTGGAGTCTGGTTGAGGCGTCAATGGATCTTGGGGCCAATGGCTGGCAAACCTTCCGCTACGTAGTGTTGCCGAATCTCAGTTCGGCGCTACTGGCAGGAGGAATGCTGGCGTTTGCCTTGTCGTTCGATGAAATCATCGTGACGACCTTTACGGCAGGTCATGAACGAACGTTACCGTTGTGGTTGCTCAATCAGCTTGGGCGACCACGTGATGTACCGGTAACAAACGTGGTGGCACTGCTGGTTATGTTGGTAACAACCTTGCCGATCCTGGGAGCCTGGTGGCTAACCCGCGAAGGCGACAATGGTCAATAACCACTGATACAGGAATATGCTATGCAACATAAGTTACTGATTAACGGAGAACTGGTTAGCGGCGAAGGGGAAAAACAGCCTGTCTATAATCCGGCAACGGGGGACGTTTTACTGGAGATTGCCGAGGCATCCGCAGAGCAGGTGGATGCTGCTGTTCGCGCGGCAGATGCAGCATTTGTCGAATGGGGGCAAACCACGCCGAAAGCGCGTGCGGAATGCCTGCTGAAACTGGCCGATGTTATTGAAGAAAATGGTCAGGTTTTTGCCGAACTGGAGTCCCGTAATTGTGGCAAACCGCTGCATAGTGCGTTCAATGATGAAATTCCGGCGATTGTCGATGTCTTTCGCTTTTTCGCCGGGGCGGCGCGCTGCCTCAATGGTCTGGCGGCCGGCGAATACCTTGAAGGTCATACTTCGATGATCCGTCGCGATCCGTTGGGGGTCGTGGCTTCTATCGCACCGTGGAATTATCCGCTGATGATGGCCGCGTGGAAACTGGCTCCGGCGCTGGCGGCAGGGAACTGCGTAGTGCTCAAACCATCAGAAATTACCCCGCTGACCGCGTTGAAGCTGGCAGAGCTGGCGAAAGATATCTTCCCGGCAGGCGTGATTAACATACTGTTTGGCAGAGGCAAAACAGTGGGCGATCCGCTGACCGGACATCCCAAAGTGCGGATGGTGTCGCTGACGGGCTCTATCGCCACCGGCGAGCACATCATCAGCCATACAGCGCCGTCTATTAAGCGTACTCATATGGAACTTGGTGGCAAAGCGCCAGTGATTGTTTTTGATGATGCTGATATTGAAGCAGTGGTCGAAGGTGTTCGTACTTTTGGCTATTACAATGCCGGACAGGATTGTACTGCGGCTTGTCGGATCTACGCGCAAAAAGGTATTTACGATACGCTGGTGGAAAAACTCGGTGCTGCAGTGGCAACGTTAAAATCTGGTGCGCCGGATGACGAGTCCACAGAGCTTGGACCGTTAAGTTCGCTGGCACATCTCGAACGTGTCAGCAAGGCGGTAGAAGAGGCGAAAGAGACAGGGCACATCAAAGTGATCACCGGTGGTGAAAAGCGCAAGGGTAATGGTTATTACTACGCGCCTACGCTGCTGGCTGGCGCGTTACAGGACGATGCCATCGTGCAAAAAGAGGTATTTGGTCCGGTAGTGAGTGTTACGCTCTTCGACAATGAAGAACAGGTGGTGAACTGGGCGAATGACAGCCAGTACGGACTTGCATCTTCGGTATGGACTAAAGATGTGGGCAGGGCGCATCGTGTCAGCGCACGGCTGCAATATGGTTGTACCTGGGTCAATACCCATTTCATGCTGGTAAGTGAAATGCCGCACGGTGGGCAGAAACTTTCTGGTTACGGCAAGGATATGTCACTTTATGGGCTGGAGGATTACACCGTCGTCCGCCACGTCATGGTTAAGCATTAAGGATAATATTGCAGATCGTAAGAGTATGAGATGATCTTGCGTACTGTCAGAGCACTGATTTCTCTGACAGTACGTGCTGCGTGCAAAATCACTACATCAAATAAACCAGCCAAATCTCATAGAGATAAGAGTAAACAAACCAACAGCAGCAAAGACATTTATCAGTACTACAGTTCTACTGGAAACATTCATTTTTGCCACCTTTTATCATTGCCCCTATGTGTATAGTACGGGTTAAGAAAATCCGCAATAATACTCATTCTGAAGATGGATAAGGGCAAGTTGCTGTTTGATGATTTTTTCTCAAACTGGTGAAAAAACTTGATGCACGTCAAAAAATGACGCATATTTGCGCGCGTTTTATTCATCTGGCTGGACGCCCGTACATGTCTCTCTATCAACACATGCTTGTTTTTTATGCGGTTATGGCAGCAATCGCATTTCTTATCACCTGGTTTCTTTCTCACGATAAGAAACGCATCCGTTTCTTAAGCGCCTTTCTGGTGGGGGCAACATGGCCGATGAGTTTCCCGGTGGCGCTGTTGTTTTCGCTGTTTTAAATCTTACGCACTGGCTTGACGGCACCACGCAGACTTATATCATTTGGATGAATCGATAAATTTCACAAGTGGCTAAGGAGAAAGTATGTCGCATCTGGATGAAGTCATCGCGCGCGTGGATGCCGCGATTGAAGAGAGCGTCATTGCCCATATGAACGAATTATTAATCGCCCTGAGCGATGACGCGGAGTTAAGTCGGGAAGATCGCTACACCCAGCAGCAGCGTCTGCGCACAGCGATCGCCCATCACGGTCGCAAGCATAAAGAAGATATGGAAGCGCGCCACGAACAGTTAACCAAAGGCGGCACCATCCTCTGATTAAAATGTGCGCCTGGCCACCAGCCAGGCACCAACCACAAGTAAAATTGCGCCACAAATTGGGCCGATCAACGCCCGTAGTGGTACGCCATGACTGCGGAAGATATCCAGCACCAGACCGCCAATTAGCTGGCTGGCGACCAGTACTGCAATAGTTGTCGCCGCTCCCAAATTCTGATATCCGCTGATACTGGCGAAGACAAAAAAAGATCCCAGCAAGCCGGGTATAAGTGTCCACCAGCGTACGCTGGACACCAGTTCGCCAAACCCCGCCATGCCTTGTTTAAACCATAAAATAGCAACAAAGAGCACAATCCCTACCAGTGAGTTCAGCAACATGGCGATGAGAATGGTAGAGGAGGTCTGGGTGATGCGCACCATTAGCGTGTTCTGGACGACCAGACCAATCCCTGCGGCAATCAAAAAGGCAAGGGTAAGCGACTGATTCATCAGATTGCGTCCGGTTCACTGCGTTCGTCGAGTTGCAACTGCATAAATGTCAGATCCAGCCAGCGCCCAAATTTAGTGCCCACCTGCGGCATTTGTGCGGTGATGACAAATCCCAGCGACTGGTGGAGATGCAGCGAAGCCTGATTTTGCGATTCGATCCCGGCGACCATAACATGCTTCCCGCAATCCCGCGCTTCATCAATCAATCGGCTTAACAATTTACGCCCAAGACCTTTGCCCTGATGATCAGGATGGACATAAACCGAATGCTCCACGGTATGGCGAAAACCATCGAAACTACGCCAGTCGCCAAACGAGGCATATCCCGTCACTACGCCATCTTCTTCACTCACCAGCACCGGATAACCTGCTATGGTCCGCGCTTCAAACCAGGCAATGCGGTTATCTGCATCCACCGTTTGGTCATTCCAGATAGCCGCCGTATACAACACGGCGTGGTTATAAATTTCCGCAATGGCAGCACAGTCGGCTTTGCGGGCAAAACGGATGGACATGTCTGGCCTCGATAAAATAATGATAATGACGTTATCAATACTATCGAAAACAGCCCGAAGCAACGGATTCCTCGATGAAATTATTGCGTGTTGCAGAGGGGATGTGACGACTGCAAACAAAACCAATCCTGCGAGCCTGCTACTATTGATGGATTCATGCCAAAAGCACAGGAGAGCATTATGGGGCAACAAAAGCAGCGTAACCGCCGTTGGGTTCTGGCCTCGCGTCCGCATGGCGCGCCGGTACCGGAGAATTTTCGTCTTGAAGAAGATGATGTCGCCACACCGGGTGAAGGACAGGTGTTACTGCGCACAGTTTATTTGTCACTGGACCCGTATATGCGTGGACGTATGAGCGATGAGCCATCTTATTCACCGCCGGTTGACATTGACGGCGTGATGGTCGGCGGTACGGTGAGCCGTGTCGTGGAGTCAAATCATCCTGATTACCAGCCTGGTGACTGGGTGCTGGGCTACAGTGGATGGCAGGACTATGACATATCCAGTGGTGATGATTTGGTGAAACTTGGCGATCATCCGCAAAATCCATCGTGGTCGCTGGGTGTGCTGGGGATGCCAGGCTTTACCGCTTATATGGGCCTGCTGGATATCGGTCAGCCCAAAGAAGGCGAAACGTTGGTGGTAGCTGCAGCGACAGGACCAGTGGGGGCGACGGTGGGGCAAATCGGCAAACTTAAAGGTTGCAGAGTGGTGGGGGTAGCTGGTGGCGCGGAAAAATGCCGCCATGCTACCGAGGTGTTGAGCTTCGATGTCTGCCTTGACCATCACGCGGATGATTTTGCCGAGCAACTGGCGAAAGCGTGCCCAAAAGGTATCGATATTTATTATGAAAACGTTGGCGGTAAGGTATTTGATGCGGTGCTACCGTTACTCAATACATCCGCGCGCATTCCCGTCTGCGGCTTAGTGAGCAGCTATAACGCTACAGAGCTACCACCCGGTCCGGATCGTTTACCCCTGTTGATGGCAACGGTGCTGAAAAAACGCATTCGCTTGCAAGGGTTTATTATTGGTCAGGATTATGGTCACCGTATCCATGAGTTTCAGCAGGAGATGGGACAATGGGTGAAAGAGGGGAAAATTCACTATCGTGAACAAATTACCAACGGTTTGGAGAACGCCCCACAGACGTTTATCGGCCTGCTGAAGGGTAAAAACTTTGGCAAAGTGGTGATCCGCGTGGCGGATGATGATTAAAGTTTCAACGGCGGCGTAAGGCCGCCATAAAAATCCAGGCAAAAAGCTTATTTTCAGCTTTAATTAACTGACCACATCATTGTTCTGCTGCTAATAACTACAAAGGTGAGTGGCTTATGATTATTCATTTTAACACACCAGGTGAACGCCTTCTGCTATGCAGGCAGGGTCGGAAAGAAAACACGCGAAGGAAGTAAAATGCCTGGAACGGAAAAAATGAAACATGTCAGTTTGACTATGCAGGTTGAGAACGACCTGAAACATCAACTAAGTATTGGCGCACTAAAACCTGGCGCACGCCTGATTACTAAAAATCTGGCGGAGCAATTAGGTATGAGTATTACACCCGTGCGTGAAGCATTATTACGTCTGGTTTCGGTGAATGCGCTCTCTGTCGCACCAGCGCAAGCATTTACAGTACCGGAAGTGGGGAAAGGTCAATTAGACGAAATCAATCGGATCCGCTACGAACTGGAATTAATGGCAGTTGCTCTGGCTGTAGAAAACCTCTCCTCGCAAGATATAGCGGAACTTCAGAAATTGCTCGATAAATTACAGCAGGCGCAAGAAAAGGGCGACATGGAACAAATCATTAATGCGAACAGGTTATTTCGCTTAGCGATTTATCATCGTTCAAATATGCCCATCCTGTGTGAGATGATTGAGCAACTGTGGGTCAGGATGGGACCTGGTTTACATTATCTCTATGAAGCGATTAATCCAGCGGAATTACAGGATCGTATAGAAAGCTATCATGAACTACTCGCCGCGTTGAAAGTAAAAGACAAAGAGCGATGCAGACATTGTCTTGCTGAAATTATGCAACAAAATGTTGCTATGTTATACCAGCAATATAATCGTTAAATTAAATGCCCGGCAAATACCGGGCATCAAGATAATCACTCAAATCGCCACGCAACATTCACGCCGATACCATAATTTCGCCCGGGCGCAGGTTCGTAATATCGCCCGTTCGACTCATTGACAATGACAGAACCAACGTATTCTTTATCGAATAAATTATCGACACGACCAAATAAATCCACAGTTAAATTGTGGTAATTGTATTTATACCCGGAGAATAAGCCGACGAGAGTATAAGACGGCGCTTTGGCCGTATTTTCATCATCGGCCATAATATCGCCCATATAACGCGCTTCCGTACCTGCATACCAGCCATCTTCCGGTACATAACCTATCGACGCAAAGCCCATATTACGGGCGATCCCTGGCATCCGGTTACCGTTACAATCATGTTCATTGCACACATTGCTGCGATAGGTCGCATCAAGCCAGGTCCAGGACGCTTTTACGCGAAAATCTCCCGCGAAACGTTGATCCCATGCCAGTTCAGCGCCTTGACGACGGGTCTTTCCGGCATTTTTGTAAGTCGTACGCCCACCGCTACTGTTATCGACAACAATTTCATCATCGGTGTCGGTCTGGAACAATGCGAGACTAAGCAGCCCATTACCAATACGCGTTTTACTGCCGATCTCAATTGTATCGTTGGTGGATGGTTTTAAACCAAAGTTCATACCGCTTTGACCGTCAGCACGATAAGACAGCTCATTAATCGTCGGCGTTTCAAAACCACGCCCGGCTGCCAGATAGATATTCCAGGCATCGGTCATTGCATATTTTAACGATCCGGCTGGTAGCCATTTGTGATAACTGGCATCACCACTGTCATCGCCGTTACCCGGAGTAATGTAATGATCGTTGGAATCAAACCATACGGAGCTGTAGCGCACGCCAGCATCCAGCGACAGTTTTTCGGTCAGCTGCCACTGCGTTTGTAAATAAGGATCGACGTTCCACATCAGATTGCGTTCGTCGCGGCGCAACTCACCTTTTTGCCCGTATTCCGGCACGCCGCTATACAGGCGGAAGTTGTTGTAGCCTTTACGGTTTTCACTCATGTTTTCGTAGTTCAGGCCGGTAGTGAACGTGACCGGAACACCCAGTTCGCCACGGTGTGTCCAGCGGCCGTCTATCCCCTGATAATGGCGTTGCAGAGTAATCACGCCGCCCGCATGCGACTGGTTAAGTTGCGGGGCCATTGGGATTGACTGGTACTGGGTCGTTTCTCGTTCTCCGGCATACATCATCACACTCATATCATCTTGCGCGCTCAGGCTACGTTCATAGCGCAACCCAGCCTGAGTTTGCTTGATGGTTTTACGCGTGTCGTACTGTTCAGCGCGTGGCGCTTGTTGCGGATTCGCCTTCCATTCTGCTTCGGTTAGCCCACCAGGGTCATCTGCTTTGATATCCACACTATTGAAAATCAGGCTTAATTTGCTGGCGTCATCAATGCGTACGCCCAGTTTGGCATTGGCTAAATTTTTCTGTGCGCCACTATGGTCACGATAGCCGTGGGTCGTAAAACGCGTGGTTGAGACGGTGTAATCGACATCGCCGGGCTGTGTGCCGTCTCCCGTTGCGCCCGTTGCTTTCAGCCCATAGCGCCAGCTGCCAAAACTGCCGTAGTAACTACTGGCTTCAATGGTTGGTGGCTGTTGTCCGGTCTGGGTGGTGACATTCATTACACCGCCAGACGCGTTGCCATACAGGGCAGAGAAGGGGCCACGCAGCACTTCCACATTTTGCACACTGCTTAAATCGATGTTGGATGTTTGCCCTTGCCCGTCGGGCATGGTGGCGGGAATACCGTCCACATACAGGCGAATACCGCGAATACCGTAAGTGGAGCGGGAGCCAAATCCGCGAATCGACAGCTGTAAATCTTGCGCATAGTTCTGCCGGTTTTGTACCTGCAAACCAGGCACGCCGGTCAGTGATTCGGACAAGTTAATGCGCGGTGTTGCCAGGCGCATCTCCTCGCCATCCACCACGCTTACTGCTGCTGGGGTATCCAGTTCTGAAACCACCTGCGGTGCGGCACTGACAATCATAGTCTGTTCATCAGCGGCAAAAACAACGGGGGAAAGGACAAGCAGTGCGGGCAAAACGGTCTGTCGGACGGAAAAAATCTTCATGAAAAAAGCCAGGTTAAGAATGGGAAAACGCCGTCATGGTAATGAAATTGTAAATTTATGGAAAATGAAACGGCACAATACGTTAAGTAATTGAGAAAATTGTAGTCGTAACGGCAAGAAATGCTCCACATTTGAGAAAATAATGATTACCATTCCCATTTATAACAAGAGCGTAACGATGATTACGCTTAGCGAAGCATTGTGAAGCAGCAAAAATATCGGTTCATCAAAGGGAGTCGTCATGCATTTACGTCATCTGTTTTCATCGCGCCTGCGTGGTTCATTACTGTTAGGTTCATTGCTTGTTGCTTCATCATTCAGTACGCAGGCCGCAGAAGAAATGCTGCGTAAAGCGGTAGGTAAAGGTGCCTACGAAATGGCTTATAGCCAGCAAGAAAACGCGCTGTGGCTCGCCACTTCGCAAAGCCGCAAACTGGATAAAGGTGGCGTGGTTTATCGTCTTGATCCGGTCACTCTGGAAGTGACGCAGGCGATCCATAACGATCTCAAGCCGTTTGGTGCCACCATCAATAACACGACTCAGACGTTGTGGTTTGGTAACACCGTAAACAGCGCGGTCACGGCGATAGATGCCAAAACGGGCGAAGTGAAAGGCCGTCTGGTGCTGGATGATCGTAAGCGCACGGAAGAGGTGCGCCCGCTGCAACCGCGTGAGCTGGTAGCTGATGATGCCACGAACACCGTTTACATCAGTGGTATTGGTAAAGAGAGCGTGATTTGGGTCGTTGATGGCGAGAATATCAAACTGAAAACCGCCATCCAGAACACCGGTAAAATGAGTACCGGTCTGGCGCTGGATAGCAAAGGCAAACGTCTTTACACCACTAATGCCGATGGTGAATTGATTACCATCGACACCGCCGACAATAAAATCCTCAGCCGTAAAAAGCTGCTGGATGATGGCAAAGAGCACTTCTTTATCAACATCAGCCTCGATACCGCCAATCAGCGTGCATTTATCACCGATTCTAAAGCGGCAGAAGTGCTAGTGGTCGATACCCGTAATGGCAATATTCTGGCGAAGGTTGCGGCACCGGAATCACTGGCTGTGCTGTTTAACCCAACGCGTAATGAAGCCTACGTAACGCATCGTCAGGCAGGTAAAGTCAGTGTGATTGACGCGAAAAGCTATAAAGTGGTGAAAACGTTCGATACGCCGACCCATCCGAACAGCCTGGCGCTGTCTGCCGATGGCAAAACGCTGTATGTCAGTGTGAAACAAAAATCTACTAAACAGCAGGAAGCTACTCAGCCGGACGATGTGATTCGTATTGCGTTGTAATAGATATGGCGAGGGTGAAAACTGAGAGACTTGCCTGACTTTTATCACGCCGCATCCGGCACCCTCGTTTCTAATCTGAATTTGCCCGGCACATAGCCGGGCAATTTTGCAATTAACTCGCCGTCTCTGGCTTAAACACAATTTCCTGTTGTTCTTCATCTTCCTCGACGACTGGCGCAGTGCTGTGAATTTCAGCAACGCGTTTGCGCACACCAAACCAGCCTATAACCAGCAGAATACCGATAATCGGCAGCGCCGCAATGGTATAAGTTCCGTTCGGGTAATCGAACGCCATAAGCACCAGGACGCTCAGCAAAAACAGTAATGTCAGCCAGGAAGTGAAGGGCGCGCCAGGCAGTTTAAAACTGACATCCGCTGCTTTGCCTTCTTTAATCGCTTTACGCAGGCGCATCTGGCAAACAATGATAAACGCCCATGATGCGATGATTCCCAGCGACGCGAAATTCAACACAATTTCAAATACGCGCGACGGCACCAGATAGTTGAGGAATACGCCGACGACATACACAACTAGTGTCGCCAGAATCCCGGCATACGGCACATGCTGACGACTCATTTTCGCCATAAAACTCGGTGCGGAACCGCCCATCGCCATTGAGCGCAGAATACGTCCGGTGCAGTACAGACCTGAGTTCAGGCTGGAGAGGGCAGCGGTCAGCACCACAATGTTCATAATGCTGCCGATGTAAGGCACGCCCAGTTTAGAGAAAAACGTCACGAACGGACTTTGCCCCGCCTGATACGCGCTCCACGGCAATAACATAACCAGCAACACCACGGAGCCGACGTAAAACAGGCCAATACGCCAAATCACACTGTTAATCGCTTTAGGCACCATGGTCTGCGGATCTTTACATTCTCCGGCAGCTGTTCCAACCATTTCAATAGAGGCAAAAGCAAACACTACACCCTGAATCAACACCAAAGCAGGCAGTAAACCGTGGGGAAAGAAACCGCCATTATCGGTAATTAAATGAAATCCTGTGGTGTTGCCATCTAGCGGCTGACCGCTACCGAGGAACACTGTACCCACGACCAAAAAGGTAACGATGGCGAGCACTTTAATAAGCGCAAACCAGAACTCCATCTCCGCAAACCATTTCACACCAATCATATTCATGGTGCCAACGATGGTTAGCGCAGCGAGCGCAAATACCCACTGCGGTACACCACCAAATGCGCCCCAGTAATGCATATACAGAGCGACGGCGGTAATATCGACAATCCCCGTCATCGCCCAGTTGATGAAGTACATCCAGCCTGCAACGTAAGCGGCTTTCTCTCCTAAAAACTCACGGGCATAAGAGACAAAACTGCCACTGGAAGGGCGGTGTAGCACCAGCTCACCCAATGCACGCAGAATAAAAAACGAAAACAAGCCACATATTAAATAAACCAGTGCCAGTGCTGGCCCCGCCATTTGCAGTCGGGCTCCTGCACCTAAAAACAAGCCGGTGCCAATCGCGCCGCCGATGGCGATCATCTGTACCTGGCGATTGCCCATCGCTTTGTGATAACCCTCTTCGTGGGCATTAAGCCAGCGACGTTTCGCGGCGTGTTGATCTGAAGTGTCGGTGTCGTGTTTACTCATTGCTCTCCCTGATTGCTTTAATGAAAAAGTCATATAAGTTGCCATGAACAATGTTTATTCATCCTGGCGATGACAAGATTCACCATTATTCTTTATAGGTATAACTGTCGGCGCAGAATCCTACCTTTTATCGTGTAACGATGCAAAATAATCCCCTTACAATTCTGGAGGGGATTAATACAACTGATGAAAAAATGACAAATCCTTTTCCTGGTTAATCTGTGTGCTGCCCTACACTTAATTTTTAAAAGATTGTGGGGGGCATATGATTAAGGTGTATGGCGTACCCGGATGGGGCTCTACCATCAGTGAGCTGATGCTGACACTGGCTGATATTCCTTATCAGTTCGTTGATGTCAGTGGTTTTGACCACGAGGGAACTTCACGCGAGTTATTGAAAACCCTGAACCCGTTGTGTCAGATTCCGACACTGGCGCTGGAAAATGACGAGATTATGACGGAGACAGCGGCGATTGCATTGATGGTTCTCGATCGTCGCCCGGACCTTGCGCCACCGGTTAGGCGCGCCGAACGTCAGCAGTTTCAACGGCTATTGGTCTGGCTGGTTGCTAATGTCTATCCAACATTCACTTTCGCCGATTACCCTGAGCGTTGGGCTCCTGACGCACCCGAACAGTTAAAGAAGAATGTTATTGAATATCGTAAATCGCTTTATATCTGGCTGAATTCACAATTGACCGCTGAACCTTATGCGTTTGGTGAGCAACTAACGCTGGTGGACTGTTATCTTTGCACTATGCGCACATGGGGGCCTGGGCATGAATGGTTTCAGGATAATGCCACGAATATCAGTGCGATCGCTGATGCTGTATGTCAGTTACCGAAATTACAAGAAGTATTAAAAAGGAATGAAATTATTTGAGTGGGATACCAGAATATTATGTTATTTATTATTCAGTAACTTTATCCACAATGATGGACGTAATTAATTAGATTCATGTTATGTTTTTTAATTTATATCACTCTCCCTTTCATTCAGCTTGTCTATTTCATTTCCTCTGAAAAGAAACTAACTATTCACATTGTGCAGATGTTTCAGTTGTTATCACAGGCATTCTATAATCTCAAAATGTCTTTAATAATGGATATGCTCGGAGTTGGAGATGCAATTAATATTAATACAAATAAAAATATCCGGCAGGTATGCTAAAAGGATAAATGGCGTTCTCTGTATTTATTCGCGATTATCTGTAGGAAAAATATGGAGAGTTTGATGAGTCAGAGCTAAAACAGCAATTGATAAATAAATATGTTGATTTATTCAAGAAAATGGATGTATTTCAAATATTGATTCTTAATATAACCTAATCAATAGATTATCACGTGAGAGCTGCACGTTATTGGAGGGGCAGGGGAAAACACCATTTTGGGAACAATGAATCAGGTACTCTTACCACTGAAGCAAGATCATCCGGGCACCAGGTGGTGTTGCAGTGCTTTGGAAATGGTCCCCTCGGGGGAGTTGTCATTATTTTCTATGCTATTTGCTTATGATATTCATCAGGTGAATTTAATAAATTCCTAATTTGAAATATCCACTATTAAGCCAGTGTTTAACGACGTTAAGATGGCAATGTGCAGATCATGTTATCAGGGTGGGGCGGTAGCGTATATTCCTTATACAAACCATCATTCATTTCAATGATTGTTATTGAATTATTTATTTTTGTGAATAAAAAGACATTATGAATATTGGTTTGACTTTGCATATCAGGTTTTTTATTACTCGCTGTAATGTACGAGCCTGTCGTGAATAACGTCGAGAACCCATCCGTTGCGTTTGTGATTATTTTGTTGACTAAACAGACACCCGTTTCTCTGAAGTAAAATCCCAGACTAAATCATCACATAACCATGACATTTTTCTGATATTCCCCGGTAACGCCAGATGTCGACTCGCTTATCTCATCCGTCCGACATGTTGTACATGCAATATGTGCGGATTATTATTCATTTTCACGGAGGTTGCTATGTCAACCGGATTACGTTTCACGCTGGAAGTGGACGGCCTGCCACCGGACGCGTTTGCGGTGGTTTCCTTTCATCTCACCCAGTCACTCTCTTCACTTTTTTCCCTCGACCTTTCTCTGGTCAGTCAGCAGTTTCTTTCCCTTGAATTTCCGCAGATCCTCGACAAAATGGCCTACCTGACGGTATGGCAGGGCGATGACGTACAGCGCCGGGTAAAAGGTGTGGTGACCTGGTTTGAACTGGGGGAGAACGACAAAAACCAGATGCTGTACAGCATGAAGGTGTGCCCACCGCTGTGGCGCACAGGGCTGCGCCAGAACTTCCGTATCTTCCAGAATGAGGACATCGAAAGCATACTCGCGACGATCCTGAAAGAAAACGGGGTGACCGAGTGGAGTCCGCTGTTCAGCGAGCCGCATCCTTCCCGTGAGTTTTGTGTCCAGTACGGCGAAACCGATTACGATTTCCTGTGCCGGATGGCGGCGGAGGAAGGCATCTTCTTTTATGAGGAGCACGCGCAAAAAAGTACCGACCAGAGCCTGGTCCTGTGCGACACCGTGCGTTATCTGCCGGAGTCCTTTGAGATCCCCTGGAATCCGAACACCCGTACCGAGGTGAGCACCCTATGCATCAGCCAGTTCCTCTACAGCGCACAAATCCGCCCATCTTCCGTGGTGACCAAAGACTACACCTTTAAACGACCCGGCTGGGCAGGGCGTTTTGATCAGGAAGGCCAGCACCAGGATTACCAGCGCACACA
>NZ_VNXE01000026.1:0-464 GCF_009820115.1 Escherichia sp. HH41S
ATGACTGGGGTGAAGTCGTAACAAGGTAACCGTAGGGGAACCTGCGGTTGGATCACCTCCTTACCTTAAAGAACTGTGCTTTGCAGTGCTCACACAGATTGTCTGATGAAAATGAGCAGTAAAACCTCTACAGGCTTGTAGCTCAGGTGGTTAGAGCGCACCCCTGATAAGGGTGAGGTCGGTGGTTCAAGTCCACTCAGGCCTACCAAATTTGCACCGCAAATTTGAAGAGGTTTTAACTACATGTTATGGGGCTATAGCTCAGCTGGGAGAGCGCCTGCTTTGCACGCAGGAGGTCTGCGGTTCGATCCCGCATAGCTCCACCATCTCTGTAGTGATTAAATAAAAAATACTTCAGAGTGTACCTGCAAAGGTTCACTGCGAAGTTTTGCTCTTTAAAAATCTGGATCAAGCTGAAAATTGAAACACTGAACAACGAAAGTTGTTCGTGAGTCTCTCAAATT
>NZ_VNXE01000037.1:0-455 GCF_009820115.1 Escherichia sp. HH41S
GGGCTGCGCCAGAACTTCCGTATCTTCCAGAATGAGGACATCGAAAGCATACTCGCGACGATCCTGAAAGAAAACGGTGTGACCGAGTGGAGTCCGCTGTTCAGCGAGCCGCATCCTTCCCGTGAGTTTTGTGTCCAGTACGGCGAAACTGATTACGATTTCCTGTGCCGGATGGCGGCGGAGGAAGGCATCTGCTTTTATGAGGAGCACGCGCAAAAAAGTACCGACCAGAGCCTGGTCCTGTGCGACACCGTACGTTATCTGCCGGAGTCCTTTGAGATCCCCTGGAACCCGAACACCCGTACCGAGGTGAGCACCCTATGCATCAGCCAGTTCCGCTACAGCGCACAAATCCGCCCTTCTTCCGTGGTGACCAAGGACTACACCTTTAAACGACCCGGCTGGGCAGGGCGTTTTGATCAGGAAGGCCAGCACCAGGATTACCAGCGCACACA
>NZ_VNXE01000002.1:0-453 GCF_009820115.1 Escherichia sp. HH41S
TGCTGATGACAGTATCAGAAGGGATCGCAGGAGGAGTCCGGTATGGCTGAACCGGTAGGCGATCTGGTCGTTGATTTGAGTCTGGATGCGGCCAGATTTGACGAGCAGATGGCCAGAGTCAGGCGTCATTTTTCCGGTACGGAAAGTGATGCGAAAAAAACAGCGGCAGTCGTTGAACAGTCGATGAACCGGCAGGCGCTGGCTGCACAGAAAGCGGGAATTTCCGTCGGGCAGTATAAAGCCGCCATGCGTATGCTGCCTGCGCAGTTCACTGACGTGGCCACGCAGCTTGCAGGCGGGCAAAGTCCGTGGCTGATCCTGCTGCAACAGGGGGGTCAGGTGAAGGACTCCTTCGGCGGGATGATCCCCATGTTCCGGGGGCTTGCCGGTGCGATCACCCTGCCGATGGTGGGGGCCACCTCGCTGGCGGTGGCGACCGGTGCGCTGGCGTAT
>NZ_VNXE01000023.1:0-453 GCF_009820115.1 Escherichia sp. HH41S
TGCTGATGACAGTATCAGAAGGGATCGCAGGAGGAGTCCGGTATGGCTGAACCGGTAGGCGATCTGGTCGTTGATTTAAGTCTGGATGCGGCCAGATTTGACGAGCAGATGGCCAGAGTCAGGCGTCATTTTTCCGGTACGGAAACTGATGCGAAAAAAACAGCGGCAGTCGTTGAACAGTCGCTGAGCCGACAGGCGCTGGCTGCACAGAAAGCGGGGATTTCCGTCGGGCAGTATAAAGCCGCCATGCGTATGCTGCCTGCACAGTTCACCGACGTGGCCACGCAGCTTGCAGGCGGGCAAAGTCCGTGGCTGATCCTGCTGCAACAGGGTGGTCAGGTTAAGGACTCCTTCGGCGGGATGATCCCCATGTTCAGGGGGCTTGCCGGTGCGATCACCCTGCCGATGGTGGGGGCCACCTCGCTGGCGGTGGCGACCGGTGCGCTGGCGTAT
>NZ_VNXE01000098.1:0-172273 GCF_009820115.1 Escherichia sp. HH41S
ATTATCCCCGATTACAGACAAGCCTGGAAAGTGGAACATAAATTATCGGATATTCTACTGTTGACTATTTGTGCCGTCATTTCTGGTGCAGAAGGCTGGGAAGATATAGAGGATTTTGGAGAAACACATCTCGATTTTTTGAAGCAATATGGTGATTTTGAAAATGGTATTCCTGTTCACGATACCATTGCCAGAGTTGTATCCTGTATCAGTCCTGCAAAATTTCACGAGTGCTTTATTAACTGGATGCGTGACTGCCATTCTTCAGATGATAAAGGCGTCATTGCAATTGATGGAAAAACGCTCCGGCGCTCTTATGACAAGAGTCGCCGCAGGGGAGCGATTCATGTCATTAGTGCGTTCTCAACAATGCACAGTCTGGTCATCGGACAGATCAAGACGGATGAGAAATCCAATGAGATTACAGCTATCCCAGAACTTCTTAACATGCTGGATATTAAAGGAAAAATCATCACAACTGATGCGATGGGTTGCCAGAAAGATATTGCAGAGAAGATACAAAAACAGGGAGGTGATTATTTATTCGCTGTAAAAGGAAATCAGCGTCGGCTTAATAAAGCCTTTGAAGAAAAATTCCCACTGAAAGAATTAAATAATCCAGAGCATGACAGTTATGCAATTAGTGAAAAGAGTCACGGCAGAGAAGATATCCGTCTTCATATTGTTTGCGATGACCCTGATGAACTTATTGATTTCACGTTTGAATGGAAAGGACTGAAAAAATTATGCGTGGCAGTCTCCTTTCGCTCAATAATAGCAGAACAAAAGAAAGAGCCCGAAATGATGGTCAGATATTATATCAGTTCTGCTGATTTAACCGCTGAGAAGTTTGCGACAGCGATTTGAAATCACTGGCACGTGGAGAATAAGCTGCACTGGCGTCTGGACGTGGTAATGAATGAAGACGATTGTAAAATAAGAAGAGGAAATGCAGCAGAATTATTTTCAGGGATACGGCACATTGCTATTAATATTTTGACGAATGATAAGGTATTCAAGACAGGATTAAGACGTAAGATGCGAAAAGCAGCCATGGACAGAAACTATCTCGCGTCAGTCCTTGCGGGGAGCGGGCTTTACTAGTCCTTCCTCGCTCAGTGACAGAATATTGAATGAATAGCATTAAAATTATTAAATAATATGGTTTAATTCGACATGAACTTTAAGAATATAATTAGAATAATACTACCTTTTTTTATTTTCTTGAGTATTTTACTTTACTCAGGAAGGGCGGATAGTGTTTTGTTATTTACTATCGAATACACACTTGCAAGTATGGCAATCTTTCTGATAAAAAGAAAGTTTATAAGCAATATCTTGTGGGGGATTTATCTCTCAATTTTAGGTGTACAGGCAGCATCGCTATTTAGTTCAGGACAATATTTGATGCCTCTTGCCTTGTCGAATGCTGCAGAAGTTGAATCGCTAGGCATTGGCGAGGTAATCAAGGTTTTTTCTATTTTTATTTTATTTGTTATAGTTTCATTCGTTACGATGCCTTCTGGTGCTCTAGTCGGCCGTATTAAATATTATAAATTTAATTTTTTCTGTATAGTATTATTGCTTGTGTGTTCTTTCATAAGCACGGGACCGGTATATGCTTTTTATGAAACAGCAAAATTGTACTATTTACAGCAAACCTTTAAGCCTAGTGAGAAGATCGGTGATGCCGGGAAATCTTTTTTAAAAACAAGTGTTTTTATTAACCCTCTACAGAATAACAACAACTTCAAAGGGCGTAATGTTATTGTAATCTTTGCTGAGGGATTTTCATCGGAGATTATTGGTAATTCAAAAATGGCGCATTTTCCAATTACGCCTAATTTAGATAAGTTATCTACTGAAGCACTAAGTTTTAAAAATTATTATAACCATACAGCAGCAACCTTTCGAGGTTTAAGAGGCCAGTTAACTTCTGGCTATCAATTTCGTGATGGGTTAACTGATGCTGGTACTGGTATTGCACAATTATCTAACGTAGAAATTAATAATATTTATCTTCATCGTCAAACATCTTTGCCGGATATATTGAAAGAGTATGGCTATAAAAGTTATTTTATAGCGTCTACAGAAAAAAATAGCCCACTCAACACTATGTTGAAAACGCTTAATTTTGATAAAGTTCTTGGTATGGGAGATTTTATTGGTTATCAACGCGACAGAATGACTGATAAGCAAACATTTAATGCACTGCAATATTTTTTACGTTCTCAAGAAAATAAAAACGAACGCTTTTTTATTGGTGTGTACCCATCTGGTACTCATCATGGTCAAGATAGTCCAAATGAAAAATATTTTGATGGTAGCAATCCTCTCTACAATAAATTCTATAACTATGATTTTCAGTTGGGGAAGTTTGTTGATTTTTTTCGGCGCAGTTCATTTTATGGCAATACGTTGTTGATAATTACATCGGATCATTCTACATTTCCTTCGACAGAATATAAGAAATCATTTAACAGCGATTCTCGTTATTTTGTGGACAAAATACCATTTCTGATCATTGGGAAAAATATTACGCCTGAAGTTTTAGATGCAGGAGGTGAAAATTCTTTAAGTTTCGCGCCAACAATATTGCACATGTTAGGGATTCAGTATTCAATGAATTATTTTTTGGGGTGTTCTCTTTTTGATAAGACGTGCACATCACCATTCTCACATCTTTCTGCTATTGGTAGTGATTATTTCAATACAGGCAAAGAAAATCATGTTGAACTAATTCAAAATAATAGTGGTAATGAATTAATAAAATTAGCCGAACGTTTTTATAACATTAGTGGCTAAATATAAAAATGTACAAGTTACAAGCAATTTCCTAATTAGGAAATATATGACTGTAAAAGAAGATATAAATTAAGCTATTCTTTATCTTCAATAAGCCGCAACCCCGCGGTGATCACCCCTGACAGGAGTAAACAATGTCAAAGCAACAGATTGGCGTAGTCGGTATGGCAGTGATGGGGCGCAACCTTGCGCTCAACATCGAAAGCCGTGGTTATACCGTCTCTATTTTCAACCGTTCCCGTGAGAAGACGGAAGAAGTGATTGCCGAAAATCCAGGCAAAAAACTGGTTCCTTACTATACGGTGAAAGAGTTTGTTGAATCTCTGGAAACGCCTCGTCGCATCCTGTTAATGGTGAAAGCAGGTGCAGGCACGGATGCTGCTATTGATTCCCTCAAGCCATACCTCGATAAAGGTGACATCATCATTGATGGTGGTAATACCTTCTTCCAGGACACCATTCGTCGTAACCGTGAGCTTTCTGCCGAAGGCTTTAACTTTATCGGTACCGGTGTCTCCGGTGGTGAAGAAGGTGCGCTGAAAGGTCCTTCCATTATGCCTGGTGGCCAGAAAGAAGCCTATGAACTGGTTGCACCGATCCTGACCAAAATCGCCGCCGTTGCTGAAGACGGCGAGCCATGCGTTACCTATATTGGTGCCGATGGTGCTGGCCACTATGTGAAGATGGTTCATAACGGTATTGAATACGGCGATATGCAGCTGATTGCTGAAGCCTATTCACTGCTTAAAGGTGGCCTGAGCCTCACCAACGAAGAACTGGCTCAGACCTTTACCGAGTGGAATAACGGTGAACTAAGCAGCTACCTGATCGACATCACCAAAGATATCTTCACCAAAAAAGATGAAGACGGTAACTACCTGGTTGATGTGATTTTGGATGAAGCAGCAAACAAAGGTACAGGCAAATGGACCAGCCAGAGTGCGCTAGATCTCGGCGAACCGCTGTCGCTGATTACCGAGTCTGTGTTTGCACGTTATATCTCTTCTCTGAAAGATCAGCGTGTTGCCGCATCTAAAGTTCTCTCTGGCCCGCAAGGACAGCCAGCAGGCGACAAGGCTGAGTTCATCGAAAAAGTTCGCCGTGCGCTGTATCTTGGCAAAATCGTTTCTTACGCTCAGGGCTTCTCTCAGCTGCGTGCTGCGTCTGAAGAGTACAACTGGGATCTGAACTACGGCGAAATCGCGAAGATTTTCCGTGCTGGCTGCATCATCCGTGCGCAGTTCCTGCAGAAAATCACCGATGCTTATGCCGAAAATCCGCAGATCGCTAACCTGTTGCTGGCTCCTTACTTCAAGCAAATTGCCGATGACTACCAGCAGGCGCTGCGTGATGTCGTTGCTTATGCAGTACAAAATGGTATCCCGGTTCCGACCTTCGCTGCTGCGGTTGCCTATTATGATAGCTACCGTGCCGCTGTTTTGCCTGCGAACCTGATCCAGGCACAGCGTGACTATTTCGGTGCGCATACTTATAAGCGCATTGATAAAGAAGGTGTGTTCCATACCGAATGGCTGGATTAATCTGATTTAACCAACAATAAATTGAAGCCCGGCGTGTATTGCGCCGGTTTTTTTTTGCCGATTATCTTATAGACTAAATTTCACTGCTTAATATTAACTTAATAAATATCAGCTATTCTTATAAAGAAAATCTGAATTGTTTTTTGTTGCGTTGACCATCTGACAACGTAGCGTTAAAACTTTTAGCTCTTATCAGGATGCTAAAAACATCATGATTCACAGTTAAGTTAATTCTGAGAGCATGAAATGAAAATCACCATTTCCGGTACCGGTTATGTAGGCTTGTCAAACGGGCTTCTAATCGCACAAAATCATGAGGTTGTGGCATTAGATATTTTACCGTCACGCGTTGCTATGCTGAATGATCGGATATCTCCTATTGTTGATAAGGAAATTAAGCAGTTTTTGCAATCAGATAACATACACTTTAATGCCACATTAGATAAAAATGAAGCCTACCGTGATGCTGATTATGTCATCATCGCCACTCCAACCGACTATGATCCTAAAACTAATTATTTCAATACATCCAGTGTAGAATCAGTAATTAAAGACGTAGTAGAGATAAATCCTTATGCGGTTATGGTCATCAAATCCACGGTTCCCGTTGGTTTTACCGCAGCGATGCATAAGAAATATTGTACTGAAAATATTATTTTCTCCCCCGAATTTCTCCGTGAAGGTAAAGCCCTTTACGATAATCTCCATCCTTCACGTATTGTCATTGGTGAGCGTTCAGAACGCGCAGAACGTTTTGCTGCGTTGTTACAGGAAGGCGCGATTAAGCAAAATATCCCAACCCTGTTTACCGACTCCACTGAAGCAGAAGCGATTAAACTTTTCGCTAATACCTATCTGGCGATGCGCGTAGCATACTTTAATGAACTGGATAGCTATGCAGAAAGTTTAGGTCTGAATACTCGCCAGATTATCGAAGGCGTTTGTCTCGATCCGCGTATTGGCAACCATTACAACAACCCGTCGTTTGGCTATGGTGGTTATTGTCTGCCGAAAGATACCAAGCAGTTACTGGCGAACTACCAGTCTGTGCCGAATAACCTGATTTCGGCAATTGTCGATGCAAACCGCACGCGTAAAGATTTTATTGCCGATGCCATTTTGTCACGCAAGCCGCAAGTGGTGGGTATTTATCGTCTGATTATGAAGAGCGGATCAGATAACTTCCGTGCGTCTTCTATTCAGGGGATTATGAAACGTATCAAGGCGAAAGGCGTTGAAGTGATCATCTACGAACCGGTGATGAAAGAAGATTCATTCTTCAACTCTCGGCTGGAACGTGATCTCGCCACTTTCAAACAACAAGCCGACGTCATTATTTCCAACCGTATGGCAGAAGAGCTTAAGGATGTGGCAGACAAAGTCTACACCCGCGATCTCTTTGGCAGTGACTAACATCCTGTTATCAGGGCGATTTTCGCCCTGATTCTCTTATGTTCCCTTTGTAATGATTCATTATTTTTATCATTTATCCTATAGCATTCATGACGATTATCGCTAAACTATGGCGACTTAAAATTATTTCGTCCGTTAGGGTAATGATGAGAGTAGAAAATAATAATGTTTCTGGGCAAAACCATGACCCGGAACAGATTGATTTGATTGATTTACTGGTCCAACTATGGCGCGGCAAGATGACAATCATCATTTCTGTCATTGTGGCTATAGCTCTGACTATCGGGTACCTGTCCGTAGCCAAAGAAAAGTGGACTTCAACAGCTATCGTTACTCAACCTGATGTGGGGCAAATCGCTGGTTATACCAACGCGATGAATGTGATCTACGGATCAGCTGTACCGAAAGTTTCCGACATTCAGGCTTCACTTATCGGACGTTACAGCACTGCATTCTCCGCATTAGCAGAAACGTTGGATAACCAGGAAGAAGCAGAAAAGCTGACCATTGAGCCTACCGTTAAAAATCAGTCCTTACCTTTAGCGGTTTCTTATGTGGGTGGAACACCTGAAGGTGCGCAGAAACAGCTGGCGAAGTATATCCAGCAAGTTGACGACCAGGTCAATGAAGAACTGGAAAAAGACCTGAAAGACAATATCGCGCTGCGTATGAAAAACTTGCAGGATTCTCTGAAGACGCAGGAAGTGGTTGCGCAGGAGCAGAAAGATCTGCGTATCCGTCAGATTCAGGAAGCGTTGCAGTATGCGAATCAGGCGCAGGTGACAAAGCCACAAGTTCAGCAGACTGAAGATGTGACACAAGATACGTTGTTCCTTTTGGGGAGCGAAGCGCTGGAGTCGATGATTAAGCATGAGGCGACCCGTCCGTTGGTGTTCTCGCCAAACTACTATCAGACTCGTCAAAACCTGCTGGATATCGAAAACTTAAAGGTTGATGATCTTGATATTCATGCTTACCGTTATGTGATGAAACCGACGTTACCTATTCGTCGCGATAGCCCGAAAAAGGCAATTACCTTGATTCTGGCAGTGCTGCTGGGCGGCATGGTTGGCGCGGGGATTGTGTTGGGGCGTAACGCTCTGCGTAATTACAACGCGAAGTAATCTTTTCGGTTTTAAAGAAAAAGGGCAGGGTGGTGACACCTTGCCCGTTTTTTTTGCCGGATGCGACAACAACATCGCATCCGCTGACCCCGCAACTCACTGATGCCGTTTACGCAGGTTCTCAATCACCGTTGTTAAATCCAGATCCTGATCCTGCAACAACACCAACAGGTGATACATCAAATCAGACGCCTCGTTGGTCAGCTCAAAGCGATCATGTACTGTCGCGGCCAGCGCGGTTTCCACGCCTTCTTCGCCCACTTTTTGCGCAATGCGTTTGGTGCCGCTGGCATACAGTTTGGCAGTGTAAGAGGTTTCCGGGTCGGCAGATTTGCGTTCGGCGAGCAATTGTTCCAGTTGATACAGGAACAGCCACTGGTGAGCGGTGTTGCCGAAGCAGCTGTTGGTGCCTTTGTGGCAGGTCGGGCCGATGGGATTCGCCAGCACCAGCAATGTGTCGTTGTCGCAGTCCGGCGCAATATTTACTACGTTGAGGAAATTGCCGGACGTTTCACCTTTGGTCCACAGTCGCTGTTTAGTGCGCGAGAAGAAGGTGACTTTGCCGCTTTCGAGGGTTTTGTCTAAGGCTTCCGGGTTCATATAGCCCAGCATTAGCACTTCGCCAGATACCGCGTGTTGCACAATCACCGGCATCAGACCGTCGGTTTTTTCCCAGTCCAGTTCGCGACGTTGTTGTTCTGTTAACATATCCTGATCTCCACGCCCTGTGTTGCCAGGTACGCTTTTAATTCACCAATATTGATTATTTGTTTGTGGAATACAGAAGCTGCCAGCGCACCGTCAACGTCGGCATCGCGGAAGGCTTCGAGGAAGTGTTCCATGGTGCCTGCGCCACCGGAGGCAATCAGCGGGACGTGGCAAACTTCACGCACTTTTTTCAGTTGCTCGAGGTCGTAACCGTTACGAACGCCGTCCTGATTCATCATGTTGAGGACGATTTCTCCGGCACCGCGTTTTTGCACTTCCTGTACCCAGTCGAGTGTTTCCCACTGAGTGACGCGGGTGCGACTTTCATCGCCGGTATATTGATTCACATGATATTTACCGGTTTCGGCGTCGTACCAGGTATCAATACCGACCACAATACACTGCACACCAAAACGATCGGCCAGGCGAGTAATTAACGTCGGGTCCGCCAGCGCAGGAGAGTTGATGGAAATTTTATCCGCGCCAAAGGAAAGAATTTTGGCGGCATCATCCAGAGACTTAATCCCCCCCGCCACGCAGAACGGGATGTCGATCACTTCCGCCACGCGGGATACCCAGCTTTTATCTACCACGCGTCCATCGCTGGAAGCGGTGATATCGTAGAACACCAGCTCGTCCGCACCTTCTTCGGCGTAGCGTTTTGCCAGCGGTACAATATCGCCAATGATTTCATGGTTGCGAAACTGTACGCCTTTCACCACCTGACCATCACGAACGTCGAGACACGGAATTATGCGTTTTGCCAGCATGCGATGGCCTCCTTCACGGTGAATTTACCTTCCAGTAATGCCCGACCAACTATTACGCCGCGCACGCCAGTACCACGTAGAGCAGCAACATCTTCAATGTCGCCAATACCGCCGGAGGACTGAAATGCCACCTGCGGATATCTGGCGCACACTTCTTCATATAAAGAGACGTTAGAACCTGCCAGCGTGCCGTCGCGCGAGATATCTGTACACAGCACATGTTTCAGGCCGACGGGCAGATAGGTTTCCACCAGTTGTTCCAGCGAAACGCCTGAGTTCTCTTGCCAGCCGCTGACTGCCACCTGCTTGTTGCCTTGCTCGTCGATACGGACATCCAGCGCCAGCACTAAGGCATCGGCACCGAAACGTTCAAACCAACCTTTCACCATTTCTGGTGATTTCACCGCGGTGGAGCCAACCACCACGCGCGCAACGCCCGCTTCCAGTAACGTCGCTACGTCTTCTTCACTACGCACACCGCCGCCAACCTGCACCGGGACGTTAACGCCCGCGACCAGGGTTTTAATCAGCGGGATTTGACGTTTAGCCGGATCTTTTGCCCCGGTCAGATCCACCAGATGCAACACTTCGGCACCTTGCGCAGCATAATCCTGTAAGCGCGGCAGCGGGTCGTTACCGTAATCGCGTTGTTTGCCGTAATCGCCCTGATGGAGACGCACCACGGTGCCGTCGATTAAATCTAATGCCGGAATAATCATCACATCTCCAGGAAATTTTTCAGCAATTTAGCGCCAGCGGCACCAGAACGCTCCGGGTGGAACTGCACGCCGTAGAAGTTATCTTTTTGTACCGCCGCGGTGAACGGTTCGCCGTAATTACACTGGGCGATGGTCCACGGATTGACCGGCATTGCGTAGCTGTGAACAAAGTAAAAGTACGCGCCGTCTTCAATCCCCTGAAACAGGCGGTTGCCTGCCTGCGGGTAAACGCGGTTCCAGCCCATATGTGGCAGCGGCAAACCAAAGTCGGTCATTTTCGGCACGTCTTCGTCGATGATGCCCAGCAAATCGACACCGTTGCTCTCTTCGCTGCGCCGCCCCAGCAGTTGCATCCCTAAGCAGATGCCCAGCACCGGTTGGGTACAGGCTTTGATGAGATCAAACAGTTCGCGCTCACGCACTTGATCCATCGCCGCTTGTGCGGTGCCGACGCCAGGCAAAAACAGTTTATCGGCCAGCAACACGACGTCCGGGTCACGGCTAACTTTGGGTTCATAACCGTGACGCACAATGGCAGACTTCACCGAGTTCAAATTGGCGCAGCCGGTATCAAGGATCACCACGTTCATTACAGCACTCCTTTCGACGAGGGCAGGGTGTCGCCTTCCACGCGGATGGCCTGGCGCAGAGTGCGACCAAAAGCTTTGAACAGGCTCTCTACACGGTGGTGATCGTTTTTACCTTTGGTTTTCAGGTGCAGGGTCACGCCCATGGTGTATGAGAGCGAACGGAAGAAGTGCTCGATCATTTCAGTGCTGAGATCGCCCACACGCTGGTAGGTAAACTCGGCTTTATATTCCAGGTGCGGGCGACCAGAGATATCCAGCGCGCAGCGGGCAAGGCATTCGTCCATCGGCAGCACAAAACCGAAGCGGCAAATACCGCGTTTGTCGCCAAGAGCTATTTTTAACGCTTCGCCCAGCGCCAGACCGGTATCTTCGACAGTGTGGTGATCGTCGATATAGAGGTCGCCTTTAACGTTGATTTCCATACGGAAGCCGCCGTGAGTGGCAATCTGATCCAGCATGTGATCAAAAAAGCCAACGCCGGTGTTAATCTTGCTGCCACCTTCGCGATCCAGCCACACCTGAACGTCAATCTGCGTCTCTTTGGTGTTGCGCACTACATGGGCGTAACGGTCTCGTTTAGTGAGTTGCTCGCCAATCATTGGCCAGTTCAGGGTTTCGCGGTCGTAGCGTAAACCATTAATGCCCATGTTTTCAGCGAGTTGAATATCGGTCGCGCGATCGCCAATCACATAACTGTTGGCGCGGTCCATCGCTTGCTCAGCCAGATAACGCTCCACCAGTTTGACTTTCGGCTTACGGCAGTCGCACTCATCGGCGGGCAGGTGTGGGCAAATCAGCACTTCATCAAACTGCACGCCTTGCGAGGTGAAGATCTGCATCATCAGGTTGTGCGGGCCATCAAAATCCGCCTGCGGGAAACTTTGTGTTCCCAGACCATCCTGATTCGTGATCATCACCAGTTTGTAGCCCGCTTTTTGCAGCTTCAGCAGTTCCGGGATCACGCCCGGTTCAAAGGCGAGTTTGTCAAAACGGTCCACCTGAAAATCACTCGGCGGTTCGCTAATCAGGGTTCCATCGCGATCGATAAAAAGATACTTCTGACTCATCAAACTTGCTCCGCACGTAAGGCGTCAATGACGCGCTGGCTTTCTTCACGGGTTCCGACGGTAATTCGCAGGCAGCCGCTTAAAGAGGGTTGTTTATTCTGATCACGTAAGATAATGCCCTGATCCCACAAAGATTTAAACACTGCGCTGGAGGCTTTAAAGCGCGCCAGAATGTAGTTGGTTTCAGAGTCGAAAACCTGCTCCACGCAGGGGAGCTCTTTCAGTGCGGCAATCAGGTATTCGCGTTCTGCAATAATTTGCGCCACCCGTTCGCGCATGGCGTCGATTCCCTGCGGGCTTAACGCCTGTGCGGCAATGTCGGCAACCGGCGTCGAGAGCGGGTAGGGGGCGATCACTTTCATCAGCAGGTTGATGACGTCTTCGTTTGCCAGCGTAAATCCGCAACGAAGCCCCGCCAACGCGAAGGCTTTCGAAAGGGTACGCAAAATCGCCAGGTGCGGATATTCCGCCAGCCAGCCAGCTAACGATGCCTGCGGGCAAAACTCGATATAGGCTTCATCGGCAACCACAATCGCCTTACCGCGGGTTAACTCCAACAGAGTGCGAAAATCCTGCGGGTTGATCAGTTGCCCGGTTGGGTTGTTGGGGCTGCAAACGTAGACCACTTTTACCCCGTCCAGCTTGTCGGAAATGCCTTGTAAGTCCAGTTGCCAGTTGTCCAGCGTCGACACTGTGCGGCATTCGACACCAATGGTTTCGGCGCTAACGCTGTACATGCCATACGTTGGCGGACAGTAGAGGATGGCGTCTTTACCCGGTTCGCAAAAAGCGCGGATCAGCAGTTCAATACCTTCGTCCGCGCCACGGCTGACCAGCACCTGTTCCGGTTTTACGCCTGCATATTGCGCGTAATTTTCAACCACTGCTTTTGGCTGGCATTCCGGGTAGCGATTGAGCGTTTGCTGAGTAAGCTGAAACTCCACGGCTGTGGGATATTCGTTGGCGTTCAGCCAGACGTCGCCGTTACCGCCCAGACGACGCGCCGACTGATACGGCGTCAGGTTGCGGACGTTTTCACGCGCTAAATCGGTAATAGTCACGGTGCTCATGCTTGCTCCTTAAGGACGTTAACACGCAAAGTAACGGCATTTTTGTGGGCAGTCAGGCGCTCGGCGGCGGCCAGTGTTTCAATGGTCGAAGCCAGCGTGGAAAAGCCTTCTTTCGACAGTTCCTGTACGGTCATGCGTTTCTGGAAATCTGCCAGCCCGAGGCTGGAACAGGTGGCGGTGTAACCGTAAGTCGGCAGCACGTGGTTCGTGCCGGAGGCGTAATCACCTGCCGATTCCGGTGACCAGTCACCGAGAAATACCGAACCGGCGCTGGTAATGCCATCGACCAGTTCGCGGGCGTTGCGGGTCTGAATGATCAGGTGCTCCGGGCCGTACTGGTTGGAGATCTTCACGCACTGCGCTAAATCGTTGGTTACGATCAGGCGGCTGGCGCTCAGTGCCTGACGGGCGGTTTCGGCTCGCGGCAGTTCTGCCAGCTGGCGTTCGACGGCTTCGGCAACGCGACGCGCCATATCAGCATCAGGAGTCAGCAAAATCACCTGTGAATCCGGGCCGTGTTCAGCCTGAGAGAGCAAATCAGAAGCCACGAAATCCGGCGTTGCGCCACTGTCGGCAATCACCAACACTTCCGATGGGCCTGCGGGCATATCGATCGCCGCACCGTCCAGACGCTGGCTCACCTGACGTTTTGCCTCGGTGACAAAGGCGTTGCCAGGCCCGAAGATTTTGTCCACTTTTGGCACGGATTCTGTACCAAACGCCAGTGCGGCAATGGCCTGTGCGCCGCCGACGTTAAACACGTCCTGCACGCCGCACAGCTGCGCCGCGTAAAGAATTTCATCGGCAATCGGCGGCGGTGAGCACAGCACCACTTTTTTACAGCCCGCAATACGCGCCGGAGTTGCCAGCATTAATACTGTTGAGAAGAGCGGTGCGGAGCCGCCAGGAATATACAAACCCACTGAAGCGACCGGGCGCGTGACCTGCTGGCAACGCACGCCTGGCTGCGTTTCGACATCTACCGGCGGCAGTTTTTGCGCAGTGTGGAAGGTTTCAATATTCTTTACTGCCACCGCCATCGCCTGTTTTAGCTCGTCGCTCAGGCGTTCGCTGGCGGCGGCGATCTCATCCGCAGATACCTTCAGCGCGGTAACCGTGGTTTTATCAAACTTCGCGCTGTATTCCCGCAAGGCCTCATCGCCACGCGTTTTCACGTTATCGAGAATATCGTTAACAGTGCGGGTAATGCTTTCAGAAGCGGAGATCGCCGGGCGCATTAACAGCTGGCGTTGTTGCTCCGCAGTACAGCTATTCCAGTCAATGATTGTGTTAAAGCTCATGGCGATCACTCCATCATCTTCTCAATCGGCAGGACCAGGATTGAACTGGCACCCAGCGCTTTCAGTTTTTCCATCGTTTCCCAGAACAGGGTTTCGCTGCTGACCATGTGCATCGCTACGCGCTGTTGATCACCCGCCAGCGGTAGAATGGTTGGGCGTTCGGCACCTGGCAGCAGGGCGATGACTTCATCCAGTCGGTCGGTCGGTGCGTGCATCATGATGTATTTTGATTCGCGCGCCTGGATCACGCCCTGAATACGCGTCAGCAGTTTGTCGATCAGTTGCTGTTTGGATTCTTCCATTTCGCCATCGCGTTGGATCAGGCAGGCTTTCGAGCGGTAGATAACTTCGACTTCGCGCAGGCCGTTAGCTTCCAGCGTGGCACCGGTGGAAACCAGATCACAAATCGCATCCGCCAGTCCGGCGCGCGGGGCGACTTCGACAGAACCGTTCAGTAAGCAGGATTTAAAAGAGATGCCTTTCTGGTCGAGATAACGCTTGAGCAGGTGAGGATAAGAGGTGGCGATACGTTTACCGTTTAAGGAGAGCGGGCCGTCCCAGGCTTCATCAACCGGCGTTGCCAGCGAAAGGCGACAGCCGCCGAAATCCAGACGACGCAGGGTAAAGTAGCGAGGATCCTCACCCTGGGCGCGGCGGTTAAGCAGCTCTTCTTCCAGCACGTTTTCGCCGATAATCCCAAGGTCAACCACGCCGTCCATTACCAGACCGGGAATGTCGTCGTCACGCACGCGCAGAATATCAATCGGCATGTTTTCTGCCATCGCGATCAGGCGCTGGGTGTGAAGATTAATTTTAATGCCACAGCGCGCCAGCAATTCGCGTGAGTCATCACTTAAACGGCCGGATTTCTGCATAGCTATGCGTAAACGAGTGTTATCTGTCATTTTCTTATTCCTCTTTAAACCTGTCTGAACCGTTATCAACCGCGCAATAAAAAAGCCCCCGGAAGGTGATCTTCCGGGGGCTTTCTCATGCGTTCATGCACCACTGGAAGATCTGAATGTCTTCCAGCACACATCGCCTGAAAGACTAGTCAGGATGATGGTGATGATGGTGGTGTTTAAATTGAACGCGTGTCATAAAAGTCTCTGTGAATGTTTATTCAACTGATGTCTTTTAACCTAAACCACTTTCACGTTAGAAAGCAAGGGCTTTTTTATATATTTTATGGCGATGGATTTGTTTAATGAATGAGCGGGGAAAGGAGAGGGCCAGGAGTGGCTACGTTAAAAAAGTAATCGTGAAAATATGTCTTTAAAACCCTCAAGAACATTGTGTTCTGTAACTAAAGTGGGCTTGGTTCCTGCCGGATGCGGCGTGAATGCCTTATCTGGTCTACAAATGTTGCCTAAATTCAATATATTGATGTTTTTGTAGGACTGATAAGCGGAGCGCATCAGGCAATTGTATATTTGCTAACAGTTTCGATTTCATTCATAGAATGAATTGTCAGTTTTGATACGCTAGCGTAGCCTTATAGATCTAAGGTGTATCAGGAGATAACGGATGAAAAAGGTCGCAATTGTCGGGTTAGGGTGGTTAGGTATGCCGCTGGCGATGTCACTTTCAGCGCGAGGCTGGCAAGTCACCGGGAGTAAAACCACACAAGATGGTGTCGAAGCGGCCCGAATGAGTGGCATTGATAGCTATCTGCTTCGCATGGAGCCTGAGTTAGTTTGCGATTCTGACGATCTGGATGCCCTGATGGATGCTGATGCGCTGGTCATCACGCTTCCGGCACGTCGTAGCGGCCCCGGCGATGAGTTCTATTTACAAGCGGTACAAGAGTTAGTGGATAGCGCGCTGGCTCATCATATTCCCCGCATTATTTTTACCAGCTCAACGTCTGTCTATGGCGACGCACAAGGCACCGTTAAAGAAACCACCCCGCGTAATCCGGTGACCAACAGTGGACGAGTATTAAAAGAACTTGAAGACTGGCTGCACAATTTACCCGGTACTTCAGTCGATATTCTGCGTCTTGCGGGCCTGGTCGGGCCGGAACGTCATCCTGGTCGCTTCTTTGCCGGAAAAACCGCGCCTGATGGTGAACATGGTGTCAATTTAGTCCATTTAGAAGATGTTATTGGCGCTATCACCCTGTTGTTACAGGCACCTAAAGGCGGACACATCTATAATATATGTGCGCCAGCTCACCCTGCGCGTAATGTTTTTTATCCGCAAATGGCCCGTTTACTGGGGCTTGAACCTCCGCAGTTCAGAAATAGTCTGGATTGCGGCAAAGGTAAGATTATTGATGGCAGCCGGATTTGTAATGAACTGGGATTTGAATACCAGTATCCCGATCCGCTGGTAATGCCGCTGGAGTAAACGATCACGCCAGCAGGACGCCGCATGCACTGCAAGGGGGCGTGTATGAAACCACTGCTGGATGTGTTGATGATCCTCGATGCTTTAGAAAAAGAAGGCAGTTTTGCGGCGGCGTCGGCCAAACTCTATAAGACGCCGTCCGCTCTGAGTTACACCGTTCACAAGCTGGAAAGCGACCTTAACATTCAATTGCTTGATCGTAGCGGTCACCGCGCTAAATTCACCCGCACCGGAAAAATGTTATTAGAGAAGGGGCGGGAAGTTCTGCATACCGTGCGAGAACTGGAAAAACAGGCGATAAAACTGCATGAAGGCTGGGAAAACGAGCTGGTGATTGGCGTGGACGACACCTTCCCTTTTTCTCTCCTCGCGCCACTTATAGAAGCTTTTTACCAACATCATAGCGTGACGCGCCTGAAGTTTATCAATGGCGTGCTCGGTGGTTCCTGGGATGCCCTGACTCAGGGACGAGCGGATATTATTGTTGGTGCGATGCATGAGCCACCATCTTCCAGTGAGTTTGGTTTTTCACGGTTGGGCGATCTTGAACAAGTCTTTGCGGTCGCGCCCCATCATCCGTTAGCCCAGGAAGAAGAACCGTTAAACCGTCGTATCATTAAGCGATATAGGGCGATTGTGGTAGGGGATACTGCGCAGGCAGGCGCTTCTACGGCCTCGCAACTTCTCGACGAACAAGAAGCCATTACCGTTTTCGATTTTAAAACCAAGCTGGAGCTGCAAATTAGCGGCCTTGGCTGCGGCTATTTACCCCGTTATCTGGCGCAACGTTTTCTCGATAGTGGCGCGTTAATCGAGAAGAAAGTGGTCGCCCAAACTCTCTTTGAACCTGTCTGGATTGGCTGGAATGAACAGACCGCAGGGCTTGCCAGCGGCTGGTGGCGAGATGAAATTTTAGCAAATAGTGCGATCGCCGGTGTTTATGCAAAATCTGATGACGGAAAATCAGCCATTTAAAGAAAAATTATTATGACAAGCCTCTCATTCTCTTGTCATTTCCCCCCCATTTAGGCACAATGCGCCGCTGTCAAAAAATGACTAAAAACCGACGTTTAATTAGCGTCGGTTATTTTTTGCTTCAAACCAATCATTCATACCAAGAGGCCGGGCTTCGTACCGGATAGATATTTACTAAAAATCGACAGTTGTTGTCGCTGAGGAATCCAAAAAAATGGGGCAATTTTTTGCTTACGCGACGGTTATTACCGTAAAGGAGAATGACCATGTCGCATAACGTTACTCCAAACACCTCTCGCGTGGAATTGCGTAAAACGCTTACGTTAGTTCCGGTTGTAATGATGGGTCTTGCCTATATGCAGCCGATGACGCTGTTTGATACATTTGGTATCGTTTCAGGCCTCACGGATGGTCATGTGCCGACAGCCTATGCGTTCGCATTGATTGCGATCCTGTTTACGGCTCTGAGCTACGGGAAGCTGGTTCGCCGCTATCCTTCTGCTGGCTCTGCATACACTTACGCCCAGAAATCCATTAGCCCGACCGTCGGCTTTATGGTGGGTTGGTCTTCTCTGCTCGACTATCTGTTCGCGCCGATGATCAACATTCTGCTGGCGAAAATCTATTTTGAAGCTCTGGTGCCTTCCATCCCATCGTGGATGTTTGTGGTGGCACTGGTGGCCTTTATGACCGCCTTTAACCTGCGTAGTCTGAAATCCGTAGCGAACTTCAACACCGTCATCGTGGTGTTGCAGGTAGTGCTGATCGCGGTAATTCTGGGCATGGTAGTTTACGGCGTATTTGAAGGTGAAGGTGCTGGTACGCTGGCGAGCACTCGTCCGTTCTGGTCTGGTGATGCACATGTCATCCCGATGATCACTGGTGCGACGATTCTGTGCTTCTCCTTTACCGGCTTTGACGGCATCAGCAACTTGTCGGAAGAAACCAAAGATGCAGAGCGCGTGATCCCACGTGCGATTTTCCTGACCGCGCTGATCGGCGGCATGATCTTCATCTTTGCAACTTACTTCCTGCAACTGTATTTCCCGGATATCTCTCGCTTTAAAGATCCGGATGCGTCACAGCCTGAAATCATGCTGTACGTTGCGGGTAAAGCGTTCCAGGTTGGCGCGCTGATCTTCTCCACCATTACCGTACTGGCGTCCGGTATGGCGGCGCACGCAGGTGTGGCGCGTCTGATGTACGTAATGGGACGTGACGGCGTGTTCCCGAAAAGCTTCTTCGGTTATGTACACCCGAAATGGCGTACTCCGGCGATGAACATCATCCTGGTTGGCGCGATTGCCCTGCTGGCAATCAACTTTGACCTGGTAATGGCAACGGCGCTGATTAACTTTGGTGCGCTGGTGGCGTTCACCTTCGTTAACCTGTCGGTTATCTCGCAATTCTGGATCCGTGAGAAGCGTAACAAGACGCTGAAAGATCACTTCCAGTATCTGTTCCTGCCGATGTGTGGTGCGCTGACTGTAGGTGCGCTGTGGGTTAACCTGGAAGAAAGCTCAATGGTTCTGGGTCTGATCTGGGCGGCAATCGGCCTGATTTACCTGGCTTGTGTCACCAAGAGCTTCCGTAACCCGGTTCCGCAGTACGAAGACGTTGCATAATCTTACAAGCCGGATGACATAATCATCCGGTAAATCTCAAAAAGCCGGAGTTTGTCGCTCCGGCTTTTTTGTTTCAGACGATCTCTTCCGCGTACTGCCAAAGCGCTTTTAACAGCGCCACTTTCTCTTTGTCATCGGCATATTGTTGTGCCAGCATCTGCAATTCATCAGCATAGCCCTGCAAAAACTCTGGCGTGAAAACCTGGCGGCGGTGCTCCAGCCAGCGTTGCTGCTCGGCATAATCCAGCGTCCCCGGGAAGTTGCGCGCCCGATAATTGAACAACAGCTTTTCAATCCGTTTATCAACAAAAGTGATATCCAGTGCCGGTAAATTACGCGGCTCGGTTTCCAGCACAATTTTCATTGCTGCACGATCGGCGTCACTGAAAAAGCCATTATAAAGCTGTGCATCCACGTTATCTGAAGGCGTAAACGGTTCGGCTTCCGCGAATATCGCCACCACTTTTTCACGCACTTGCGGATTTTCACGCAGAATTTTCAGGTTATCGAGGCAATGCTGACGATTAATTCCCAGTCGGTCGGCATCTTCCGGGCGTAGCGTATTCGCCTGGGCCAGTACCGGACATTTATTGATATGCACCAGTTTAACCGGAACGGCGGCGTTATCGCCAAGATCGGCTTTTGCGGTATATAGACGCTCGCGCAATGTGTCGCTATCCAGTTCCAGTAATGGCGAAATGTCTCCTGCCAAATCCACCATAATTACGGCATTGCGATTTTCAGGATGCCACGCCAGCGGTGCTACCCAGCTGGTATTGCCGCGCCATGCCCCAAACATTCCGGAAACGTGAACCAGGGGTTTCATCTGCGGAACATCAATCAACGCCATCAGTTTGTGTTTATTGCGATGGGTAAAGAGATAATCAAACAGGCGTGGCTGACGCATTTTTACCAGCTTTGCCATCGCAATAGTGGCGTACACATCAGCCATCGCATCGTGGGCGTTGCTATGTTCAATACCATTCGCTTTGGTTAAATGCTCAAGGCGAAAGCTCGGTAGACCGTCATCATTTTCAGGCCAGTTTATTCCTTCCGGGCGCAGGGCATAACAGGCACGCATAACATCCAGTAAATCCCAGCGCGAGTTATCATGCTGCCAGCTCCAGGCGTAAGGATCGTAGAAATTACGATAAAAAACGTTGCGTGTGACTTCGTCGTCGAAACGCACATTGTTGTAGCCCAGAATACAGGTCTTCGGTACGGTAAAAAGCGAGTGAATACGGGCGGCAAACGTGGCTTCGTTTTCTCCTTTCGCCCGTGCCTCCTGCGGGGTAATACCGGTAATTAATACTGCTCCAGGCTGGGGTAAATAGTCATCCGCGGGCTTGCAGTAAAAAACATCGGGTTCGCCGATGACATTGAATTCGTTATCAGTGCGAATGGCTGCGAACTGTGCAGGGCGATCTAACGCGGGGTGCGTTCCAAAGGTTTCGTAATCGTGAAACAAAAAGGTAGATTGTTGCTTACCGTCATTCATCATTAGGTTAAATCCGTTATTTCTGCTGTCTGCCAGAGTATCAAATATCACCGTGCTAATCAGCTTTAGCGCGACAATTTGGCAGCGAGTTGCAACAGATCATGTCAGATAAAAATGAGATAGTAGTCACATTTTCTTGCACTTTATTCCAGCCAGTTCATAAGTATTTCCGTAAAAAGAACAGCTACTTGAAACACCTGAGGGTTTGCTGTTGAAACGCCGTCTTATTATTGCTGCTTCTTTGTTCGTTTTTAATTTATCGTCTGGTTTTGCGGCGGAAAACATTCCTTTTTCACCTCAACCTCCAGAGATTCATGCCGGGTCCTGGGTATTGATGGATTACACTACCGGTCAGATTCTCACCGCGGGTAATGAGCATCAACAGCGCAATCCCGCCAGCCTGACAAAGCTGATGACGGGCTATGTCGTGGATCGCGCTATCGATAGTCATCGCGTTACGCCAGAAGATATTGTCACCGTGGGGCGTGATGCGTGGGCGAAAGATAATCCGGTGTTTGTCGGTTCTTCACTGATGTTTTTGAAAGAGGGCGATCGCGTATCGGTACGTGATTTAAGCCGTGGTTTAATTGTGGATTCCGGAAATGACGCTTGTGTTGCTCTGGCTGACTATATTGCCGGTGGGCAACGGCAGTTTGTTGAAATGATGAACAACTATGCCGAGAAGCTGCATCTCAAGGATACGCATTTTGAAACAGTGCATGGTCTGGATGCACCTGGCCAGCATAGCTCGGCTTATGATTTAGCCGTGCTTTCTCGCGCTATCATCCACGGCGAGCCCGAGTTTTATCATATGTACAGTGAGAAAAGCCTCACCTGGAACGGTATCACCCAGCAAAACCGTAACGGGTTATTGTGGGATAAAACCATGAATGTTGACGGCCTGAAAACGGGTCATACTTCTGGTGCCGGGTTTAATCTCATTGCTTCGGCTGTAGATGGGCAGCGTCGTCTCATTGCAGTGGTAATGGGGGCTGACAGTGCAAAAGGTCGTGAGGAAGAGGCAAGAAAATTACTGCGTTGGGGGCAACAAAACTTTACTACGGTGCAAATTTTGCACCGTGGGAAAAAGGTCGGTACGGAACGCATCTGGTATGGTGATAAAGAAAATATCGACCTGGGAACGGAACAAGAGTTCTGGATGGTGCTACCGAAAGCCGAAATTCCACATATCAAAGCCAAATATACCCTTGATGGTAAAGAACTCACCGCGCCAATTAGCGCCCATCAGCGGGTAGGGGAAATTGAACTTTACGACCGTGATAAACAGGTGGCGCACTGGCCGCTGGTTACCCTGGAATCTGTCGGGGAAGGCAGCATGTTTTCCCGCCTGAGTGATTATTTCCACCATAAGGCTTGACCTTTCTTTTGCAGCAGACTGGCAGGAGTGCGAGTCTGCTCGCATAATCAACACTCATTCCTTGTGGTTTTAATATTGCAACTATACTGTATATAAAAACAGTATTAATGGAGGCGTCATGAACTACGAGATTAAGCAGGAAGATAAACGTACCGTTGCAGGTTTCCATCTCGTTGGCCCGTGGGAACAGACGGTAAAGAAAGGCTTTGAGCAGTTGATGATGTGGGTAGATAGCAAAAATATTGTGCCGAAGGAGTGGGTTGCTGTCTATTACGACAATCCAGATGAAACACCCGCCGAAAAATTACGCTGCGACACCGTCGTGACGGTGCCGAATAACTTTACGCTCCCTGAAAACAGTGAGGGCGTCATTCTGACAGAAATTTCAGGTGGTCAGTATGCGGTGGCGGTGGCTCGTGTAGTCGGTGATGATTTTGCTAAACCCTGGTATCAGTTCTTTAATAGCCTCTTGCAGGACAGTGCTTATGAAATGTTACCAAAGCCATGCTTTGAGGTTTATTTGAACAATGGCGCGGAAGAGGGGTACTGGGATATCGAAATGTATGTTGCGGTGCAGCCAAAACATCACTAATTCATCTCAGGGCGGTGTGTTAACGCGAAGATCACTCTTTTTTTGAAAGCGAAAAGAGTAAGATGCGCCTTTCAAATTTTTCGCTCCTGCCGGGAAATTACACTGTTCCCGGTATGTCCGTCGGATAATTCAGAGGCGCGCCTTCTGGCCGACAGATGTGTTATGAGCGCTTTTAATCTTCATTAACGGAGTTTCTGCGTGCGTGCCGATAAGTCATTAAGCCCGTTTGAAATCCGGGTATACCGCCATTACCGCATTGTGCATGGTACTCGGGTCGCGCTGGCATTCCTGCTCACTTTTCTCATTATCCGCCTGTTTACTATCCCGGAAAGCACCTGGCCGCTGGTCACCATGGTGGTGATTATGGGGCCAATCTCGTTCTGGGGTAACGTTGTCCCTCGCGCATTCGAACGTATTGGCGGTACGGTGTTGGGGTCGATTTTAGGTCTTATCGCTCTGCAACTGGAGTTAATCTCGTTACCGCTGATGTTGGTCTGGTGCGCGGCGGCTATGTTTCTTTGCGGTTGGCTGGCGCTGGGCAAGAAACCGTATCAAGGTTTATTGATTGGGGTGACGCTGGCAATTGTTGTTGGTTCCCCGACAGGTGAAATTGATACGGCGTTATGGCGAAGCGGCGATGTGATCCTCGGCTCTTTACTGGCAATGTTGTTTACCGGCATCTGGCCACAACGGGCGTTCATCCACTGGCGCATTCAACTGGCAAAAAGTCTGACCGAGTATAATCGGGTCTATCAATCTGCATTCTCACCGAACTTACTCGAACGCCCGCGTCTGGAAAGCCATCTACAAAAACTCCTGACCGATGCCGTGAAAATGCGTGGGCTGATTGCGCCCGCCAGCAAAGAAACCCGTATTCCAAAATCGATATATGAAGGTATCCAGACCATTAATCGCAATCTGGTTTGTATGCTGGAGTTGCAAATCAATGCATACTGGGCCACGCGCCCCAGCCATTTCGTGTTATTGAACGCGCAAAAACTTCGTGATACCCAGCACATGATGCAGCAAATACTGCTGAGCCTTGTTCATGCGCTGTACGAAGGTAATCCGCAGCCGGTTTTTGCCAATACGGAAAAATTGAACGATGCTGTGGAAGAGCTGCGTCAGTTGCTCGATAACCACCATGACCTGAAGGTCGTGGAAACACCAATCTATGGCTATGTGTGGCTGAACATGGAAACGGCACATCAGCTTGAGTTGCTATCGAATCTGATTTGCCGGGCCTTGCGCAAATAATTCCTGAACTTCAGAATCATCTTGCTGCTGCTTCGATTCAGCAAGGATAAAGGGTATGATAGTGAAAAGGGATAAAAGCATTGTCATCTGCGGCAGCTATGAGTAATGTTGGCCCTAACGAATAGCGGTTGCTTAAACGAATCCGACTCTCACATTATCAGGGGTATAAAAATGGAAACTACCAAGCCTTCATTCCAGGATGTACTGGAATTTGTTCGTCTGTTCCGTCGTAAGAACAAACTGCAACGTGAAATTCAGGACGTTGAGAAAAAGATCCGTGACAACCAGAAGCGCGTCCTGCTGCTGGACAACCTGAGTGATTACATCAAGCCGGGGATGAGCGTTGAAGCAATCCAGGGCATCATCGCCAGCATGAAAGGTGACTATGAAGATCGCGTTGACGATTACATCATCAAAAATGCCGAGCTCTCCAAAGAACGCCGTGATATCTCCAAAAAGCTGAAAGCTATGGGCGAAATGAAAAACGGCGAAGCGAAGTAATTCCTGTTTTATTCAATGAGGGTTGCCCGGTAACCCTCATTGCTCATTGCTCATTGCTCATTGTTTCTTTTCTGTGTATCACCGTCATCATTCCCATCTGATAACCTATTGAAATTAGCGACAGCCTTCTTCTGTATGCAGCAAGGCAAAAAGTTCTGCAACTCCATTGTTATTAACCGCACTGGTTACTAACACATTGTGCGCTCCAGCTTCTCGTAACCAACTTTTCACCAAAGATATTTGTTCCATGCTGGCTAAATCTGCTTTGGTGACTACTCCAATAACAGGGCGATTCATTGACGAGGTAAAGCCTGGCGAAAAAGGGGACCACGGTGCGTCCGCATTAAGCACCAGGGCGATAATGTCTGCTTCGCAGGCGCTGACTAACAGAGCACTGTAGAGGCTGCGGTTTTATCGGTGAGGACTGGCAGCAAGATTTCCAGCCTTTTGACGGTGGGCCAGTGCAATCGTTATCAGATGCGTATAGCGATTATTCAGTGCTGCTATTGATAGCAGCTGAAAGCGAGATATCCGTACCAGAATGGCTCGCTCATTCTGAGGGAACGACGGTAATTTTGATTGCAGAACACAATGCCCGTTTGCTGAATGGTCCGGCTGGTGGGGCTGTAGCATTGATCCATTATCTGAATGAAATCTGTCATGCCAGAGAAACCGCTGTCAATGACGCATTTTGTCGGACGTTAACACGAGGAAGTCTGGCTATTCCGCAATGCCATCTTCTTTCGTAATGGATTGAGAATGCTGGATTTTTAATTATATTACGCGCAGTATTAATCGCGTAAATGTTTTGCGGTCAGCAACAGTGGGGGAACCATTGTTCTGTTCAATGAATACCATCATACAATTGAATCAGGAGTCGGTATGATGATTTTGGTGACAGGTGGAGCACGGAGCGGGAAGAGTCGCCACGCAGAGGCGCTTATTGGGGACTCTTCACAGGTTCTGTATATCGCCACCTCGCAAATCCTTGATGATGAGATGGCTGCACGGATAGAACATCATCGGCAAGGCCGCCCGGCTCACTGGCGCACAGTGGAGCGCTGGCAACATCTTGATGAATTAATTCATGCAGACATTAACCCGAATGAGGCTGTGTTGCTGGAATGCGTTACCACAATGGTGACTAATCTGTTGTTTGATTATGGCGGCGATAAAGACCCTGATGAATGGGATTATCAGGCGATGGAACAGGCGATTAATGCTGAGATTCAGTCGTTGATTGCTGCCTGCCAATGTTGCCCCGCAAAGGTTGTATTAGTGACTAACGAAGTGGGAATGGGGATTGTGCCGGAGAGTCGTCTGGCACGACATTTTCGTGATATTGCCGGGCGGGTAAATCAGCAGCTGGCCGCTGCGGCAAATGAAGTATGGCTGGTGGTTTCGGGTATTGGAGTAAAAATCAAATGAGTAAATTATTTTGGGCGATGCTCTCATTTATTACGCGTCTGCCTGTACCGCGTCGCTGGTCCCAGGGACTGGATTTCGAGCATTATTCTCGCGGTATTATTACTTTTCCTTTAATTGGATTATTGCTTGGCGCGATTAGCGGGCTGGTCTTCATGGTGCTGCAGGCATGGTGTGGCGTACCACTGGCGGCATTGTTTAGCGTACTTGTGCTGGCGCTGATGACCGGGGGATTCCACCTGGACGGCCTCGCTGATACCTGTGATGGCGTATTTTCTGCACGTAGCCGCGATCGCATGTTGGAAATCATGCGTGATAGCCGTTTAGGCACCCACGGCGGTCTGGCATTGATTTTTGTTGTACTGGCAAAGATTCTGGTGTTAAGCGAACTGGCCTTGCGTGGCGAACCGATCCTTGCATCACTGGCGGCAGCAAGTGCGGTCAGCCGTGGGACTGCCGCATTATTGATGTATCGTCACCGTTATGCCCGGGAAGAAGGGCTTGGCAATGTGTTCATTGGAAAAATTGATGGGCGACAAACCTCTGTCACACTCGGTTTAGCCGCTATTTTTGCTGCCGTATTATTGCCTGGTATGCATGGCGTGGCTGCTATGTTGGTGACGATGGTGGCGATCTTCATCCTCGGTCAGCTTCTCAAACGGACTCTGGGCGGGCAAACCGGCGATACGCTGGGGGCAGCCATAGAGCTTGGCGAACTGATCTTTCTGCTGGCGCTGCTATAAAGAGACGCGACATGCAAACACTTACCAATTTACTGAATACGATCCCTGCCATCGATCCTGCCGCTATGTCGCGTGCACAACGGCATATTGACGGGTTACTCAAACCTGTTGGTAGCCTGGGAAGGCTGGAGGCGCTTGGCGTACAACTGGCGGGAATGCCGGGGTTGAATGGCATACCGCATGTGGGCAAAAAAGCGATACTGGTTATGTGTGCCGATCACGGCGTCTGGAATGAAGGAGTTGCTATTTCCCCGAAAGCGGTGACAGCCATTCAGGCTGAAAATATGACCCGCGGAACAACCGGCGTGTGTGTGCTGGCAGCACAAGCGGGCGCTAAAGTTCACGTGATTGATGTTGGTATCGATACTACTGAGCCTATCCCCGGGCTTATCAACATGCGTGTCGCACGAGGTAGCGGCAATATTGCTTCATCTCCGGCAATGAGTCGCCGCCAGGCTGAAACGTTGCTTTTGGACGTCATATGCTATACGCGGGAGCTGGCAAAAAACGGTGTCACGCTGTTTGGTGTAGGTGAACTGGGGATGGCAAACACGACACCGGCAGCGGCGATAGTGAGCACAATCACTGGCCGGGATCCTGAAGAAGTGGTTGGGATTGGCGCAAACCTGCCGACAGATAAACTGGCTAATAAAATTGATGTTGTGCGACGGGCGATTACGTTGAATCAACCAAATCCGCAGGATGGCGTTGATGTCCTGGCAAAAGTGGGTGGATTTGATTTGGTCGGAATGGCTGCCGTGATGTTAGGCGCTGCGTCCTGCGGTTTACCGGTGTTGCTGGATGGATTTCTTTCTTATGCTGCCGCGCTCGCAGCCTGCCAGATGTCTCCTGCAATCAAACCGTATCTCATTCCTTCTCACCTGTCGGCAGAAAAAGGGGCGCGTATAGCGCTGTCGCATTTGGGGCTGGAGCCTTATCTCAATATGGATATGCGTTTAGGTGAGGGAAGTGGCGCAGCTCTGGCGATGCCCATCATCGAAGCTGCCTGTGCGATATACAACAGCATGGGCGAACTTGCTGCCAGTAATATTGTTCTACCGGGGAATACGACTTCTGATTTGAACAGTTAAAAACGAAAAGTCTGATAAAAGCTATACTTATCGGATAGTATTCGCGACTTAGGAAAGGGACATGATGCGTCGTGTAAATATTTTTTGCTCATTTGCTCTACTTTTTGCCAGCCATAATAGCCTGGCGGTAACTTATCCATTACCTCCAGAGGGTAGCCGTTTAGTGGGACAGTCGCTTACTGTAACTGTTCCTGATCACAATACCCAGCCGCTGGAGACTTTTGCCGCACAATACGGGCAAGGGTTAAGTAACATGCTGGAAGCGAATCCGGGCGCTGATGTTTTCTTGCCGAAGTCAGGCTCGCAACTCACCATTCCGCAGCAACTGATTTTGCCCGCCACTGTTCGTAAAGGGATTGTGATTAACGTCGCTGAGATGCGTCTTTATTACTACCCTCCAGACAGTAATACTGTGGAAGTCTTTCCTATTGGTATCGGCCAGGCTGGGCGAGAAACCCCGCGTAACTGGGTGACTACCGTTGAACGTAAACAAGAAGCACCAACCTGGACGCCAACGCCGAACACCCGGCGCGAATATGCGAAACGAGGGGAGAGTTTGCCCGCATTTGTTCCTGCGGGGCCTGATAATCCCATGGGGCTGTACGCGATTTATATTGGCAGGCTATATGCCATCCACGGTACCAATGCCAATTTTGGTATTGGGCTCCGGGTAAGTCAGGGCTGTATTCGTCTGCGCAATGACGATATCAAATATCTGTTTGATAATGTTCCTGTAGGTACTCGTGTACAAATTATTGATCAGCCAGTGAAATACACAACGGAACCGGATGGATCAAAGTGGCTGGAAGTCCATGAGCCGCTGTCGCGCAACCGTGCGGAATATGAGTCAGACCGAAAAGTGCCTTTGCCAGTAACGCCATCTTTGCGGACGTTCATTAACGGGCAAGAAGTTGATGTGAATCGCGCAAATGCTGCATTGCAGCGCCGATCAGGAATGCCTGTGCAAATTAGTTCTGGTTCAAGACAGATGTTTTAAGAGCGTTGTTAATTAGAAAGCAAAAAGCCTGCTCGAAAGCAGGCTTTTTTGAATTTGGCTCCTCTGACTGGACTCGAACCAGTGACATACGGATTAACAGTCCGCCGTTCTACCGACTGAACTACAGAGGAATCGTGTGAACGGGGCGCATATTAATGGCAGTGCATGGTGATGTCAAAGGGTGAAATGCATTTTTTTGTTTGTTTGCTGCCAATTTCGACAAAATGGTGAGCTTTCAATCTTTTTGGTAATGAACCATCGTGGTGCATACCCTCCTTTTATAGGGCAGGGGAACGCGACAGCTGATTAAAGGAGCCAATGACGAATCTATCATAATCTCTTATTTGACAGTTGGTTAGCTTGCATATCAACACAAAATTAAAACTGGCAAGTATCTTGCAATCTGGTTGTAAGTAATGGCGGCACTTGGGCCGATTCTTATAAACCGGAGGCAACATGAACTTCAGACGCCTGAAATACTTCGTAAAAATTGTAGATATTGGTAGCCTGACCCAGGCTGCTGAAGTGTTGCATATCGCGCAACCCGCGCTCAGCCAGCAGGTTGCCACGCTGGAAGGTGAGTTGAATCAACAACTTTTGATTCGCACAAAACGGGGCGTTACGCCAACTGACGCCGGAAAAATTCTCTATACCCATGCGCGGGCCATTTTACGTCAGTGTGAGCAGGCCCAACTGGCGGTGCATAACGTTGGTCAGGCATTATCGGGGCAAGTCTCGATTGGCTTTGCGCCAGGAACCGCTGCGTCATCCATCACCATGCCCTTATTACAGGCGGTTCGCGCTGAATTCCCGGAGGTCGTTATCTATCTTCATGAAAATAGCGGTGCAGTGCTTAACGAAAAACTGATAAATCACCAACTCGATATGGCGGTGATTTATGAGCATTCCCCTGTGGCTGGTGTATCCAGTCAGGCTTTACTGAAAGAAGATCTTTTTCTGGTAGGAACTCAAGATTGCCCGGGGCAAAGCGTTGATGTTAATGCTATTGCGCAAATGAACCTCTTTCTCCCCAGTGATTACAGTGCTATTAGACTTCGTGTTGATGAGGCTTTTTCCCTACGGCGACTCACGGCAAAAGTCATTGGTGAAATTGAGTCTATTGCCACGCTTACCGCAGCGATTGCCAGCGGCATGGGCGTTGCAGTATTACCCGAATCGGCCGCGCGTTCGTTATGTGGCGCAGTAAACGGATGGATGTCACGCATTACCACACCTTCAATGAGTCTCTCTTTGTCATTAAATTTACCCGCCAGAGCGAACTTATCACCACAGGCGCAAGCAGTGAAAGAGTTGTTAATGTCAGTGATGAGTTCTCCAGTGATGGAAAAAAGGCAGTGGCAATTGGTGAGCTAAGCGTTATATCGGGATGGAATAAGATGCGGGTTTTTATTATTTGTTATGCCGGGCATTAGACTTTAACAATAATGTGATATCTGAACTGCCCGGAGTTTACCGTGAATTTCCAACAACTAAAGATAATCCGCGAGGCTGCACGTCAGGATTACAATCTGACAGAGGTTGCGAATATGCTTTTTACCTCACAGTCAGGCGTCAGCCGTCACATTCGGGAACTGGAGGATGAACTTGGCATCGAAATATTTGTTCGACGAGGTAAGCGACTGCTGGGCATGACTGAACCGGGCAAAGCATTACTGGTCATTGCAGAACGTATTCTGAATGAAGCCAGTAATGTTCGTCGTCTTGCAGACCTGTTTACCAACGATACGTCTGGCGTTCTCACTATTGCAACGACGCATACTCAGGCACGTTATAGCTTGCCTGAGGTCATTAAAGCTTTTCGCGAACTTTTCCCGGAGGTTCGGCTGGAGCTAATCCAGGGTACACCACAGGAAATTGCGACGTTGTTGCAAAATGGCGAAGCTGATATTGGTATCGCCAGCGAGCGTTTAAGTAATGACCCGCAGCTCGTCGCCTTCCCGTGGTTTCGTTGGCACCATAGTTTGCTTGTTCCACTCGATCATCCCTTGACGCAAATTATACCGTTGACGCTGGAATCAATAGCGAAGTGGCCGTTAATCACTTACCGACAGGGGATTACGGGGCGCTCACGTATTGATGACGCATTTGTCCGCAAAGGTTTGCTGGCAGATATTGTATTAAGTGCGCAGGATTCTGATGTCATTAAAACCTATGTTGCACTCGGGCTGGGGATTGGATTAGTTGCCGAACAATCCAGCGGTGAACAAGAGGAAAAGAATTTAATCCGTCTGGATACGCGGCATCTTTTCGATGCTAATACTGTCTGGTTGGGACTCAAGCGAGGACAACTTCAGCGTAACTATGTCTGGCGCTTTCTGGAACTTTGTAATGCAGGACTGTCAGTTGAGGATATCAAGCGCCAGGTGATGGAGAACAGTGAAGAGGAAATTGATTATCAGATATAGCAAAAAGCCCGCTATAAAAGCGGGCTTTTCAGAAATTTGGCTCCTCTGACTGGACTCGAACCAGTGACATACGGATTAACAGTCCGCCGTTCTACCGACTGAACTACAGAGGAATCGCTGTTGAGGCACATCTTAACGGCGAAAAATTTTTTGTCAAACCCGATTTTTAAATTCCTCAACTGTTTGCCGTTTCTATCAACAGTTTGTTGCATTTGCAGACAATTTGTTGGCGAAAATCTTTGCAGCTTTGCTGATTCTCCCTCATTATTTGAAATGTGGTTTCACTTTCTGCAATTAAGGTCGGCTTTGAATATCTCCTCTGCTTTACGCCAGGTTGTTCACGGCACTCGCTGGCACGCCAAACGCAAGAGTTACAAAGTGTTGTTCTGGCGCGAGATAACCCCGCTTGCTGTACCTATCTTCATGGAGAACGCCTGTGTCCTGTTGATGGGTGTTTTGAGTACTTTTCTGGTCAGTTGGCTGGGAAAAGATGCGATGGCAGGCGTGGGGTTGGCGGACAGCTTCAATATGGTCATTATGGCTTTTTTTGCAGCTATCGATCTTGGTACTACTGTCGTTGTGGCATTTAGTCTCGGTAAGCGGGATCGACGACGAGCGAGGGTGGCGACGCGACAGTCATTGGTGATCATGACGTTGTTTGCCGTACTGTTGGCAACGCTTATTCATCATTTTGGCGAACAAATTATTGATTTCGTCGCGGGTGATGCCACGACAGAAGTTAAAGCACTGGCGTTGACTTATCTGGAGCTGACGGTACTCAGTTATCCAGCAGCTGCCATCACTTTGATTGGTAGCGGGGCACTTCGTGGTGCAGGGAATACGAAAATACCGCTACTGATTAACGGTAGCCTGAATATTCTTAATATTATTATTAGCGGCATATTGATTTACGGCCTTTTCTCCTGGCCGGGACTGGGATTTGTCGGGGCTGGGTTGGGGTTAACCATTTCTCGTTATATTGGCGCAGTGGCAATTTTGTGGGTGCTGGCGATTGGTTTTAATCCTGCGCTAAGGATTTCGTTAAAGAGCTATTTTAAACCGCTGAATTTTAGCATTATCTGGGAAGTCATGGGGATTGGTATTCCAGCGAGTGTCGAATCAGTGTTATTTACCAGTGGTCGGTTATTAACCCAAATGTTCGTTGCCGGGATGGGGACCAGTGTTATTGCCGGGAATTTTATCGCGTTTTCAATTGCGGCTCTTATCAACTTACCCGGAAGTGCGCTCGGCTCTGCTTCTACGATCATTACAGGCCGAAGGTTGGGGGTAGGGCAGATAGCGCAAGCAGAGATTCAGTTGCGGCATGTGTTCTGGCTGTCCACTCTTGGATTAACGGCCATCGCCTGGCTAACGGCTCCCTTTGCTGGGGTTATGGCATCGTTTTACACCCAGGATCCACAGGTTAAACATGTCGTTGTGATTCTGATTTGGCTAAATGCTTTATTTATGCCTATTTGGTCTGCCTCATGGGTGCTACCCGCTGGATTTAAGGGTGCTCGCGATGCCCGTTACGCCATGTGGGTTTCTATGTTGAGCATGTGGGGTTGCCGGGTTGTAGTCGGTTATGTGCTGGGAATCATGCTTGGCTGGGGTGTGGTTGGTGTCTGGATGGGAATGTTTGCCGACTGGGCTGTGCGGGCCGTGCTGTTTTACTGGCGTATGGTTACTGGACGTTGGCTGTGGAAATACCCTCGACCTGAGCCGCAAAAGTGTGAAAAAAAGCCAGTTGTGTCGGAATAAACGACAAAGTGCAGATTATTTCAGCAAACGATTTCAAATTTAAAAAACAGGCTTTGACATTGTGGATGGGCGTCGCTAATATTCGCCTCGTTCTCACGATTCCTCTGTAGTTCAGTCGGTAGAACGGCGGACTGTTAATCCGTATGTCACTGGTTCGAGTCCAGTCAGAGGAGCCAAATTTTAGTTTTGAGACATCTCTATGAGTCTCAAGACAGTTAAAAAATAAACATTATTTTTACCCGGTTATCTTGTAAAAAAGTGACTGGGTTTTTTGATTTCTGTGCTTCGTGCGCTTAATCGAGTCTCACGCTTCAGTGAGCAAATTGCCCCCCCAACAGATATCACGATTCGCAAGGTCAAAAAATTCGTTCCGTGAAGTACCGTACAAAGGTATAGAGAAAAATGCCTTATGCGGGATGTTGCTGTCGCGTTTTTATCGGGAAACTAAACGTAATTGCCACTTTGTCTTCTGTAATCAGAAAAAGAAAGCCTGGAATTTTAATAAATATTATTTCTCTGGGACCGGTATTTTTATAATCAATATGACGAGTTGAATATTATATTTATTATAAGAATTATATGAGATTAAAGAAATCTGCCATAAAGACAGATTTCTTTAAAATATAATTAGAGATTTGCGACGTTATGATAAACTTTTTGAACATCGTCGTCATCTTCAAGGGCATCAACAAGCCCTTCAAAGATTTCTAAATCTTCTGGGGAAAGCTCAACTTCAGATTGAGCAATCATTTCTAATTCTGTTGTTGAGAACTCAGTGATTCCAGCTGCTTTTAGAGCCGCGATTCCTTTATGAAGGTCAGTAGGTTCAGTATAAATAACAATATTACCTTCTTCTTCAGTTACATCACGAACATCAACTTCAGCTTCAAGTAAAATTTCAAAAATATGGTCAGGGTCTGTACCTTTAAATACAATCACACCCGTATTGTCAAACATATAGCTGACAGAACCTGCCGCTCCGATATTGCCGCCTTTTTTATTGAAAATTGTGCGAACGTTAGCAATCGTACGGTTAACATTTGAAGTCAAGGTTTCAGCGATAATCATTGAGCCATTAGGACCAAAGCCTTCATAACGTCCCTGCACGAACGTTTCATCTCCGCCGCCTTTGGCTTTATCAATTGCTTTATCAATAACGTGCTTTGGAACTTGTGCCTGCTTCGCACGTTCAATAACGAATTTTAAAGATGTGTTTAATTCTGGATCGGGTTCACCTTGTTTGGCAGCAGCATAGATTTCTACACCGAATTTTGCATAAATTTTAGACGTTGCACCGTCTTTAGCCGTTTTTTTAGCAACAATATTGGCCCATTTACGTCCCACTGGAATGATCTCCTCGAAAATTTATTTACATTACTGGTAAATCGTTAACATGCGTTAATTCGGCATATTATATCATAACAGGAAAAATCTCGTCTATTAGAAATAAAAATATTCTAAATCCATAATCTTATATTTAATCTCATAAAAACTAATGTTGTTGGCGGATTTTTTTATAATTGTGTTTTGAAAGCATACTTGCTTTTAATATATGGAAATCATTAAGGCTGTAATAAAACTCGTATCCGCCCCAGGAAGCAAACAGCCTGCTTTATTGCAGGCTATTTGCTGGATGACTTACTAAATCCTTCACATCTATTCCTGATAAAAAGGAACAGAACTTATTACCGGAACGGCGGTTCATTAAAGGTTCGTAATTTACGTGAATGCAGTCGGTCGCCTTCTGCGCGCAGCAAATCGATCGCACGAATGCCAATTTGCAGGTGTTCGGAAATAGCGCCTTCATAAAAACGGTTAGCCTGACCGGGAAGTTTAATCTCACCATGCAACGGTTTATCTGAAACACACAGTAGTGTCCCGTATGGCACGCGGAAACGATATCCTTGCGCGGCAATTGTTGCACTTTCCATATCAATTGCTACGGCCCGGCTTAAGTTAAAACGAAGTGCAGAAGCTGAGTAACGTAATTCCCAGTTCCTGTCATCTGTGGTTACCACAGTGCCAGTACGTAGCCGCTGTTTAACTTCCTCTCCGGGCCTGCCGCTGACTAACTTGGTAGCGTCATAAAGCGCACGTTGCACTTCAGCAATGCTCGGAATAGGAATATCGGGCGGCAGTACCGCATCAAGAACGTGGTCATCGCGTAAATAAGCGTGTGCAAGTACATAATCTCCAATGGCCTGGCTTTCACGTAAGCCACCACAGTGACCAATCATCAACCAGACATCCGGGCGCAGCACCGCCAGATGATCGCAGATGGTTTTAGCATTTGACGGTCCCACGCCAATATTCACCAGAGTAATACCCTGACCATCGGCGGTAATTAAATGCCATGCTGGCATCTGGTGTTTTTTCCATGCAAGGTCGGAAATGGCTTCTTCTGGCGCTTCGGTTTCGGCGGTGATCCAGTTCCCGCCAGCACAAGAAAGGGCAATGTAGGGACTATCAGGGTCGAGGATCTGGCTGCATCCCCAACGAACGAATTCATCCACATAACGTGTGTAGTTGGTAAACAAGACGAACGGCTGAAAATGTTCAACTGGCGTACCGGTATAATGGCGCAACCGCGCGAGGGAAAAATCGACGCGGCGCGCATCAAAATGCGATAGCGGGGAGAATTCCGTTGGATGATAAATGCCGTCTGCAGTTTCATCGCCAATTTGCGCCAGTTCTGTTGTCGGGAAGTAGCGAGTTAACCCAGCGCTCATTGAGCGATCAAGTGTCAATTCAGAGCCATCGATGACATAAGGATAAGGGATTTCATGCTGCGAGGGTTGCACCGAGATATGCGCACCATAATCCTGATACAGCAACGTAAGTTGTTCATTCAGATACGAACGAAAGAGAGTAGGGCGAGTAATCGTGGTGGTGTAGCTGCCTGCGTGGGTAAAACGACCAAATGCGCGCGTTTTGGGGGGATTTGTTGTGCTACCGTCCCAGGTTACGGTCAGTGATGGATAGACAAAAAGACCTTGTTTGCGGGCGTTTTCATCAGGTAATTCGCCACTTGTAATATATTTGCCAATGGCGTTGCGTAAAGCGACTACAGATTGCTCATACAGCGCGTCGAGTTTTTCCAGTGCCTGAGCTGGGGTCAGACCGGAGCCCTTATTATTCATGTGTGTCTCCTGTTCCATACAATTACCGCACTTCCGATAGTATGTCACAGGAATGTGAAACAAAAGTGTAAGGCGAAGATCGGATGATCTTCGCCTGACTATCAAGCGTGTTGATTGTCTTTCATCAACAAAGCGGTTATTGCAGAAATGAGGCATCCAGCCAGCAAATAAATGGCGACGCTATGCCAGTTTCCAGCAAAATAAGTGATGAGTGCAGCAGCAATAAAAGGTGTAAATCCACCGCCGACCACACTGGCAACCTGATATCCGACTCCAGCTCCACTATAGCGATAACTGGCACCAAACATTTCGGTAAACATCGGTTGTTGCACGCACACCACCATGTCATGCGCAATGTTTGCCAGCATTATGGAGAAGAAAACTATCCAGAAAATAGATTGTGCTTCAAGCGCTATAAAGAAAGGAAATGCGCTCAACGTTCCGATTAACGCGCCTGTGATATACACCCTGCGGCGACCAAAACGATCGGCAAGCCAGGCAAAACAGGGAATTGTCAGACAGCTTAGTCCACCTACCAGCAAACCGATATTAAGGAAAAGTTCGCGCGGTAACCCCATATTTTGGGTTGAATAGTTAAGCGCAAAGGCGGTAACGATGTACATCGTCAGCAACTCGCACAGTCGTAGCGCAATAATCTTCAGAAAAGCACCGGGATGTCGTAACAGTGCTTCGATAACCGGGATGCGTTTTTGCGCTGCCGCTTGATTATGTTGCTGTTGTTCAAATTCCGCGGACTCCTCCATGCCATTACGCACCCACAATGCTCCCAGCACCAGTACGATGCTAAACAGGAAAGGAATACGCCAGCCCCAGCTTAGAAACTGTTCGTCAGTCGTCATCATACTGATCAGTGAAACCAGTCCGGTTGAAAGCAGTAAACCTACACCGTAACCAACTTGTACACCGCTACTGTAAAAGGCTTTTTTATTCTTAGGTGCGCTTTCAACGGAAAGCAACGCTGCGCCTCCCCATTCGCCGCCGACGGCAAATCCCTGAATGGCACGCAGCGTCACCAGTAAAATGGGGGCCCACCACCCAATAGTCGAGAATGAAGGAAGAATGCCAATCAAGGCTGTCGCGATACCCATCATCCAGACGGTCAGCATTAACATGCGCTTACGTCCCAGTCGGTCGCCAAAGTGACCGAAAATGACACCGCCGAGCGGACGGAACAGGAATCCGACACCAAAGGTGGCAAATGCGGCGAGCGTTCCCATAGCCGGGCTTACTTGCGGGAAAAACTCGCGATTAAACACCAGTGCGGCGGTAATGCCATAGAGTAAAAAATCATACCAGTCGACGACGGCACCAGCGAAACTGCCTAACGCAGCTCGTCGGGCGCGACTTAACGAAAGCGTCCCTTCATCGGGACGAGTGGAGATGAGCGTGGAGTCCATAATGATCCTGTTTGTACTGTCTTTTTATAATTAGTATGGAAAAGGTAACTCACATTGCCGTCGATCTATAAACGAACCTTATGAGACTACCTCGACAGAGCGCATCTGCAAATGATTTTATGGCTGATTAACGGCAACATGAAAAATTCGATGGAAGATGAAATCGCAGGAGTTGCATAAGGATTGAGCAGAGCACCTACAGTTTTGAGATATGAAACATAAAAGTCCGCATATGCACAAAATTGCACCCTGATGATTCTGATAGACTGCATTGCATTTTAACCAGTAGGGAGGCGAGGTTAGGTATGTTTTTAGCATCATTGTTGAGAGGTATTGCATTTAGTTACTACGATTATAAAGCTAATAATTTCAATATTGGAAAAACAGACTTTGTTGTTATCCACATTCCCGATCAAATTGGCGATGCTATGGCCATCTTTCCAGTTATTCGGGCGCTTGAATTGCATAAAATTAAGCATCTTTTAATTGTTACTTCGACTATTAATCTAGAAGTCTTTAATGCGCTCAAACTTGAACAGACTAAATTAACATTAGTCACAATGACTATGCAGGATCACGCAACATTAAAAGAAATAAAAGATTTAGCGAAGAACATAACACAGCGATACGGTACGCCGGATCTTTGTATAGAGGCGATGCGTAAAAAGAACCTGAAAACGATGTTATTTATCAGTCAGTTGAAAGCAAAAACGAATTTTCAGGTTGTTGGTTTAACCATGAAGTGCTACTCCCCTTTGTGTAAGAACGCCTCCCGGATGGATCAACATCTCCGGGCTCCCGTACCCATGACATGGGCGTTTATGATGCGTGAAGCGGGTTATCCGCCAGTCAGGCCAATATATGAATTACCATTAAGCGAGCAGGTAATAAATGAAGTACGTGAGGAATTGTGCACTTTAGGATCTTACATTGCGCTTAATTTAGATGGCAGCGTGCAGGAACGCACATTTTCGTTATCAGTAGCTGAGAAACTCATCGCCAAAATTCAAAGTGATAATGATATGCCAATAGTCATTGTTCATGGACCAAAAGGGGAAGATAAAGCCCGGAAATTAGCGGGTTGTTATAATAATGTCTACCGGCTATCCTTATCACCCTCGATTAAACGTTCAGCAGCAATCATAAAAGATGCTTATATCGCAATAACCCCTGATACCTCAATATTACATATGGCAAGTGCCTATAATACCCCCGTCGTTGCAATTTATGCTGATTACAAAACGCGGTGGCCTGCGATGGCAGATATCTCGGAGTCAGTGGTCGTTGGGCAAAAAATTGATCATATAAGTTTGGATGAATTCGGAAAGGCGCTAAAAAGTGCTTTGGAGAGAGTATGTGTCAGTACTTACGTATAGAGGGTAATGCCGATCTGTGCTGAACAGGGGACATTAATACCCTGAGGTTGGTCAATCACCACAAAAAAAGCCTTTGAATCAAAGCAATACTCACCGAATAATAAGGCAACCTGAACTTAAATCCCCGTTAACTGCCATACATTATTATGACTTGCACTGATGTAATTAGCTAAATATTATCGTGATTTGACTAAATAGCAAAAATGATAGCTATCAAAAATAGCTCATATACTTTGTTTCCCGCTGCCGTAGAATAGATGGTCCTTCCATGTTTCAAGCATTTATTCAAAAAAAAGGGGCTCGACTGTCTTACGATAAACAGAGAGGGATTGTAAAGTCGAGTGCCCCTAATGGAGCACTCTATAAAAAATCAACAATCAAATGTTTTTATAACATGTCACATGAGAAAATCCAAGTTTTGCCATTACGCTTTGCTCACCTGTTGCCAGGGAAATTTCGTATTGTTCATTGGAGTTTGCGGGACTAGATGACCAATACATATCTGAATAAAAATCGGCTTCATTCATGTAATGCCCCATATCTCCCCATTCACTGTACAATGTCCCTATACCTCGGGAACGACCCTGGCTTAAAAGGCTTGCACGGGGAAGCATGTAGCCATTGCTACTGCAAAAATTTTCAGCAAGGCTGTATATCATGAAAGAATCGCCGGAGTTTACCCACCAACTCTTCACCCGGATTTCGTATATATAGCCAGGGCCTCCTGATTTTGGCGTCGCTGTAATCGTTACCCAACTGCTTCCGACATTTTTAAATGTCACTTTACCGGTAGCGTCAACATCGACCCAGGAGGCAGAGCTTGAAAACTCATAATCAGCCGCCGTTTTGCCCGGGGAAAAGTTGTCATTATTCAACTGATAATACGCCCCGGTGAATCCCTGAGAAGGGAATGAGTCTGTCGGTAGGTCAACACCATTGACTGACACTGTACCGCTCATTTTTTTACTTTGTGCGCGAGTGAATTGTATTGTGGTACTCAGATCAGCTTGATGAACACCATTCAACACGGGGATCAGCTTTGCAATACCCTCTCCACCGCCTGTAACGGTGGCTTTGTACTCGCCGGAGAAATTATTACTGTAGTCAATTGCGCTAACTTGCACATAGGGCACGTTGGTATCTGACTGCACAAATTCCATCCCTTCAGAAACATTGATCGGATTGCCTGATATATCGTGCAGAACAAGTTGCAGTTCAGCACTATCGATAAAGTCCCCTTTCAGTGATGGCCGGTTGTTCATAAGGACGGACTGCGAGGTGTCTGCTGGGCCAGCCACCAACGTTATATTAGCTGTTTGCGTTGCACCTGTGCTCGTTCCTGCACTAACAGTTACGCTCCCAGTTCGCGCACTTTTCACGGTGGTTGTCGCAAATCCGTGTTGATCGGTCACCGCTGTTAATGACCCTAATGTGGCAGAGCCACCTTTTAATGCGAAGTTCACATTGACGCCTTCGACTTGGTTACCACTGCCGTCCTCAACAGTAGCCTTCAGCGTGCTGATATCGCTGTCGTTGGCAGTGATAGTTGACGGATCAGCGCTCAGGCTGACCACATGGGCTGTGCTTTGGTTGCCAGTAACTTTCACGATTGTCTGCGCCTGAATAATTACGCCACTAGTGATAGATGCTGTAACCGTATACGTACCGACTTTATTGCTGGTCAGAACGACTTGTGCCTCCCCGGAAGGATTGGTTTTCATTGTTCCGCTACTTAACGTTGCATCTTCTGGCGTTACGCTAAAGGTAACGAGTTCATTGTTCACTGGGGCCCCATTTGGATTGGTTAGCCTTACTGTCAGAGTTGAACCTAATGGGTCATTGATGCCGATAAGTGGACTTGATGCTGTGAGTGTCAGTTTTAAATCGATTACCACCAGGTCCTTCTCATAAGAGGAGCCATTCGCCAGGGATGCTTGCACAGTATACGAACCGTATCTATTGGGCGTCATGGTGACCTCGGCTATACCCTGTGTATTCGTAGAGACCGTATCCTGACTAATGACCATGTTAAAAAATGACGGCTCTGCACTGAATGTCACAAGCTGTTCAGAAACTGGATTGCCAAACTGGTCGTCGACGTGCGCTTTAACCGCCAGGGGGGTTGCGACCATAACCTGACCTTCAGGCATTTCCAGACTGGTGATCGTCGCAGAATCAGCATCTGCTTTGACAGTCAACGTTTGCATGATGGTGTCTGTAGGTGCATTTGCCAGATTAGCCACAACAATTTTCGTCCCTGCAATGGTGCTTGTTACAAGAATTTCTGCCTTACCCTGAGCATCTGTTTCAGCGGTGGTGTTACTCAGCGTGGCGGATAAGCCGCGGAAATTGACCTTGATGCCTTCTAATGGATTGTCATAAGCGTCAGTGACACTTGCCGTCAGGGTCGCACCCTCGGTTGTGCTGGCGATTAATGAGCTTGATGATGCGGTAAAATCAGCCAGTTTAGCGGTACTCGCATCGGCAAGCAAAGTCACCGGCCTCGTATCACTGACACCATAACTGTCCACGCTGACCGTCACGGGATAGGTGCCGGACTTCGTACCGCTTAGTGTAACTTCCGCCTTGCCGTTGATGTCAGTAATGGCGGAACCGCCTTCTCCAAGAGTGAAGCTTGCACTCACATCTGCCGGTAGTGTGAATGTCACCGGCTCATTGGCTAACGGGTTGCCGTGTCCATCAGTCACCGTTGCCTGAAGTTGGGTCATCCCAACGTTATTGGCGATAAAGTTGTTCTCGGTAACGTTCAGATTAACCTGCGCTGTGAGCGTATCCGCAATAAAATTCACCACCAATTGCTCACTCTTACCGCCAGCCATCGCTGCTGTCACGGTATGTGCTCCTGCTTTTGTACCTTTCAGTGTGACTTTCGCTTTGCCTTCAGCATCAGTAACCGCTTTACCGCCATCGCTCAGCGTGAAGTTTGCCCTCACATCTTCCGGGAGCGTAAATGTTACTTCAGTGTTGGCTATCGCATTGCCCTCTGTATCTGCGACTGTTGCTGTTAATGTCGTGAGATCGTTATTGTCGGCAATCACCGGATCTTTTGAGGCTCCCAGCGTGATTTCAGCATTCGCCACGTTCGGCACATAGGTCACTGTTTGTTGTATCGAATCGCCATTGTCGAGCGTTGCCGTCACTTGATAAACCCCGGCTTTTGTAGCGGTAAAGCTTGCGTAAAAATGGCCGTAGGAGTTGGTAGTATATATAGCGTTATTACTGGGGGTCACACCTTCACTTGGCGAAACGCTGATGGTCACCTTATGTTGGGGTACACCGTTTCCGTAATTATCGTTTACCACAACATACAGATCGGTCGTGTTGCCTGCGGAGACTGTATCAGTAAGTGCTTGTAACAAGGTGATATGTGCCGTAGACGCATCAGCGTTGACATTAATTGATGTGCTAAGCGTGGAGCTACCATTTTCCAGACTGGCCTCAACGGTATCCGGCCTCCCTCCTGATTCTGTCGAGGAACGGGTATTGGTATAAGTGACGGTTGCCTTACCCTGTTCGTTCGTTACGGCTTGGCCGCCATTCGTCATTTCAGCAGAGTTTGTACTGCTGGTGAAACTCACAGTTACACCTTTCACCGGAAAGCTATTATTATCAACGACTGTCGCGGTGATGACGCTGCCGGTGCTATTCTGCGGGGTACCAGCGATTATGCTGTTTGGGACAGACGTCAACCCAATAATTTTTGCCGCAGCTGTGTCGCCAATAAAGTGCACAGTTTTGTGGTCGCTGGCACCATTATTAGCAAGTGATACAGTGACCGTCTGCTCACCAAAGGCAACGCCTACGAGAGTGGCCTGCGCGATGCCAGACTCATTGGTATTACTCTCTCCTGGGGTCAGGGTGAGGCCTGAAGAGGCTGAGCTGAATGTTACCGGAAGATTGTTCACCTCATTGTCGAACTGGTCTTTAACCGTTGCAGTTAACGTTGCACTATCGACGCCATTACCCGTGATCTCATCTTTTGACAACTGCAGGGCAACCTGAGCCGAGGCTTTGTCTGCCACAAATGTTACCGGCTGCGAATCACTGGCATTGTTATTAATCAGCGTCGCGGTAACCGTATGCGTGCCCGCTTTTTTGCCTTTGAGGGTGACATGCGCTTCGCCATTGGCCTGAGTGATGGCAATACCGTTATTTTCGAGGGTAAAGTTTGCCGCAACGTCCTGTGGCATGGTGAAGTTCACCGTTATTCCCGCCACCGGATGATTCGACGGATCTTTCACCGTTGCCGTCAGCTGCACGCTGTCGCTGTTATTCGTCACCACCTGTTGAGCAGGGATATTCAGCGTGACCTGCGCGTTGCTGGCATCGGGCGCAATATTGATTGTCTTCGAATCGCTATTGCCGTTAGGCAGTGTGGCTTCGGCTGTATGAACACCCAAAACCGTGCCCTTAAGGGTAACTTCAGCAACACCACTGTCGTTAGTGTTGCTCGTGCTCTGACTAAGTTGAGTATCTGCCGGGTAGGTACTGAAGGTGACCGGTAGATCTTTTACAACGTTATCGAAAGGATCTTTCACTGTTGCCGTGAGTAACGTCTCGTCCACGCCATTACCCGTGATTTCCACTTTCGAGGTTTGCAAGGCGACAATCGCGCTGTCCTTATCCGCCACGAATGTGACTGGTTGCGCATCGCTGGCATTATTGTTACCCAGCGTTGCGGTAACCGTATGCGTACCCGCTTTTTTGCCTTTAAGGGTGACATGTGCTTCCCCATTGGCCTGGGTAATGGCAACACCATTATTTTCAAGGGTAAAGTTTGCCGCAATGTCCTGTGGCATGGTGAAGCTCACCGTTGTTCCCGCCACGGGATGATTCAACGGATCTTTCACGATTGCCGTCAGCTGCACACTGTCGTTGTTATTCGTCACCACCTGTTGAGCAGGGATGTTCAGCGTGACCTGTGCATTGCTGATATCGGGGGTAATGTTCACCGTCTTCGTATCGCTGCTGCCGTTAGGCAATGTGGCTTCGGCTGTATGAACACCCAAAACTGCGCCCTTAAGGGTAACTTCAGCAATTCCGTTCTCATTAGTATTACGCGCGTTCAGGCTCAGTTGTGTGTCTGCGGGGGAGGTGCGGAAGGCTACTGACAGATTTTTAACCACGTTATCAAAAGGATCTTTCACTGTTGCTGTCAGCGTCGTCTCATCCACGCCATTCCCAATGATTTCCGCTTTCGATGTTTGCAGAACGACAACCGCTCTGTCTTTATCCGCCACAAACGCCATTGGCTGAGCATCGCTGACATTGCTGTTAGCCAGACGAGCCGTGATCATATGCGTGCCCGCTAACGTGCCGGTCAGGGAGGCGATTGCAATCCCGTTGCTATCCGTCATGCCTTTTCCGCTGTTGCTAATCGAGAACCGACTTGCGACGTCGTTTGGCACAGAGAAAGTGATTTCTTTATCTTTTAGTGGGTTGCCATTTTTATCCTGCAAGGTTGCCGTCAGCTGTTGAGGCGCTGTGTCGGTGACGGTGATATCACCTGAAGGCACACTGAGGGTCAGGGCAGCGGTACTTTGATCACCGATAAAGTTCACCTGTTGATTAGCCTGGGAACCAGTGCTTACAGAGGCTGTAACCGTATAATCACCATTTTTCAAACTGGTCAACGCGGCTGTGGCGATCCCGTCGTGGCTATTCACTTCGGTTTGGCTCAGTTTCGCCTCTGCTGAATTAACATTGAAGGTGACCTTGACGTCATTGAGCAGGTTGCCTTTTGCATCCCGGACTGTCGCGGTCATTGTGGCGCTGTCATTGCCGTCAGCGACCACTTCATTTTTCGACTTCTGTAGATCAACCTGCGCGGTAGTTGAGTCGCCGACAAAGCTGACGATTAATGATTGTTTCACCCCATTTTCAAGAGTGACTTCAACCGTATTGTCTTCCTGCTTGCTGCTTTTCAGATCAAAAGTCGCCAGGCCATTAGCGTCTGTTTTTGCGGTGTTTTGATTGTTGAAGGGAGTTGCCGATCCGCTTAACACCGCAAACGTGACGGTATGATCATTGATTGGGTTGCTTCCTTCATCAGCCACATTGACCGAGACGGTGTTTGCTGCATTATCATTGGCGAGTACACCATTATTGCTGGCGGATAATGTCGCAATTTTCGCTAACTGTGGGTTTACGTCGATGACAAAACCAGCGGTATGCAAATCTTCATTCCAGTTTTGCATTAATAGCTTCGCAGTAAGCCCACTGCCTTTGGTATAGGCGGTATAGGTCGCCTTGTAGACGCCTTCTGCGGTTTCTTTCCAGTCTGTAGTGACCCCTGGTTTCACGTTGTCGATGCTGACTGCGGCATTCAGTTGCTGTTTTTGCTCCTTAACAGGTTTGTCATTTTCATCTCTCAGTTCTACCGTCACTTCGATAGGATTGCCGGAGAGATAACGGTCCTTATCAATCTTAATTGACGAGTGAGTTCGGGATGACGAAACAGAAATGATATTCACCACGGCGGGGGCTTTAGCCGCATCCACACCGTTCAGCTGTGGCATCAGCGTCAGTGTGCCAGACATCGCTCCTGTGGTCAGGACTTGGGTATAGCTTCCGTCACCATTATCTTTCCAGTCAGAAAGGGTAATGTCCTGAACACCTTCATGACGCGTCGAGAGCACCAGCCCGATAACAGGATTACCAGCTGCATCATGAGCAATAAAAGTCAGTGTGGCGGTTGAATGGGAATCCGCACTCAATGTTTGGGTACTTAACGATACCGAGGAATCTTTCTGGCTTAGCGCAGGTGCCTGAACGACCACCATGCTTTGTTCACGATTCGACAAATTGCCTTTGACGTCTTCAGCGGTAACTTCAATCGGCCAGGTGTTATCGGTTTCTGGCGTACTGGTGAACCGGTAACCAGGCAGGGTAACCAGAATATCTTTACCCGTTGTGACCACTTTACCACCGGCAGCTTCCAGAGCGGTGGCTTCGACGTTATAGCCTTTCAGGGCATATTTGGTTTGTAGCGACGAAACCAGTGATTTCACTTCTCCTGACTTCCCTGTCACGGGGTCTGTCAGGGTCAGGCGAACCAGTTCTTTTTTGCGATATTCCAGAACGATGTTGTTGTTGCGATCCACCAGATCATAACGGCTGCCTGCAAGGCTACGCCGTGCAGCGACTTCGTTCGGGTCAAGCTGTTTCTGCATTGCGCTGCCAGGTTGCCAGGTAAAATCGACGGCAAAACGGGTGTCATTTTCGCCCTGTTTACCCTGGCGTTGCTCCGCGCTGAAGGTCATCAGCGGGAAGGGGGTATAGTTAAGTCCAGCGGTTATGGCATGAGGATTACTTTGCCGATCGTCTTTATCGAACAGGGCCACTTCATCGCCATAATACTGTTCATAGACCAGTTTACCGCCAAGGTGCGGCCAGGCGGGTAACCAGCCTTCTGCGCGTACATCCCAGCCATTGGCCGGGCGTGCTTCATAATCGTTGTCCAGTTCAGGTGCGCTGCGCCAGTTGGTCAGTCGCAAATAGCCGTTACTGCTTAATTTAAGATAGTCGCGCCAGTACTCCGCGCCAATGCCGGCGCGGGAGTGGTAACGGCTAAGATCGTGGTCGAAAAAGAAGTTGATGCCCGACATCCATGTGGGAGTGAAATGACGCCAACCCAAGCCGTTGTTAATCTGCGTACGCTCGTCAGTACGGTGGAGAGTATGCTGGCTGAAAAAGAGATTATCAGGCGTTTCATACCATGGATGGAGAAAATCGAACTGGGAATTCTTCAGGCTAAAATCTTCATCCACGCCCAGCGTGATTCTTGCGGTGCCGAAGCGGCTTAACCAGTCTGTCATTGCGCCAGATGCCTGAGAAGAGGCCCATCCACGCGCCATATTGGCCGCTTGCTCGCTGTTCATATCTTCGGCGAGCAGAGACCCGATTTGCTGTGAAGTACTGGCTATCTGTTGCTCAAGGTTGTCACTGCTATTACGCGGCGACGGGGTTAAATTTTTTTCACTAACTTGTGCCGGGACATCCAGTTCATCACCCTGGCGGACATTATCAAAACCTCGAGCAAACGTACGAAACTGGTTGAGTTTGCGTAACTCAGCCAACGAAATACCGAAACGTTCGGCAACGCTTTGGGCCGATTCGAGCGCTCCAAGGGTGTAGGGCACCGTATTGGTATTTGCAATGGCGATTTGTGCAGGAACTGGTTGTTGGGTTGCGGCGTTTACCACACCTTGTGCTGCCGCAGTCATAGGGAACACAAGTTGAGTTGCCAGGCAGATACCCGCAGTTAAGCGGCGTAGTTTAATACCCATCCCGCATAAGATTTGCCGATCATTTATTTCTTCTCCACTTCTCTTTTTCGTAGCCATGCTTACCTTCCCTGAACGAGCTAACATAAATGCGCCCTTTCTAGCACAGCGAAAAAATATAAATCCTGATAGCAATATGATTGAAAATTAATAACTTTTCGTTAAGCAGTTTTGGGTGTGAGTTGCAAGAGGGGAGACTACTGAATTACTCAAGTTTTATAATCGAGGGGAAAATGGTGATGGTGTCCATAGCAAAACGCCCTCAACCATAAAGATCGAGGGCGCTTAAGATGTCAAAAACCCGCTATCCGTTAAAAAGCAATGCTCAACTAAGGTCAGTGACATTGCGCTAAAAAGCGAATTTTTAGAATTTGGCTCCTCTGACTGGGATCGCCATTGCCAATAAATAGCTGATTGATAAGCTAAAACAAAAAATTGGGTTTATCAAGACCACCAGATTGGCCACCATTTTAAAGTAACATTTGAAGTTTACTCAGTAGCTCCTTTAGCTTCACTTACAATCAATTAACCTGTGAAGATAGCTGTACCTACAATCGCAATAACTTATTACAGATCCGACGACAAACATCACCTGTTATCCACTCTGGCACTACCGTGCATGATAATCAATAAGTCGGGTGCTGGCTTGCAAGGCAATTGCGTTGTAATGTACCAAATCCCAGTTCGCCTTCACTCTAAAATGCCCCGACGTTTCGAACGCGTTTACGGTAAATAATGCGTGACAATCTGCAGGAACTCATCCCGCATCTGGTTGTCGATTTTCGGATTCCATGCCACACCAATGTTCCATATGATCTGCTTTCCCCACAGAGTAATCAGCTTGACTCCTACAGGTAAAAAATTCTCGACGCTGGCGGGTAGCAGCGCGAGACCATTCCCTCCGGCTATCAATGCTAGCAGGGAATGAATATCATTCGTCGCAGAGATTGGCTCAATGATGAGTTCATTATCCCGCAGGAACGCAGTCGTTTGCTCCGCCAGACAAGGGCTGACCGCTGGATCCATGCATAAAATCGGATAGATTGCCAGCGTACGCTGGAGATCGGTGGGATCAATATCGACGGCTACCGGGACAGCCAACACCAGATTTTCTTTATTTATTAAGCGAGAGGCCAATAATTCTGTTACCGGCATACGAACAAAACCAGCATGCAGTTCACCTTCCATCAACATCCTGGCTTGTACGCTGGAGGCAATTTGGCTGATAACAACGTCGCAGTCGGGAAATTTCTGGCGAAAAGTGTTAATCCAAACTGGTGTGCTTTTAAACGAAGATATACCAAATCCGAGCACCAGTTTACCCGTACTCCCCTTTTGGATTTCTCTGGCGTAGGTTAAAAAATCGTGGTGGGATTTCAGCAACTCATAAGCTTTAGCAAACAACTGCCTGCCAACCATCGTCAACACTGCCCCGTGGCGACCACGCAGGAAAAGCTGCCCTCCGGTCTTCTGTTCGAGCATCCTGATCTGCTTTGAAAGCGCAGGTTGTGTCAGAAATAAAGCTTCTGCAGCTTTATTGTAGTTTCCCTTTTCCGCCAGTGTCACAAATGCACGCAGCAGCCTTATATCTATTCCTGACATTTATTGAATCCTGAAAAATTGGAATTATACAAATACTCGCAACAGATGACATGATGCGTAAAATGATTTACGCCGAGATCCCCTTGGTTTGTCAAACTCAGAAACGCCATACCTGCTGCTCTTGGTTCTATTTAGCACTCACTAATGCGCAGGTTATTTATAAAAATTGACCTCATAAATCATTCAAAAAAATTCATTATATAAATACAATAAGGATTAAATATTTATGCCAAATATTGCCGTTCTCACTAATGACCTGCAGTATGAGTTTACCTACAAAATAACACGCTCTCCAGAAATTCTGGCGCAAAAACTCGTCCAGTTTAATCAGTTTCTCGATGGCATTCGCGCTCTGGATCAATCCATTATCCACCTGCAACTTATCAACGATCCTAATGACCCGGCGGTACAAAAGCGCTATCGCAACCGCGAAGCGGGCATTCCTGCACTAGCTGGTCGCCCGGAAAACCAGATTATCGATAAAGTATACCGCCCCACAGATCTGGTTGTAGTCAAGGGCAGAGACAGCGGTTTTTTTAATAACGATCTCGACGAAATCCTCCAGCAACTCGGGGTAAAAACCGTAATCGTTACCGGGTTGCAAACTCATGCTTGCGTGCAGACTACTGCAGCAGATGCCTTCTTTCGCGGCTATAACGTCTGGGTACCGGACGACTGCGTGTTCGCGCCTTCGTCCGAAGATACAGAGCGTGCACTCGAGTGGCTTGCCAGCTATTGCGCAACTGTAGCACCTTCTGCGGAAATTTTATCAATATTGCAAAAACAGAACGATCTGCCTGAGCGCGGCGAAAGGGAAGCATCATGAGCTTAACCCAGACGCTAAATCATGAAGAGGTCGTTGTACTGGATCATGGCACCGGGGCGAAATTAAGCCGCGAGTTGGTTGAAAAAATTGCTAGCATTCTCGGTGACACCTATCTGGGCGTGATGGAAGATAGCGCGGTGCTGGGGTTATCCACCAGGCGAATTGCCTTCACCACCGACTCCTTTGTTGCCACGCCGCTGATTTTCGGCAACGGTGATATTGGCAAAATCGCCGTCTGCGGCACCGTTAACGATCTCGCTGTCAGTGGGGCTCGTCCCCTTTACATCACACTCAGTCTTATTATTGAGGAAGGTATGCCGATGGCTGATCTGGTCAGAATCATCGAGTCCGTACGTGAAACGGCTCGTGAGGCAGAGGTCAAGATTGTCGCCGGTGATACCAAGGTCGTAGGCAAAGGTGAAGCAGATCGGCTGTTTATCAATACTGCTGGCATCGGCGTGTTTGAACATCCGCCAGTCTCAGTTAAGAACGTGCGTCCGGGGCAGAAAATAATCCTGAGCGGATATATCGGCAATCACTCGATTCACCTGCTGTCGATGCGGGAAGGATTGGGGTTCGAGCGAAATATTCTTAGTGATTGCGCACCGCTGAACCACATTATTGACAAACTCATCAGCAACATCCCTGAAGGCAAAATAGCGTCAATGCGAGACGTTACGCGCGGTGGGCTGTCCGCTGTTTTACACGAACATGCGCGCGCAACAAATTATCAGATTCATTTCGACCAGCCATCTTTGCCCATACAGCCGGAAACCGCCATGGCAGCTAATATGCTGGGTGTTGACGTCATTAATCTCGCTAATGAAGGTTGTTTATGCCTGTTTGTTGAACCTGAGTATGCTCAGAAGGTACTACATTTGCTGCAGGAGCATCCTGTCGGCAAGCACGCGACAATTATCGGCGAGATCACCGCTGTCTCGGGTACTGAAGTCTATATGATTGAAGCTGATGGAACACACACAGAAGTCGAGGAATTATATGGCGCAGAATTACCCAGACTCTGTTGAGCTTCACGAGACGCCGGAAACCCGGCGTTACCGCATCTGTGGGGTCGTTCAGGGCGTTGGATTTCGTCCCTTTGTTCACCGACTGGCCCGCACCTATGGTGCCACCGGCTGGGTGTTAAACGATTCAGAAGGCGTGTTGCTTGAGCTGCAGGCATCCGGCACGGTTATTGCCAGAATCTTGGACAAACTGGTGACCGAGGCACCACCACTGGCAAAAATCATCAGTACGCAGGAAGTTAGCCCAACGGATACCAGAGCGCACTATGAAACGTTCAGCATCCGTAAAAGCTGCGATCATACCAGCATGGACACGATTATCCCGCCAGATACCAACGTCTGCAGCGATTGCCTGCGCGAGATAAGCGATCCTGATAATCATCGTTATCGTTATCGTTACGCTTTCACCAATTGCACCAATTGTGGGCCGCGCTATTCCATTATTCTTGGTATGCCTTACGATCGTGCCCAGAGCACTATGCGTAAATTCCCTTTATGTCCAACCTGTGAGCGTGAATACAACGATATTGAGGATCGACGCTATCATGCCCAGCCCAATGCCTGCCCAGTTTGCGGCCCACAGTTGCAACTTACCGATCGACAGGGCACATCCGTTCACACAGATGATATTGTCAAATTTGCCATTACGAAACTAAAAGAAGGCGGAATTCTTGCAATAAAGAGCCTTGGTGGCTTTCATCTCGTGGCCGATGCTTGCAATGAGAATGCTGTCAATGAACTTCGGCAACGCAAGCGAAGAGACGCCAAACCTTTTGCAGTGATGGTCGCGGATGTGGAAAGCGCGTCGCGTATTGCTTTCATCCCCCCCTGTAATCACAAATTGCTGGAAAGCCCGCAGCGTCCCATTGTCTTGTTGTATAAGCGCAACGTCCTGCTGGCGAGTACCGTTGCGCCACATAATCCGAACATCGGTGTAATGCTGCCTTCAACGCCGCTTCAGCATTTATTGCTGGAAGACCCGTCTCTGCCGATCCTGATTATGACCAGCGGTAATATTTCCGGTCATCCGATCGTCTTTGACAACGACATGGCAATTAAGCAACTCGGGAAAATCGCGGATTACTTCATTCTGAATAATCGCGATATTCATACGCGTGTTGACGATTCGGTGGTCCGCACGGTGTTTCGCAACGACGCCATTACCTCGCAGCTATCGTTTTTGCGCCGCTCCCGCGGTTACGCGCCATACCCTATTCATCTACCTTACGCAGTGGATTCCGTTATCGCGCTCGGGGCGGAGCTAAAAAACACGATCAGCATCGGCAAAGGAAAACAGGTTTTTCTGAGCCAGCATATTGGCGATCTTAAGAATAACGTGACTTTTAAATCACATATCGAATGTATTGATCATCTTCAAAACCTGCTGAACGTGAAGGCAAATGTCGTGGCCTGCGATTTGCATCCCTCTTTCCGCTCTACCCGGCATGCGCTGGAGAATTTAGAGCATCAGGTCGTTCAGGTTCAACACCATCACGCGCATATGGCATCCTGCATGGCGGAAAATGGCCTGTCAGGTACTACTCTAGGCGTAATTTTTGACGGTACAGGATATGGCACCGACGGCACCATTTGGGGCGGTGAGTTTCTCGTTGGTGATTTCGAAAAATTCGAGCGTGCAGGATGCTTGCGTTCAATGACCCTGCCCGGAGGCGATCGGGCAGTTAAAGAGCCGCTGCGCGTCGGCATCTCCTTACTGGTGGAAACCTTCGGCGAAGATATCAGTACGCTCGCAGTACCAGGCTTGCAGGCGCTCCAGCCTCAGCAGCGCGATATATTCAGTAAAATGGCGACCAGAAAAATCAACACCACCACGACCAGCAGCATGGGCAGACTATTTGACGGCATCGCCGCGCTGATGGGCGTTTGCACTCAGGTGGAGTACGAAGCCCAGGCGGCCATTGAACTGGAAGCGCTGCTGCAGTGTAAACTTCATATGACGGCTCCGTTCAGCTACATCATTGCCGATGTCGAGAATAAGCTCGAGGTGGATTATCGCCCGATGATAAGGGAACTGGTGCAATGCTTCAGCCAGCCCGGTTTTGATATGGCCGAACTAAGTCGGCGCTTTCACTCTACCATCGTCGACATGATTTGCGAGGTCTGTAAACGTCTGGTGGCACGCTCAGGCACGCAACAAATTGTCCTGAGCGGCGGCGTGTTCTGCAATGAATTCATCCTCGTTAATTCTCTTAACAGTCTGGAGTCTTGTGGATTCCGGCCTTACAGCCATCAGTTAGTTCCGACTAACGATGGTGGTATTTCATTGGGGCAAGTGGTTATTGCTACCGCATACACTCGCGCAACGCGCAATAAAAATCTGGAGAGAGAAAATGCATAGTTCTGCGAACCGTATTGCCGCTGTTTTATTCGATATGGATGGTGTCCTTATTGATTCCAATGCGGTGATTGAGCGCGGCTGGGCTGAAGGCGCACAGATGTTTGGCAAGACGCTAACGGAAGAGGATATCGTCAGGCATATTCACGGACAGCCCGGCCCGCATACCATTCGCGCCCTGTTCAGCGACCTTTCCCTGGAAGATCAAAAGAAGGTCCAGTCACATATCATCCACGTTGAAAATACCGCTGATTACGACCCGATCCCTGGAGTTAGCGAACTTATCCAGGCGTTGCATAAGGCTGGCATAAGTGTGGGGATTGTCACTAGCGGCTGGCGGTCGAAAATCGATCGTATTATGGAGATGCTGAAAATCACGCCCTGCATTTCAGTGATTGTCGAACGTGATGATGTCGTGCGCGGCAAGCCTTATCCCGATCCTTATCTGCTTGCCGCAGAGCGGTTTCATCTTGCACCGTCCAGAACACTGGTCTTTGAGGATTCAAGAAGCGGCGTAACATCTGCTGTTACAGCAGGCGCAATTTGTGTTGGCATCGGTACAGACAGTCTGAAAGAGTGCGGTGCCGTGCTTGCAATTACAGATTTTCGTAATGTGAAAATCATTCCACAGACAGGCGAAAAAGTAGTGATCGCCTTTACCCCAGAGCACCAGATGGAGATGGAAACTCAGAGCTCTCGTAAGAAAACATCCTGTACCACAAGAGAAGAGTGCTGATGAATATCACACAGAAGGGACGTTGGGCTGTCACTATGCTATTTTTCATCAACGGCTTCGTCACCGGAGGTTGGGCTGTGCAAATTGCACAGCTTGTACCGCGCTTTGGCGTGACCGACAAAGTGATCGGCCATTTAATTCTGATCTTCGGATTCGGTGCACTAACCATGATGCCCATATCAGGCATTCTGATGGAAAAGATGGGGACACAAATCGTAACGCGTATTTTTGCCCTTGCAGCCTCCCTGGCATTAATTCCGGTTGGTTTAGCCACCACCCCATTAGTGTTGATGCCAGCTTTATTTGTTCTTGGTGCGATGATTGGTGCCATGAATGTAGCGATGAACTCGAATGCCGTGGCGGTGGAGAGATCACTCTCACAAGCGATTTTATCCTCCTGCCATTGCTTCTGGAGTATCGGCCTATTTGCGGCGGGCTCGATAGGCGGCCATCTTGTTAAACAATTTGGCTTTTTGACGCATATCTTTTTTATTAGTGCCGTGGCCTTAATACTGACGCTGATTATCGCTCCGGCCATTTTTAAAGACATACAGACGGTTAAATCCACCAGCAGACAGACCACCCGGTTGCCTCGTTCTCCGGCGATTTATCTGATTGGATTGATGGCTTTTCTGGCCATGATCCCTGAATGCGCTGTTGTTGACTGGTCGTCACGCTATTTGATTAAAAATCTCAATGCAAAAACAGAAATCGCCAGCCTTGCCTTCGCCTGCTTTGCTGTAGCAATGGCCTTGTTTCGCTTTATGGGTGACGTGATCCGCAACCGCTTCGGCGCAATATTAATTATACGAGTCTCCAGCTTATTGGCAGGCGCTAGCCTATTGTTGAGCGCGCTGGCACACAATCCCTGGCAGGCGATCTGCGCATTTACCTTAGCGGGAATCGGCATCGCCAACCTTGTGCCCATTATCTTTTCCGCGGCGGGAAATCAGCCCAATATTTCCACCAACACAGGAATGAGCATTGCCACAACCATTGGGTATTTAGGTACGCTGATGGCCCCTGCGCCTATTGGTTATATTGCGGAAATAACCGGTTTTCCAGTGGTTTATTGCGGACTAGCATTCATGTCGGGAATTATCTTTTTGCTGGCACCACTGGTTCGGGGGGCAGAAATCTCCGTACAGCGGCAGCGAGCCTCAAACAAACACCAGAATACCGGAGCGTTGTAATTTCTGCCTGGCGAATACTGTGAAACGTTGACGCAGATTTTACTTTCCTGCGTATTGTCATCACAGGCCGTACAGACAGTGCGCGGTCTGTTGGCTGATCTGCCTGGCATTTTTCTGATGAACTGAGGGCGTCCTGCGGATACGTATCGCCAGGGGCGTGAAACTAATTGATGAGATGGCGGTATGATGCCGGCGGACTAGCATATCTGCCTTTCGCCGCCTGACATGTCCTTTGGGGCCGCTGTCAGTTCAGAGTAAAGGAGAAAAAGATCGATACCGAGGGGGGCACGACGCCCCGGAGACACCCCTGTTTCGTCAGACAGTCTGTACCGCGTACAGCCTGAAACTCCCTAAACCTCAACAAACTGCCACTTCGACGTGAAGGTATCGTTCTGGCGCAGCCAAAAAGCACATGCCGGAGACTGTTTTTTTGGTTGTAGAGGGTAGTCATGAGCAAATTAAGTAGTGAAATGAAGGCACTGACGAAGAAAGCAGGCGGCAGCTTCAAAACGGTAAATGACCGTATCCATATTACAAAACGGTTCAGTGAGCATTTACGCGAACTGAACATCCAGACCCAGCGGGTATGCGCCAAGACTGACTCTGGATTCTTTTCCGTTGAAACGATATTTGAGATACCAGATGCGTGAACCGCCCGGATTGACGAGCAGATACAGACCGTGAGAATCGGAGAGTTTTACCGGACGGGAAGAGGTTTTTAACTTGCGGATTTTAGAATCGTTTAAAGACATTTGGGGGTCACTCCAGAATCGAACCAAACTGACCCCAGATCTGACCACCAAATTATCCCGATGCGGAGAGAAAACCAGATACGCACCGGGGAGGATTTTCACGCTAACTTACTGAATCGTAAACAAATAGAGATGTACAGATAAGCATGAAAACTTGAATTTGGCTCCTCTGACTGGACTCGAACCAGTGACATACGGATTAACAGTCCGCCGTTCTACCGACTGAACTACAGAGGAATCGTGTGAACGGGGCGCATGTTACTTAGCGGTACCTTGTCTGTCAACACTAAATTTCATAAGTCATTTCAATTGGTTAATTAATCTGCAAAGTTGTTAATTAATGAACATTCGTCGCCGAAAACGAGTCTGTATCATTAGCGTGATGCAGTCTCTGCAAAGGATCTTGTTGATAAAATTGGCAGAAACGTTGCCACAATGAAGGGAAACGAGGAGCAAAAAGTTCTGGGGCGCTAAAGAAATATTCAGAAAGTACAGCAAAACACTCAGCAGGATCACTGGCAGCATAAGCATCAATGCTCGCCGCATTCTCGCCAACCAATTCGATCTCTTCCTGAATGTTGTTCATTGCAGCATGAAGATCGTGTTCCCAGCCAGCAACCTCACGCAACGGAATAAAGGGAACTCCGCTGGCGCGATCGCCGTTACGGGTGTCCAGCTTATGAGCGACTTCATGAATAATCAGGTTAAAACCAGAAGCATCAAACGAATCTTGTATATCCAACCAGTTCAAAACGATTGGCCCTTGCTGCCAGCTCTGACCTGACTGAACAATACGTTGGTTATGCACTAAACCGATATCGTCTTCCCACTCATCATCGACTACAAATGGCGCAGGGTAAATTAAGACTTCATGAAAACCATCCAGCCATTCTAGCCCTAACTCCAGAACGGGCAGGCAAAATAGAAGGGCTATCCGGCAGCTTCTTAATGAATCCAGCTCAAAGCCCTGTAAGGGAACAAGCCGTTTTTGCTGTAAAAAACGTTCGGCAAGAGTGACTAATTTGCTTTGTTCCTGTTCCGTCAGACACGTTAAAAGGGGAATCGATAGTGCTTCCTGCCAGGGAAGGGCAGTTTGATGTGCTGATTCTTGTACTTTCCAGGGCCACTTAATCATCGTTTTGCTCGCAAACTCGTCACTTGAACAAAATTGCACGGACAGGGACTGTTAAAATGCCAAATTTCCTGGCATCATGGCAACCATCTGAACGGAGAGATGCCGGAGCGGCTGAACGGACCGGTCTCGAAAACCGGAGTAGGGGCAACTCTACCGGGGGTTCAAATCCCCCTCTCTCCGCCACTTTATCAATGACTTATCTCCCGACTTCCCGCCTTGCTTTTCCTAAACAGAACAATCGTAGAATATTCTTGAAGGGTTAGATCGTCACTGTTTTCTGTTCGATACTGTGACATTCAGCACTTGATTAGCTGTTGATCTGACAGGAAGCTTTCGAGCGAAAATGTGCAGTTATTCAGTCGTTTTCTTATCGCTCACCATTATTCTTTTAGACATTCATCCTATGAAACTGCCGCAAAGTTGGTGGTGGGAACTGAAGTTGCGTAGAGAAGGGGTCAATAATTGAGCCAAAAAAGGAACGCGGCCGTCAGATTAAAGCCGCGGGACAAGGTCCATAATTTCCAAGAGTTGTTGAATTTCCCAGCTTTTTTGAAAGCCTTTGTATCATACTAACAAGTAAAAAAGGTTTAAATACCAAAATTAACCTGTATTTTTGATAAGTCTTACCATTGTACGATTTACACAGTTTCGGCTCCTCCTTGTTGATAGTGGAAAGGGTGCATTGTGCACTTGCGTAAACATTTATGACGCGTTGATGTCCATGGTTCACATTTCCTTGTCAGGGGATCGACTTATTTGCGGCGAGGCATCATTCGTAACAGAGTATTATCTTTCTGAATGTAATGATGAAAGAGCGCTGCGCCAGCGTGGGCTGCGATTAAAAAGTAACCTATGTGCGCCCAGGTTTCGTGAATATTTTTTATCAATGCTTTAATTTCACTGTTTGGGGTAACAAAAGGCGGCACATTGAAACCAAGGAAACTCCACGATTTTCCACTATAAGCCATTAAAGCAATCCCCAACAGTGGAAGCGCAAGGAAGGTTATATAAAGCATGATGTGCATTAGCGAAGCCGCTTTCATTTGCCAGGCAGGTGGCGGTGGCACAATAGAGGGATCACTATAACGGTGTTTTATTATAAGACGTGAAAACATTAACACCCAAACGAAGATACCCGCATTGTAATGTGTTTCACGCATCAACAGATAAGCATTACTACCTTTGGGAAACCAGCCACGGAGTTCCATTGCGGCATAAGTGATTGCAATGAAAAGCAGCGTTATCCAATGTAAATAAATTTGAGTTTTTGAGAATCGATTCATTTTTATAGCTCCTGTAATTTTCACAGTCAAGCTATCCCACGAACCTTAAAAATACCTTATACAGATGTGGTTTTAAGAATTTGTTATTTAAAAAATTGAAAAGGGTAAATTGTGAACAGTCAATATAAGCAATTGCCTGCGCCCAGTTATCTTACGCTGTTGGCAGTATTGTATATGGAGTCCGTTATTGATTAACCCTATGAGGGCTTGCTTATTAAGATGCAGACACGTCATAGCGATGAGCGTGTCTGCAGCTACCTTGCATTCAGTGGCGTTTGTGGATGGACCTGTGGTTGCTATGATAACTTAATAAAAACGGCATCGAGACGCTATTCATGGAAGACTCAATGAGACATCATCTCCTCGACCACTTCTTCGCTACTCAACTGATAGGGATAATACGTTGGCCAGTTTTCCATTTCATTCAATAAAGATTGCTGTGAATCATTACCCATAAAAATGTGAAAATGAGATGATTTTCGTGGTGCAATTATATGATCGCTAAATTGTATATATTTAGGGGCTTTGCTTTTAGGATCTTTACATTCGAATAAGTAACGAACGCCTTTCTTGCCTGATTTATAGGTGAGTATTTTGTATCCATCGTAATCATATTTACAGGATGTTGTTGAATTATTTCTATGGAATTCAACAATGCCGTCCTCAATGCCAATCATTTCGATATCTGTCGCGTAGCCTTTCTGATAATAATCTTTAACTTCTGCGAATGTTTTGGTTTTATCTGCATTCGCTTTCTTTCGAAAGACAGGGTCAAGCTTGCCATTTTGCAGTAAGGGATAAACGGATTGCCACACTCCATCCCAATCACTGAGCGTTCGATTTTGTACATTGGCATCATCAAAAACACCATTAGCCGCTTTTTGTTCGATCTCTGTTAAGGGTTTGCCGTGTGAGTGATGACCATGCGAAAAGGCAGGACCGCTAACAATAAATACACCTAAAGCAATAGCCATTTTATGAAGACGAATCGCCAAAACAGTTTCCTCCAGAGTTATTGTACATGATGTGTTATGTTATATTGTAACACATAGCAAAATGCAACAACTCTTGGGAGACGAGTGCATAGTGTACCCAGATGTACTCTCTATCTTATTGAAATAAAATAAATTACTTCGATGATTTGAGGTTGATGACAAACGAAACATAACCTGATGCGATCTGTGTAGGCCGGATAAGGTGCTCGCGCCGCATCCGGCAGGGGTAAGGCGTACTATGTCAGCATTAAGAAGTTATAGAGATAATTTGTTGTGAACCTGCTTGCGTAGCCGGTTGAAAAGGGAAAGCAACTTCTTATACCGTAAGACTAAAAGCAGTACAGCCAGCCCAGCGTAGATGAGTGGCTGCGGTGAAATAATCTTCACTGACCACAGATAATGTATTGGGGCCAGGATCGCGACAAGATAGACGAAGTTATGCAGCTGTTGCCAGTGTTTGCCGAGTTTTCGCTGCATCGCCTGGGTTGAAGTGAACGCTAACGCAAGCAAAATTACCCAGCTCATAATACCTAACGTTAAATAAGGCCGGGTAATTAACTCCTTACCTAATAACGCCAGATTATTCACGCCCAGCTCCAGCAATGCGTAACTGGTTAAATGCAGTGTCGCCCAGGCAAAGCACCATAAGCCTAACAGGCGGCGAGTGCGTATCAATAACGGCTGTTTTGCGTAACGTGCCAGAGGTGTGATTAACAAGGTCGCCAGCAAAAATTTCAGTGCAGTGCGACCAGTAAAATGCTGAATATCTTTCACCGGATCGGCACCCAATCCACCGTTATTAATCGCCCAGACCAGCCAGAGAAACGGCAACAATCCAGCAAGATGCAGGCTAACTTTCAGCCATGTCACCTGTTTTGCTGTCAGACGCATTTAGAAATTCTCCCGCAAATCCAGTCCACGATACAGCGATGCCACCTGCTCGGCGTAACCATTAAACAGTAGCGTTGGCTGGCGCTGTACATCGAGGATGCCGCCTGAACCAATAAATCGTTCGGTAGCCTGTGACCAGCGCGGGTGATCAACATGCGGATTAACGTTGGCGTAAAAACCGTATTCGTCAGGCGCTGCCAGATTCCAGGTGGTTGGCGGACGCTCGCGGGTCAGCTTAATACTGACGATCGATTTAATCCCTTTAAAGCCATATTTCCACGGCACAATCAGTCGCACCGGCGCGCCATTTTGTGGCGGTAACGCCTTGCCATAAACACCTACGGTCATCAGTGTGAGCGGATGCATTGCTTCGTCGAGACGTAATCCCTCGACATAAGGATATTTCAGCCCGCCGCCAATAAAGCGATCCTGCTGGCCTGGCATCTGTTCCGGCGCATAAATCGTTTCGAAAGCGACATACTTCGCATTGCTTGTGGGTTCTACAAGCGCCAGCAATTTATGCAACGGAAAACCAATCCACGGCACCACCATCGACCACGCTTCCACGCAGCGCATACGATATATACGCTCTTCCAGCGGGAAGCGACGAGTTAAATCATCGTGATCGAGTGTTAATGGTTTTGCCACTTCGCCACTGATTTTCAGTGTCCATGGATCGGTTTTCAGGCTACCAGCATTAGCGGCGGGATCGGCTTTATCTAGCCCGAATTCATAGAAGTTGTTATAGCCGGAAACTTTATCTTCTGGCGTCAGCGGTAGGTTATTTTGCCAGGCGGCAGGCTTGCTGAACTCCAGCGGTTTTCCGGCGGGGGCGGGTGGACGATCGTTCCCTTTAAACCAGCTAAGCAGATCGGCATGCGCAGCGTGAGGCAAAGAAAGTGCAGCCGCGCTGATGCCCAGTGCTTTTAACACCTGCCGACGCTTCATAAAGAATACCGACTCGGCCGTAATATCAGATTCTTTTAAAAATTGATTCTTTTTCATAAGCCATCACACTGTTTTGTCGTTAACCAGTAAGAGATTGTTAATCTGTCAGGGAGTCTCCTCCCTAACAGTAGCAGAGATCTGCTTTTACATATTTACGCATTAACTGCCACGATAGGTTGAATACCCATATTGGCTAAGTAACAAAGGTACATGATAATGCTCGTTCACTTTATTAATTTGAAACTCAACAGGGATCTCAGGGAAGAAACTTTCAAGATTTTGTTTCTTAAAATATTCTCCAGTTTTAAATACAACACGGTAATCGCCCGTGGTTGCAGTTTGCTCGGGCCACAGTGCCTTGATTCGTCCATCCTTATCTGTTTTGGCGGTATTAAGTTGTAACCAGCCGTTATCCGCTTTCTTTTCCAGAGTGACTGTCACGTCGGCAGCGGGTTTTCCTGTTTGCTGGTTCAAAATGTGCACGCTAAGAATGTTTTGTTGTGCGGCATAAACCAAAGAAGGTAATGAAAATGCAGCCGTTGCAACCGAGAGTAGTAAATAACGCTTTAACATGTTTATATCCTTGTCATGTGAATGAGTTTTGAGAATAGCGAAAAAACGTCTGTGATAACCTTACAGAAGCATTACAATTTTGTAATGAACCAAGCTGTTTCTATAACATATGATTTATGGCATATTATTTTCATGAAGATTCTACTTATTGAAGATAATCAAAGGACCCAGGAATGGGTAACGCAGGGGCTTTCAGAAGCAGGTTATGTCATTGATGCGGTTTCTGATGGCAGAGATGGGCTTTATCTTGCGCTGAAGGATGATTATTCATTGATCATTCTGGATATTATGCTTCCGGGTATGGATGGCTGGCAGATCTTACAAACGTTACGAACGGCAAAGCAAACCCCCGTTATTTGCCTTACAGCAAGGGATTCTGTCGATGACAGAGTCAGAGGGCTGGACAGTGGGGCAAATGATTATCTGGTAAAACCTTTTTCATTTTCTGAGTTGCTGGCGAGGGTTCGGGCACAATTAAGGCAACATCATGCGCTGAATTCAACATTAGAAATCAGCGGATTAAGAATGGACTCTGTCAGCCAAAGTGTGAGCAGGGACAATATCAGTATTACACTGACGCGCAAGGAGTTTCAGTTACTTTGGCTACTGGCCTCCAGAGCTGGCGAAATTATACCCAGAACGGTTATTGCGAGTGAAATTTGGGGAATCAATTTCGATAGTGATACTAATACGGTGGATGTCGCTATTCGCAGGCTCCGCGCAAAAGTTGATGATCCTTTTCCTGAAAAGCTAATCGCTACAATCCGGGGAATGGGGTATTCATTTGTAGCGGTAAAAAAATAATGAAAAGATTATCTATAACCGTCCGTTTAACCTTGCTTTTTATATTGCTACTGTCTGTCGCTGGCGCTGGAATTGTCTGGACTCTCTATAATGGCCTGGCAAGTGAGTTGAAATGGCGCGATGATACAACACTCATTAACCGGACTGCACAGATCAAGCAGTTACTAATTGATGGGGTAAATCCAGATACTTTACCTGTCTATTTTAACCGGATGATGGATGTTAGTCAGGATATTTTGATCATTCATGGTCATGGCATCAATAAAATTGTTAACCGAACCAATGTCAGTGATGATATGTTAAATAACATACCTACGACTGAGGCAATCAGTGCAGCTGGCATTTACAGAAGCATTATTAATGACACAGAGATAGATGCTTTACGAATTAACATTGATGAAATTTCGCCATCATTAACGGTTACTGTGGCTAAATTGGCTTCAGCCAGACATAACATGCTTGAACAGTATAAAATTAATAGCATTATAATTTGCATCGTCGCCATTATACTGTGCTCAGTATTAAGTCCGCTGTTAATCAGAACGGGATTACGAGAGATCAAAAAGTTGAGTGGGGTAACGGAAGCATTAAATTATAACGACACCCGAGAGCCTGTTGAGGTTATCGCATTACCGAGTGAATTAAAACCTCTTGGTCAGGCGTTGAATAAAATGCACCATGCTTTAGTAAAAGATTTTGAGCGCCTTAGCCAATTTGCTGACGATCTCGCTCATGAACTTAGAACGCCAATTAATGCATTACTGGGTCAGAATCAGGTGACGCTCAGTCAAACCCGAAGTATCAGTGAATATCAAAAAACAATTGCCGGAAATATTGAAGAGCTGGAAAATATTTCGCGGTTAACAGAGAATATACTGTTTCTTGCCAGAGCAGATAAAAGCAATGTTTTGGTGAAACTGGATTCGCTCTCTCTTAACAAGGAAATTGGGAATTTGTTAGACTATCTGGAATACCTTTCAGAAGAGAAACAGATTCGTTTTCAGGTCGAGTGCAATCAGCAAATCTTTGCGGATGAAATTTTACTTCAACGAATGTTATCGAATCTTATTGTTAACGCCATTCGATATTCACCAGAAAAATCGTGCATTCATATAACCAGTTTTCTTGATGCCAACGGCTCTCTTAATATTGATATCGCCAGCCCTGGATCGAAAATTAATGAGCCGGAAAAACTCTTCCGTAGATTTTGGCGGGGAGATAATTCGCGTCATTCTGCAGGTCAGGGGCTTGGCCTTTCTTTAGTCAAAGCAATTGCCGAATTGCATGGGGGAAGTGCTACGTATCACTATTTAAATAAGCATAATGTGTTCCGTATTACGTTACCGCAAAGAAATTAACCTATGGCTTCAGTACGCCACAGGTTAACCATGAAAAAACGCAGCCACGCCGTGAGTAGTCACGTGGCTGCGATTGATTATGCGCTTACATTACAATGTAACAGGGATTAACCCACGTAAGCTGCCAGCATTTCCTGTGCTGCCAGTTTACCCAACGCATTCGCTGCGAAAGGACTGTCGCCGGTGAGCAGTTTACGGTCTTTATGAACTCGCCCGGTGATGTCGTTATTAATAATGTTCATGCCCATTTTCTTCAGCTCTTCGCCGAAGTACCAGGTGAGATGACCCGGCATATAGCCAATATCTGGCGTTTGTTTGTCTGCGGCGTCTGGGAATGCGCAAATGGAATAACCGTTCAGTGGGTTATCGCTGTGGCGAAGCGCCAGAAATGCCGCTGGGCCGTGGCAAAGGGAGATAACAAAACGGTCATTTTTGATTGCCCACTGTAAAGCGGCAGCTACGTCCTGGCTTTCTGGTAAACCAATAAGTGCGCCATGACCACCAGGAACAAAGATTGCTGCATATTCGCTGTCAGCATTGAGGCTGGCGACAATATCCGCGAGTTTCTTCGGATTGCGGAACAACGATTTATGCTGCTCAAAGAACGGCATTACCTTTTCATCTTTGTGTGGCATAGCCCAGTATTCAAACTTGGTCATCAGGCCGGAAATGGTCGCCACTTCGAATTCGAAACCTGCAGCATGGAGATGATACAACGGTAGCAACGTTTCAATCGGATGGTTACCGGTTGAGAACAATTTGCCGTTGTCGGTCGGCAAATAACGTTCGTCCGCGGCGATCACCAGAATTTTGTGTTTACCGCGATACGGTTTTGGATAGTCCACGCCATCAAGATCAGAGACAGGACTGGTATATTGGCTAAGCGAATATTCTGAAGGGAAGAATGCATTATCTTCAGCAGTATCGACCTGCGGATCTTTACTTTTTTGAACAGTCATAGTGTATTCCTTGTTGTTGCTTAGTTAGGTTAGTCACTATATTTGCGACTGAGCTGGTCGCTATTTTTAACCAGGCTGGAAAATTGAGTCAATATATCGAAAGCGGTAGGCGACGAGGGAAAATATGTAATGATGATGCTGCACTGATGTTGAATGTTTCTCACGCCAAATTTTCCTTTTTGAGTCATGTGGTCACAAGTGACTTCAATGATTTTAGACCATTATCAGAGGTCTGGGACGACGATGAGAGATTGAGTGCTATGGAATATTGCTATTCTGTTGAATATTTATATCCCGAACTGCTGTAGAAAAGGCTTTTTTCATGCACTATTTTTGCAAATATTTTTATATGGGAGGTGGTTTTGTTGCGGATTAATTCATAAAGAAATGCATTTGGGGTGGCTGGAAGAGTCACTGGTAGATGTTATTGTGCCAGGAGGGGCAGGGTAAGGTGCTGTATCGATATGTTTGGCAATTGCGTGTGCCGTAGATGGAGATGAAATGATCTTACCCAGTAATAGTGGACACTCGGCTAAGTGAGTAAACTCTCAGTCAGAGGTGACTCACATGACAAAATCTGTATCAACCAGCAAAAAAGCACGTAAACAACATTCGCCTGAATTACGCAGTGAAGCCCTGAAACTTGCTGAACGCATCGGTGTGCTGCCGCAGCCCGTGAACTCAGCCTGTATGAATCACAGCTCTACAACTGGCGCAGTAAACAGCAACATCAGCAGACTTCTTCTGAACGTGAGCTGGAGATGCCCACCGGGGTTGCACGTCTCAAACGCCAGCTGGCAGAGCGAGATGAAGAGCTGGCCATCCTCCAAAAGGCCGCGACATACTTCGCGAAGCACCTGAAATGAAGTATGTCTTTATTGAAAAACATCAGGCGGAGTTCAGCATCAAAGCAATGTGCCGTGTGCTCCGGGTGGCCCGCAGCGGCTGGTATACATGGTGTCAGCGGCGTACAAGGATAAGCAAGCGTCAGCAGTTCCGCCATCAGGTGTGTGCGCTGCTAATGTCATACTCACAGACCAGCCTTGAACGATGACCATGACGTTACAGGACTGAGAATTGGGTAACGTTGAGCAGCCAGAAGAAGTCTGTCAGTCCTATCAGGTAAATATTTCAGCAGATCAAAACCTTCAGTGTGAAGTTGTGGATGTATCCGGCACGGCGTGTTTCGGCCTCATTCTTGAGATTGACCGGGGTGTACCGACGCTGCATATCGACACAGGGAGTGATTCACTGCTGCATATTCACGCAGCTCACAACGGACTGGTACTAATACCGGATTCACCAAGCCATGGATTTGAAAATGCCCCAGTAGATCGTTTTTCGTATAACAGCCCGTCCCTGTGGGTGCCAGGGGTGTAACAAGGTATTAAACCCAGCGGCATAGAAGCCAAGGGTAATTAAACAAACAACTAAATAGCTCAGGGGATTACTGATGAGCGATTTTTGATAGTTCCGTTCAGATATATAAGGTGTAATTGTGCCAGAGATCATCTCAGGCACAATTTATTAGCCCAGGACGTTAATTTAAGTCGCTGCACTGGTAACTTGGGTGTTGACAGTTAGGGCTAAGATATTCAGCGGTGGTGTTAAATTCGGATTGTTGTGTATAAATTAATAGTTCATCGTGAGGAATAGCGAGGTTACTATGGTTAGTGTGACGAGTAATATATATCCAAATAAAACAGAGAATGATAATAGCCAGTTACAAAATCAGAATCTAAGGGAGAGTATCGAAAAAAGCCTCGAGAGTAATATTTCTAAGTTAAATGCGATGGAACAAAGTGGCCTGCTCGATAATTATAGGGCAAGGTCTCACGATGACAGTTTTCGTGAAGTTTTTCGCAGTTTATTATTATACATTTTAGATTCTTTTCATATCTATCGACATGATATTAGTGATAAATTGGTTCCTTATTTTCATGTTACGCCTGAATCGGAGAATGCGAATTATAAGACATGGATTGCCGTTACAGGCATGGATAGTTATACAAAAATTGAGCAGACCGGAAGTAATAAATTTAAAGTCACTGATATGTATCGTGAGCTCAATAACAAAAAAAAATGTTTTGATCGAAAGAGTAGGGAACAGGATTTTAGTGGTCGAAATGTAAAAGAGTTTATAAGGTTATTATCAGATCACGATCAATTTGAAAAACATCAACTCTCAGAATTAACAGTTGCTGCAAATGCTCTTAAGCTGGAAGTTGCTAAAAATAACTATAACATGTCTTCCTGTACTGATAAGCAAACCGAATGCCGAATGATCGAGCTTCTAAAGGAACAAAAAGATTTAATTCCAGAACAGTATTTACATCAATCAGGTATGGAAAACCTTACGCTTGGAGAGGCGGAATTTAGCTCACTCCTTGCAGATGCAAAAAGACAAGTTCTGGAGGGAAGTTCATTTGTTTTATGTTGTGGTGAAAAAATAAACAGCACTATAAGAGACTTACTTAGCGAAAAATTTCATGCCAACGAATCTTTCACTCGCTCTGGATCTCTTTCTCATGATGTTTATGAGGAAATATTCAAGAAATTTATTTTCAAATCTGATGAATGTCATCTGGTGAGAGAGTCTTTAGAGCAGGATCGTATAACGCCAGAAAAAAGAGAAGAAATTATTTCTTGTTTATCCAGTCCTACCGGGATTGGAAATTTGTTTTATGCTTGTTCACAAGCATTTCATGTTGCTAATGATAACGCTGCACATGATGTGCGTAGCGCCGCTCTAGCTGTTAGCGATAAATTAATTGATTGTCCGAGTTTTGTTGCTTTGAATGGTAGACATAACCATCTTCATGCCGATTTCTCAGCAAACGGATTCACACAAACCCTTTACGTTTTAAGAGCAGTCGTAAATAGCGAGAATAACAACTTTGATATTGCTAATTATATCTATACCACTAAAGGCGAAAGTATCATCCATAACAACGCTGAAGATGATAATCGGTCAAGGGATAATGATATCCGCAATATAAAGAGAAATTTCTCTGGCAATATTACGATTGCAACTTACAAATAATTCGCTTTTTTCAGTAATACGCGCAAAACGCTTACCTCTCAGGTAAGCGTTTTGACGATAAACCCAACATCATTAGGCCAATACATACCCCATATCTACTTGAACAACATCGCGCTTATCGTTAAGGTATGCGCGTTTTTATCCGCCAGAATCCAATCATGATCACCGTTGCCCTTACATACCCTTACCCACAAGTTTTCTGGGATATTTCTATGTCATTAATTGACAACATTAATCGTGTTAATCCTGACCATATTGCTTTTGGGCCTGGTGGCGAATCATTTTTTCTTGCCAGATATCCTCCAGGTCTCGCCAACATTACTGTTGCTGTTTTTATATCAGGAGGATTTTTCGGAGGTGCTGTATTTTCAACAAGAAGCCAGAGGTATTTCCACTCATCTCCGGGGGAAATAAATTTGCTAGATATTTCTGGCATAGTTTTATACAATGAGGTTATATACATGATTCGCCAGTCTATTATTAAATATAGCGCGAGACTGTTCCGGGTTCTTTCAAACGTTTCAAGCTGTAATGTCTCAACCTGACATCCACTTTTTAATACTTAAAAAAAACTTCAATTTGCCAGTGTTGTAAATACCACTGAATAAGTTGTGCTGGTTCCGTTAAATCTTCAACAGGAATACTACTCATTAACTACCAGATAAGAGGTTGGGTCCCTTTCGGTGGGTTTCTTTCTTTTGCAAGCAAAACTGTTACGGTTACCGGAACACAACGAAGCTTTCCTCTACGTCCGGTGGGGGGGATGCAGTGTCAGTCTGGCCAGGCGCAATTCCTGTGTCACTGTTCTGGCTGGTTGCCCCCGCCCATCTGGTATAGCGAATTCAACCAGTTGCTGCGGTGTAATCTCCATGATTCTTTCGTGCAACAACCTATGATCCCGTTTTCCATTGATATTCAGCGTGGCTCTGTTATTAAATTTCATTCTGACAAGCCAGTCAGCTTTTATTCCGGGAGTCTGTTCTGCGTGTTCAAACAGATCATAAAAATCGCCTTCGCGCTCAGAAATTGACAATACATGGGTAGCAGGGCATTGGCGGGCCAGTTCTGTTGCTTTATTATATCCTTCAACCCAACGCCAGGTTTCTTTTTCACTGACATGTTTTTATGAAGTAAATCATTGCAGATTTCTTATCGGGTATTTTTACTGGTCTTTAATTCATCCCTGAACCACTGATAGTCATCATAAACCCCAAGGCAAACACCTGACTCACTGATGACGAGTTGAGGATGAAGAAATAAGTTTCTTTCATCTTTATATTTTTTAGGACCAACTCCCTGTTTTTCATTCAGACCAGAATAATTAAGTTCAATTGTATCCTGTAAAACTAAAACTCTTTTAAACTGCTGAGCTCTTTCAATGATGTTTTCTTTGTGAGGAGCCATGATTTTATTAGGCTGTGTCCCGTAATAGTTTGAGCTATAGTAACGGTCTGTTTCCACAACATATTGAACCATAGCTCGCTACGACCTCCCCGATGAAGCATGGGCCATCATCAAGCCCTTGTTGCCCCCTGAACCTGCCACACGACGGGCCGGGCGCCCATGTGCAGAGCATCGTAAAATCATCAACGGCATGTTCTGGGTATTGTGTTCCGGCGCACCATGGCGCGATTTACCCGAACGATATGGGCCATGGAAAACCGTTTATAACCGCTTTAACAGGTAGTCAAAGTCAGGCGTGATTAACATCATTTTCAACAGATTGCTTTCACTACTTGATGCGAACGGCTTTGTTGACTGGTCTGCCACAGCGCTGGATGGCAGTAATATCCGGGCACTAAAATGCGCCGCCGGAGCTCAAAAAAAATTCCGATATCGACGGAGATAATGGGCTGGGTCGCCCTCGAGGCGGTTTGGGCACCAAAATCCATCTGGCAACAGACGGAAGCGGCCTCCCGTTAAATATCGTGCTAAGCCCCGGGCAGTCTCATGAAAGCCAGTTCGCGCAACGACTTCTGGACGGCATTGGCGTTCATCGTCAGAACGGTTGCATGAAACGCCGTGGTCATGTTGTGCTGGCCGCCAAAGCGTACTCCGGACTCACATTGCGCAACGAGCTGAAAAATAAAGGCATAAAGGCAGTCATCCCCCGAAAATCAAATGAAAAAATGGCATCGGATGGACGAGCACGGCTTGATCGCGATGCATATCGCAATCGCAACGTCGTTGAACGGTGCTTTGGTCGCCTGAAAGAATACCGCCGCATCGCTACGCGTTACGACAAAACGGCGAGAAATTATCTGGCGATGGTGAAACTGGGCTGCATCCGACTCTTTTATCAACGGTTGCGTAATTAAGGGACACAGCCTAGTGTTATGTTTTACAGTAACACGCCGAGGCGTGTTGGCTGATTAGAACTGGTAGACTAAGCCCACAGCAACGATATCATCGGTAGCGATGCCGTTTGCTTCGTAGAAGTCATCATCGTTGTCCAGCAGGTTAATTTTGTAATCAACATAGGTGGACATATTTTTGTTGAAGTAGTAGGTCGCACCGACTTCAACGTATTTAACCAGATCTTTGTTAGTGTAACGCGGGTCGCCGTTGCCGTCATGAGCCCAGCCGCCTAAATCCTTACCTTTAGATTGCAGGTAAGCGATGGACGGGCGCAGGCCGAAGTCGAACTGATACTGAGCAACAACTTCAAAGTTTTGGGTTTTGTTAGCGATGGCTGATCTTGATTCACCATTATCAAACTCGCCACCACCATATGGGGTCATATTGCGAGTTTCAGCGTACATAGCTGCTAAATACACATTATTAGCATCATATTTTGCACCAACAGTCCATGCTTCAGCGGTTTCACCACCAGCATTTCTGTTGCTATGGTTACGATCATTTAAACCAACTCCAACCTGGCGATCTGAGCGATCAGAGTTTGAATATGCAGCACCCAGACTTAAACCGAAGTCGAAGTCGTAGGATGTAGACATACCGAAACCATCACCATTTTCTTTGGAAAGGCTACGGCCATCACCACTACCGGAACCTTCCTGCCCGAAGGGGCCACCACTTTCATTATTACCCTGATATTGCAGAGCAAAGTTCAGACCATCAACCTGACCAAAGAAGCCATTGTTACGGTAGGTTGCAACGCCGTTGGTACGACCGTTCATGAAATTGTCGGCACCAGCATAGGTATCACCACCAAATTCTGGCAGCATATCGGTCCATGCTTCGATATCATATACGACACCGTAGTTACGACCATAATCGAAAGTACCATTCTGACCAAAACCTAAACCTGCGAATGCCAGACGGGTAGCTGAGTTATCTCCATCGCCTTCTGTGCCATTTGCTTGAAGGTTGTATTCCCACTGACCATAGCCAGTGAACTGGTCAGCGATTTGTGTTTCGCCTTTGAAACCGATACGGGCATATGACATATCGCCATCAGCGCCCGAGTTGTCAGAGAAGTAGTGCAGACCTACTACTTTTCCGTATAAATCCAGTTTATTGCCATCTTTATTATAAATTTCAGCCGCATTTGCTGCGCCAGCAACTAATAACGCCGGGACCAGCATTGCCAGAACTTTTCTTTTCATTATGTATTCCCTTGTGATTATAATCTTCATGAATATATCAATAAGTGCCGTTATCCAAAAAAAAGCACATTTGGATACTATTCTATGAAGTTCATTTTATTTTAAGGATTACATGTAACAAATGTATTTAAAAGATTTCAAAATGTTTCCAATCTATTTAATATAATTCAGGATTATGAATTATAGATATATACATTCATGAAAATTATGAATATATATCAATATGTTATGATTTGATTGGAAAGATAGGAAGTGTCAATGATTGTTGCGCTAAACGGCCTATGTGATCGCGCGCACATTAATGAAAGCATAAAAAAAGCCGGCTTCATGCCGGCCCAAAAATATAAACAAGACGATAAAAGGCTAATAACGGGGTTATCATGACACAGAAATCTAAAAAGGTATAATTGTATTCAGTGCTAATGTATTGTTTGGGTGAATTAATAAAACCATTATCCAAGATAAAAATAAATCTTTATTGCTGTTTTTCCGGTAATTATTGCCGTTGCGCAAAAACTATCTATTTGCTCAAAAAATGATTGAGTCTTGACTGACTCATCCAATGTGGAAAAATGTGACTTTTATCACATAATAGTACTAAGTCTGAATTTTCCGGGTTATCTCAAAATGGAGTACGGTTCGACAAAGATGGAAGAGAGACTCTCTCGCAGCCCTGGCGGCAAATTGGCTTTGTGGGCTTTCTATACATGGTGTGGCTATTTCGTCTGGGCAATGGCGCGATACATCTGGGTGATGAGCCGGATCCCCGATGCCCCCGTGTCGGGATTTGAAAGTGATTTAGGATCTACTGCGGGGAAGTGGTTAGGAGCATTGGTCGGATTTCTGTTTATGGCCCTGGTTGGTGCCTTGCTAGGCGGCATTGCCTGGTACACCCGACCTCGTCCCGCACGTAGCAGACGCTATGAATAAAAACTGCTAAGGTTGCGACTCTTTGGCAACGGAGCGCGTATGGATTTACAACACTGGCAGGCACAGTTCGAAAACTGGTTGAAAAACCATCATCAACATCAGGACGCGGCACATGACCTGTGTCATTTTCGCCGCGTCTGGGCTACGGCACAGAAACTAGCGGCAGATGACGACGTTGATATGCTGGTGATTTTAACCGCCTGTTATTTTCACGATATCGTGAGCCTGGCGAAAAATCATCCGCAACGGCAGCGTTCTTCAATACTGGCAGCAGAAGAGACGCGTCGCCTGCTGCGTGAAGAATTCGCGCAATTTCCAGCGGAAAAAATCGAGGCTGTTTGCCATGCCATTGCCGCACACAGTTTCAGCGCGCAAATCGCCCCTTTAACGGCGGAAGCTAAAATCGTTCAGGATGCGGATCGGCTGGAAGCTCTGGGGGCGATTGGCCTGGCGCGTGTGTTTGCCGTTTCGGGGGCGTTGGGCGTGGCATTGTTTGATGGCCAAGATCCGTTCGCGCGGCATCGCCCACTTGATGATAAACGTTACGCACTGGATCATTTTCAGACTAAGTTGCTGAAGCTACCGCACACCATGCAAACCACAAAAGGCAAACAACTGGCGCAGTACAACGCGCAATTTTTAGTCGAGTTTATGGCGAAGCTCAGTGCTGAGCTGGCGGGGGAGAATGAAGGTATCGATCACAAGGTGATTGATACGTTTTCACCGTTGGCTGAGCGCGTGGCCCTAAATGATGGTAATTATGTTAACCTGTCGACCATCTCAGATGGCCGGTTAAATCTATGCAGGAAAATATATCAGTAACCGATTCATACAGCACCGGGAATGCCGCACAGGCAATGCTGGAGCAACTGCTGCAAATTTATGATGTCAAAACGCTGGTGGCGCATCTTAATGGTGTGGGTGAGAATCACTGGAGCGCGGCAATTTTAAAACGTGCGCTGGCGAATGACTCAGCATGGCACCGTTTAAGTGAGAAAGAGTTCGCCCATCTGCAAACGTTGTTACCCATTCCACCGGCACATCATCCGCATTATGCGTTTCGCTTTATCGATCTATTTGCCGGGATTGGTGGTATTCGTCGCGGTTTTGAATCGATTGGTGGGCAGTGCGTGTTTACCAGCGAATGGAACAAACATGCTGTACGCACTTATAAAGCCAACTATTATTGCGACCCGGCGGCGCATCACTTTAATGAAGATATTCGCGACATCACTCTCAGCCACAAAGAGGGGGTAGGTGATGACGCGGCGGCGGAACATATCCGTCAACATATTCCTGAGCACGATGTTTTACTGGCCGGTTTTCCTTGTCAGCCGTTTTCTCTGGCTGGCGTATCGAAAAAGAACTCACTCGGACGAGCGCACGGTTTTGCCTGTGATACCCAGGGCACGCTGTTCTTCGATGTGGTGCGTATTATCGACGCGCGTCGCCCGGCGATTTTTGTGCTCGAAAACGTCAAAAACCTGAAAAGCCACGACCAGGGGAAAACGTTCCGTATCATCATGCAGACGTTGGATGAACTGGGCTATGACGTGGCAGATGCAGAAGATAATGGCCCGGACGATCCGAAAATCATTGACGGTAAACATTTCCTTCCGCAGCACCGTGAACGCATCGTGCTGGTGGGTTTTCGTCGCGACCTGAATCTGAAAGCCGATTTTACCCTGCGTGAGATCAGCGAATGTTTCCCTGCACAGCGAGTGACACTGGCGCAGTTGCTGGACCCGATGGTTGAGGCGAAATATATCCTGACGCCGGTGCTGTGGAAGTACCTCTATCGTTATGCGAAAAAACATCAGGCGCGCGGTAACGGCTTCGGTTATGGAATGGTTTATCCGAACAATCCGCAAAGCGTCACGCGTACGCTTTCTGCTCGTTATTACAAAGATGGCGCGGAAATTTTAATTGATCGCGGCTGGGATATAGCCACGGGTGAGAAAGACTTTGACGATCCGCAGAACCAGCAACACCGCCCACGTCGGTTAACGCCTCGTGAATGTGCGCGCTTAATGGGCTTTGAAGCACCAGGAGAAGCGAAATTTCGCATTCCGGTTTCGGACACTCAGGCCTATCGCCAGTTCGGTAACTCGGTGGTCGTGCCGGTCTTTGCCGCGGTGGCAAAACTGCTTGAACCAAAAATCAAACAGGCAGTGGCGTTGCGTCAGCAAGAAGCAAAACATGGCCGACGTTCACGATAAGGCTACACGCAGCAAAAATATGCGCGCAATTGCCACGCGCGATACGGCGATTGAGAAGCGCCTCGCCAGTTTGTTAACCGGGCAGGGACTGGCGTTTCGCGTTCAGGACGCCAGTTTGCCCGGACGCCCGGATTTTGTTCTTGATGAATATCGCTGCGTGATATTTACCCACGGCTGCTTCTGGCACCATCATCACTGCTATCTGTTTAAAGTGCCTGCGACTCGAACCGAGTTCTGGCTGGAGAAGATAGGTAAAAATGTTGAGCGCGATCGCCGCGACATTAGTCGCTTGCAGGAGCTTGGCTGGCGCGTACTGATTGTCTGGGAGTGTGCGTTACGTGGGCGCGAGAAGCTGACGGATGAAGCGCTTAGCGAGCGTCTGGAAGAGTGGATCTGCGGCGAAGGTGCCAGCGCGCAGATCGACACGCAGGGGATTCATTTACTCGCTTGATGCGTCCTGAATAACTGGCGCAATAACGGGTTTTGCCGGGAAGAGATATTTTCCCAACGTGACCAGTACCACCGCGAAGACAATCACGCCGAGCGCCAGCCATTCAATCTTCGACAGCGTTTCGCCGCCCAGTCCTGTACCCAGCAAGACCGCGACCACCGGGTTAACGTAGGCGTAGCTGGTGGCGAGAGCTGGACTGACATTACGGATTAAATACATATAAGCGTTGATGGCGATAATCGAACCAAACAGCGCCAGATAGCCGACCGCAAGGAAGCCTGAAAGGGAAGGGAGCGCCGTCAGTTTTTCACCCGCAATCATCGACGCAATCATTAACACCACGCCAGCCGCCAGCATCTCAATCGCACCCGCCATCATCCCTACAGGTAAGGTAATGCGCGAGCCATAAACCGAGCCAAGCGCCCAGCTAATCGAGCCGATTAAAATCAGAATCGCACCCCACGGATTGCCGCTTAAATTTCCACCGCTATTGAGCATGATGATTCCGGCAAGCCCAATGGCGATACCCACCCATTCCAGTTTGCGCGTTTTAATGCCAAACAGGCGGCTGAAGCACAGGGTAAAGAGGGGGACGGTTGCAACCACTACGGCGGCGATGCCGGATGGAACATTTTGATGTTCGGCAACTGTCACCATGCCATTACCGACAGCCAGCAATAACAGGCCAATCAGCGCGGCATTGAGCAGCGGACGTAGCGGGGGGAGTTTGTGTCCGCGCAGTAGCAAAAATGCCATCAATAAAATACCGGCTGCCAGGAATCGAACGCCCGCCATCATTAACGGAGGCCAGCTTTCCACGCCAATCCGAATGACAAAATAGGTTGAACCCCAAATGATATACAATGCAAACAGCGCGCCAAAAAGCGGTAATAACTGGCGGAAACGCATAATCCCTCACGGTGGAAATAAAAAGGTGGTTCATAGTAAACGTGAAAATCATTCTGCTGGCGAGAGATATAATTGCACTTGATTGTTAAAAAAATGTTGACCTATGAAGCAAGTATCAGAGCTGCCGTTTTTGCTTCATACTTACTCCCTTCAACAATAAAAATGAGAGGGAATGCTTTTGGCCGGGAGTAGTTTACTGACGTTGCTCGATGATATCGCCACACTGCTGGACGATATCTCCGTGATGGGCAAACTGGCGGCGAAGAAAACCGCCGGTGTACTAGGGGATGATTTATCGCTCAATGCACAACAAGTTTCAGGTGTGCGTGCCAACCGGGAACTTCCCGTGGTCTGGGGAGTGGCGAAAGGATCGCTGATCAATAAAGTGATTCTGGTGCCGCTGGCGCTGATCATCAGTGCATTTATCCCGTGGGCGATTACGCCTTTGTTGATGATTGGCGGCGCGTTTCTCTGCTTTGAAGGGGTAGAGAAAGTGCTGCATATGCTGGAGGCGCGTAAACACAAAGAAGATCCGGCGCAGAGTCAGCAGCGTCTGGAGAAGCTGGCGGCGCAGGATCCGCTGAAGTTTGAAAAGGACAAAATAAAAGGGGCGATTCGTACTGATTTTATTTTGTCTGCGGAAATCGTCGCCATCACGCTGGGGATTGTGGCAGAAGCGCCGTTGCTTAATCAGGTGCTGGTGCTTTCAGGCATCGCACTGGTAGTGACCGTGGGCGTCTACGGGCTGGTAGGGGTTATTGTTAAGATTGATGACCTGGGGTATTGGCTGGCGGAAAAATCCAGCGCGCTGATGCAGGCATTGGGTAAAGGGTTATTGATTATCGCGCCCTGGCTGATGAAAGCGTTATCGATTGTCGGCACGTTGGCGATGTTCCTCGTCGGTGGCGGGATTGTGGTTCATGGTATTGCGCCGCTGCATCACGCCATTGAACATTTCGCCGGGCAGCAAAGTGCAGTGGTGGCGATGATATTACCGACTGTTTTAAATCTGATACTTGGTTTTATCATCGGCGGCATTGTGGTACTTGGAGTGAAAGCGGTAGCGAAAATGCGCGGTCAGGCACATTAATACTCGCACTGGCTATTATGCAAAATTCGCCATCTTCAACTAAGGTGAACAAGTTTCACTCGAAAAAAGGAGGCGAGTATGAGCTTTATGATTAGTGAGGAAGTAACGGTTAAAGAGGGCGGCCCGCGGATGATTGTCACCGGCTATTCCAGCGGTATGGTTGAGTGTCGTTGGTATGACGGTTATGGGGTCAAGCGGGAAGCTTTTCATGAAACCGAGCTTGTTCCGGGGGAGGGGAGTCGTCCTGCGGAAGAAGTTTGAAAGAGTATCATTAACATCAGGCCGGATCACATCCGGCCTGATGTGCCAATGCCTGCAATGAATGATTGTCGCGTCTTGTTATGTCACCATTATAAAATTATGACTGTTTTGCGGTACGCTATCGCCAGGTTATGCCAGAATCATAAAAAAGCAGGTTGGGAGTCGTCAGGGTGCAGCACGAGACAAAAATGGAAAACCAGAGCTGGTTGAAAAAACTTGCGCGCCGCCTGGGGCCTGGTCATGTCGTTAATCTCTGCTTTATCGTAGTGCTGCTTTTTTCCACCTTGCTCACCTGGCGTGAAGTGGTGGTTCTGGAAGATGCCTATATCTCCAGCCAGCGTAATCATCTGGAAAACGTAGCTAACGCGCTCGATAAGCATCTGCAGTATAACGTCGACAAACTGATCTTTTTGCGTAATGGCATGCGCGAAGCTCTCGTAGCGCCACTGGATTTTACCTCTTTGCGTAATGCCGTAACGGAGTTCGAACAGCATCGCGACGATCACGCCTGGCAAATCGAACTCAACCGACGACGCACCCTGCCAGTCAATGGCGTTTCGGATGCATTAGTCAGCGAGGGAAATCTCCTGTCTCGCGAAAATGAAAGCCTCGACAATGAAGTTACTGCTGCGTTGGAGGTTGGTTACTTGCTACGACTGGCGCACAATTCCTCGTCGATGGTCGAACAAGCTATGTATGTCTCGCGTGCCGGATTTTACGTTTCGACGCAGCCGACCTTGTTTACGCGCAATGTACCAACGCGTTATTACGGCTATGTCACCCAACCCTGGTTTATCGGTCATTCTCAACGAGAAAATCGTCAACGCGCGGTACGTTGGTTCACCTCGCAGTCAGAACACGCCAGCAATACTGAACCTCAGGTTACCGTCAGTGTTCCGGTAGACAGTAATAACTACTGGTATGGCGTGCTGGGGATGAATATTCCTGTACGTACCATGCAACAATTTCTACAAAACGCCATCGATAAAAACCTCGACGGTGAGTATCAGCTCTATGACAGTAAGCTGAGATTATTGACCTCTTCCAATCCTGACCATTCAACAGGGAATATTTTTGATCCTCGTGAACTGGCCTTGCTGGCGCAGGCAATGGAACATGACACGCGGGGCGGCATTCGTATGAACAGTCGTTATGTTAGCTGGGAACGTCTGGACCATTTCGACGGTGTGCTGGTGCGCGTCCATACGCTAAGCGAAGGCGTGCGTGGTGATTTCGGCAGTATCAGCATTGCATTAACCCTGCTGTGGGCGCTCTTTACCACCATGTTACTCATCTCCTGGTATGTGATTCGCCGGATGGTCAGCAACATGTATGTTTTGCAAAGCTCGTTGCAGTGGCAGGCGTGGCACGACACCTTAACGCGTTTATATAACCGTGGCGCACTGTTCGAAAAAGCCCGTCCGCTCGCTAAATTGTGTCAGACGCACCAACATCCTTTTTCTGTCATTCAGGTCGACCTTGACCATTTTAAAGCGATTAATGACCGCTTTGGTCATCAGGCGGGCGACCGTGTTCTTTCTCATGCTGCTGGATTAATTAGCAGTTCCTTGCGTGCGCAGGACGTTGCCGGGCGGGTCGGTGGCGAGGAGTTTTGTGTGATTCTGCCAGGGGCGAATCTGGCGCAGGCCGCGGAAGTTGCAGAACATATTCGCCTGAAGTTAAATGAAAAAGAGATGTTGATCGCCAAGAGTACGACGATACGCATTAGTGCCTCGCTGGGGGTAAGCAGCAGCGAGGAAACAGGTGATTATGATTTTGAACAACTCCAGTCACTGGCTGACCGTCGGCTTTATCTCGCTAAACAGGCAGGGCGCAATCGGGTGTTCGCGAGCGACAACGCTTAACGGGCAGAGAGAAAATGGTCCAGGCCTTCACGCCAGCCTTCCGGTCCTTCTCGCTGCGTTCGCCAGACGCGGGCCGGATCCTCATCATGCAGATGCACCCCTTCACGGTTTAGCCCTTTCACAATCACCGCGTAATCCATTACCTTCAGTAAGGGCGCATCGTTTGGCCCATCGCCCAGGCCAAGTGTGGTTGGGCGTTTGCCTGACAATTGTTGATAAGTCGCGATAATCCAGTTGGCAGCCTGATCTTTTCCGGCAGAGGCATCCAGGACGTGCCAGAAGCGCGCACCCTGCATAAACTGCAAGCCCAGTTCATTCAGACGAGCGGTAAATTGTGCCATACGCTCGTCACTGTCGCGCCAGATTAGCGTTACCGACGCCTCATGTAGCTGCGTCAGCGCCGCCTGGCTACGGCTTAATCCCGTCCATTCGGCGATGGTTTCATCGTCGACATCATCAAAAGTTGTGAATTTAAAATGTTCTTTCTCGCGTAGCGTATTTAAAACCTGGCTGATTTCGCCATGGCTAATACCTGAGATGATGCGTGGAAAACCGTCTATATCCTGCCATTGCTCAGCAAGCTGGATCACTGCGCCATTTTCGGCAATCAGCGGTAAACCTTGTAGCCCCAACGTTTTTTGCAAGTACAGCATTTCCGCTGATGTCTTACTGCTACAGAGAATGACGGGAACATTCGCTTCGCGTAAACGGCTGAGCCAGGGGGCAGCTGGTTGCCAGTCATAACTATGACTGTCCAGCAGGGTGCCATCAAGATCGCTAAAAACCAGTAGTGGTTGTTGAATTGAAAGCATGGTTGCTCAGTACTCCCCTTACCAGGATGATTCTCAAAACAGCACAAATTATCAAAGATGATTTTTTCGGGAGCGATCCCGTTGACGCCAGAGCCACCAAGGGGTGACGCGCGTCACATTTCTATTCATAAGTAGCGTTAATCATTCATATCACGAATATTTTCTTGTCAGCGAAAAAAATTGCGGATAAGGTGATGAACACATCAGATTTCCTGGTGTAACGAATTTTTTAAGTGCTTCTTGCTTAAGCAAGTTTAATCCCGACCCCCTCAGGGTCGGGATTTTTTTATTGTGCATTCAACGATTCACTTCAGAGACGCTGAAGTCATGAATATCCAGTTCGAAGGCATCCGCCAATTCACGCCATGTATGATATTCACGTCCATCGACACTAACGTGTTCAGGATCGTGCTGGCTGCGATGAACTTCGCTTTCGCTAATTTCATTGATCGCCGCCAGCAGGGCATCGACATCGACACTGACCTCACGTTTTGCGGTATCGCTGTACTCTTTTGCGGTTTTCATCATCTTTCCTCGCAACCGTTACTCTGTTGTTGCCGCCAGTCGTTAAGTCCGCTGGCATCTCTTAAGTATAGACCGTCGAGAAAATCAGCACTCGCGCGCGCCTGGCGCTGCCAGAAAAACGAAATTGTTCTACACTGGCACAAAGCCACAGGAGGAAAACGATGAAGGTGAATGATCGGGTAACAGTCAAAACGGATGGCGGTCCGCGTCGTCCTGGCGTGGTACTGGCAGTTGAGGAGTTTAGTGAAGGCACAATGTACCTGGTTTCGCTGGAAGACTACCCGCTCGGCATCTGGTTCTTTAATGAAGCAGGGCATCAGGACGGTATCTTTGTGGAGAAAGCAGAGTAATCTAATTCAGCCTGACTGGTGGGAAACCACCAGTCAGAATGTGTTAGCGCATGTTGACAAAAATACCATTAGTCACATTATCCGTCAGTCGGACGACATGGTAGATAACCTGTTTATTATGCGTTTTGATCTTACGTTTAATATTACCTTTATGCGATGAAACGGTCTTGGCTTTGATATTCATTTGGTCGGAGATTTGAATGGTTCCCTGACCTGCCATCCACATTCGCAACATACTCGATTCGGTTCGGCTCAATGATAACGTCGGCATATTTAAAAACGAGGTTATCGTTGTCTCTTTTTTCAGAATATCGCCAAGGATATCGTCGAGAGATTCCGGTTTAATCGATTTAGAACTGATCAATAAATTTTTTCTGACCAATAGATATTCATCAAAATGAACATTGGCAATTGCCATAAAAACGATAAATAACGTATTGGGATGTTGATTAATGATGAGCTTGATACGCTGACTGTTAGAAGCATCGTGGATGAAACAGTCCTCATTAATAAACACCACTGAAGGGCGCTGTGAATCACAAGCTATGGCAAGGTCATCAACGGTTTCAATGTCGTTGATTTCTCTTTTTTTAACCCCTCTGCTCAACAGATACCCGGTTAAACCTAGTCGGGTGTAACTACATAAATCCATAATAATCGTTGACATGGCATACCCTCACTCAATGCGTAACGATAATTCCCCTTACCTGAATATTTCATCATGACTAAACGGAACAACATGGGTCACCTAATGCGCCACTCTCGCGATTTTTCAGGCGGACTTACTATCCCGTAAAGTGTTGTATAATTTGCCTGGAATTGTCTTAAAGTAAAGTAAATGTTGCGATATGTGAGTGAGGTTAAAACAAATATTTCGCCACAGGAGTATCCTGGAAGATGTTCGTGGGTATTATTTTTCAGATAATCCTTAGGATAACAAGATAAACATTAGGGAATCATATTACAGGTAATTCGCTGATAATATCTGCCAGCAAATTAAAAATTTCACTAAATAAATGTTCGCAAAAAGGAGCAATTAACGGCATTAATGCCGCCATTAATGAGATACCGACAGTCAGAGTTAATGGAAATCCAATAACAAAAATGGATAATTGCGGGGCCATACGATTCAGTAAACCTAATGCCAGATTCAGTGTCAGCAGCAGAGTAATGAGCGGTAACGCCAGCATCAGTCCATTGAGGAAAATCAAACTCCCTGCTTTGGTGAGTGCCAGAAACGCATTGCTATTTAGCGGCTCGCCACCAATAGGCAGGGTGTGAAAGGTATCCACCAGCAGTGAAATCAGCCATAAATGACCGTTAAATGTCAGGAACAGCAGTAACGCCAGCATATCCATGATGCGTGCTAAAACGGGCATATTGAGATGGCTGCCCGGATCGACAAACGTCGCAAATGACAGCCCCATTTGCAGACCGATAATTTCGCCAGCCGTTCGTACAGCGGCAAAGGCAAACTGCATGGTAAAACCAAGCGCAATGCCGATCAGGATCTGCTGCACGGCCAGCCACAGAGCAAAGAACGAAAAAACAGGAACATCGTTGGCAGGTAATGATGGGGCAATGGCGAACGTGATCATCATTGCCAGACCCAGTTTTACCCGTTTCGGCACGCTGCGTTCGCTCAGAATTGGCGCGGTAGAAATGAGCGCCAGCACGCGCAGTAACGGCCAGAAGTACAGACTTAGCCAGGAAAGCCATTGATCGCTTGTCACCTGCAACATTGTACGGGCTACCCGATGATATACGGCAGGTTAGTGAACAAGGTGCGGACGTAATCCAGCAACAGATTGAGCATCCACGGTCCAGCAATAATAATGGCGATAAATACGGCGATGATTTTCGGAATAAACGACAGCGTCATTTCGTTAATCTGCGTGGCGGCCTGCAAAATACTGATGATAAGGCCCGTGACCAACGCTACCAGCAATAGCGGGGCAGCCAGCGCCAGCGCAACTTTCATCGCTTCAGTCCCCATCATCATGACCGATTCAGGTGTCATTTTGCCTCTCTAGCTGTAAAAGCTCTGCGCCAGCGAACCGACCAGCAATTGCCAGCCATCCACCAGTACAAACAGCATCAGTTTAAAGGGCAGAGCAATGGTGGCCGGGGGCACCATCATCATCCCCAATGCCATCAGTACGCTGGCAATCACGAGGTCGATAATCAAAAAAGGAATGAAAATCGTGAAGCCTATCTGAAATGCGGTTTTCAGCTCGCTGGTCACGTAGGCCGGGAGCAAAATGCGCATTGGCACGGCTTCAGGTCCCTGCAACGGGCCGGTATTCGCCAGTCTGGCAAACAACCCTAAATCTGCCTCGCGGGTCTGACGCAGCATAAACTCACGCAGCGGCTGCGCCCCTTTTTCCAGCGCCTCCTGCATTGAGATTTTCTCTTCGCTGAACGGCTGGTACGCATCGACATAAATTTTGTCGATCACCGGTGACATAATAAAAAAGGTCAAAAACAGTGCCAGCCCCAGCAATACCTGGTTAGGTGGCGCGGAGGGCGTTCCCAGCGCGTTACGCAATAAACCAAAAACAATGATGATGCGGGTGAAACTGGTCATCATCAGTAAAATCGCTGGAATAAACGTCAACGAGGTAATGAACACCAGCGTCTGCACCGGGAGGGACCAACTTTGTCCACCGCCAGGCAGCGGCTGACTGGTGATACCCGGCAGTTGTGCGAAGGCGAGAGGGGTAACCAGCCAGAGAAGAACAGGTGCGACAGACAACAAACGACGCATCAGGATCTCCCGCTACGCTTAAGCAAGTTTTTCATGACCGACTGAAAATCGGTCTGCGGTATCTCTTCCGTTGGCGCAGAAGGGGGAAGTTTATGCAGCAGATTGATTTGCCCTGCGGTAACGCCGAGCACCAGGCGTGCATCTTCCACATCGACCACCACGACCCTTTCACGCGCGCCCAGCGAAGCACTGGCGCTAATTTTCAGACCGTTAACGCCAGTTCGTTTGGGGGCAAATCCCAGCCGTTTTACCAGCCAGGCAGCAGCGAGGATCAGGGCAATAATGGCGATCAGTGCGCCGCTCACCTGCAGCAGCGGCGCAGCAGAAACCGGCGCGGACGGTTGCACAGTAGCGTGGTTATTCATCGCTAACGGCTCAGGCGGCGCATTCGCTCAGACGGAGTAATGATATCGGTGATCCGCACGCCATATTTATCGGCAACGACTACCACTTCGCCCTGGGCGATTAAATAACCGTTGATCAGAATATCCAGCGGTTCGCCTGCCAGGCCGTCCAGCGCTACGACTGACCCTTGTGTCAGGCGCAACAGCTCTTTAATGGTCATCCGAGTGCGGCCCAGTTCGACGGTCAGCTTAACCGGAATATCCATAATCAGGTCGATATCCTGCAACGTTCCGCTGACATCACCGCCGCCAAATTGCTGGAATACCGCGTCTGCAGCGCTTTTACTGCTGGTTGATTTTTGTTCGCTCAACGCTTCAGCCCACAGATCGTCCATTGCGCCGTTGTTATCATCGGCCGGATTATTCAAGTCACTCATTTGGGCTGTTCCTCGTTCAGAGAATTCAAAATCGGGTTAATCAAATGTTCAATCCGTAACGCATACTGGCCGTTGAGGGTGCCGTACTGGCTGGTCAGCACCGGAACGCCGTCAACATGGGCGATGATGCGATCGGGTTTTTCTATCGGCAGGACGTCGCCGGGTTTCAGTTTTAAAATCTGCGACAGACGCAGCGATATATCGGCAAAGTTAGCGACCAGCTCCAGCTGTGAGTGCTGCACCTGACGCACCAGGTTATCGCGCCAGTTCTGATCTTCATTTCGTGAGTTTTCCAGCGGCGGGTTAACCAACAATTCCCGTAGCGGCTCGATCATGCTGAATGGCAGGCAGATATTAAATTCGCCGGTCAGGTTGCCAATCTCCACATGGAACGGTGTGTTAACCACGATGTCGTTCGGCGAGGTGGTGATATTGGTAAATTTCACCTGCATTTCCGAACGCACGTACTCTACATCCAGCGGATTAATTGCTTTCCAGGCGTCGCTATAGCCTTCCAGCGCCAGCTTCAACATACGGTTGATGACGCGCTGTTCAGTATGGGTAAACTCGCGACCTTCCACTTTGGTTGGGAAGCGTCCATCGCCGCCAAACAGGTTATCCACGGCGATAAACACCAGACTCGGCGAGAACACCACCAGCCCTGTGCCGCGTAGCGGTTTCAGGTGGATTAGGTTCAGGTTGGTCGGCACCGGCAGGTTGCGGGCAAATTCATGGTACGGCTGAATGCGGATGGCCCCGACGGTAATGTCCGGGCTACGGCGCAATAGGTTGAACAGCCCCATACGGAAATGGCGGGCAAAACGCTCATTAATGATTTCCAGCGCCTGCAAACGTTCGCGTACAACCCGTCGTTGGGTATTCGGATCGTACGGACGAATGTCACTATCGCCGCTAACACTGGCCGTCGGTTCGTCTTTGACTTCGCTGTCACCATTCAACAGCGCATCAATTTCAGCTTGAGAAAGAATACTATCGCCCATGTCGTTATCGCAGAATAAAAGCGGTATACAGCACGTCGGTGACATCCTGTTTCGGTTGCCCGGCAACAAGCGGGGTGGAAAGTGTGGCTTTAATCTCAGCAATCAGGCTTTTCTTGCCTTCTTCTGTCGCCAGTACGGCAGCATCCTGACGCGAAAACAGTAACAGCAAGCGGCTACGGACTTCCGGCAAATACTCACTTAGCCGCGAGCGGGTAGCTTCATCTTTTAGCCGCAGAGTTATGCCGATATAAAGCACGCGATCCGCATCACCCAAATTGACCGTAAAGGTATCCAGCGCATAGAAGACCGGTGAGGGCACGACGCGTTGCTGCGCTTTGTCGTCAGCAGCAACCTGATGCGAATGCCAGTAGCTGTAACCTGCGCTGGCACAGGCCGCGAGGGTAATGAATACCAGAATCGGGATCCAAAGCGATCGCTTGCTTTTCTTGCTTATCGCGTAATCAGTCATGTGTTGCGGTCTTCCTGTGTCGCTACTGCTTATCGGCTAATTATCCTGCGTCTTGAACACAACAAAGCGGGGAAAAGACGCGGATTACGGTGCTACCTCTGACGTTAGGCGAAAATATCAACGCCACTGTTGTCTGTTACGCGCCCTTGTAAAGAGACGGGAACGGGTAGCGCATCGTCGTCTTCACCCGCCAGAGGTTCATGATTTGCTGTGCGCTGGCTTTGCTGTTGCTGTGAAGCGGCCTGTTGCTGACCACTAAAGCTTTCGCCACTGATGTTGCTCTGCCCTAACTGAATGCCACTTTCTGCCAGCTGCGTACGCAGTACCGGTAGCGCAGCTTCCAGCGCGGCGCGTACGTGCTGATGCGGTGACACCATCTGGATTTGCGCCTGGCTATCATCCACTTTGAGGGAGATTTGTACTTCACCTAAATCCTGCGGGTGCAGACGCAACTCTGCACTTTGTTGCCCCTGGCGGGTAAACAGCGAAATATGCTGGCTTAATGATTGTTGCCATTCGTGAGAACCCAGCGGCGCACTCAAAACAGGTGCTGCGACGGTGGGCAGCGGCTGTGTCTGGTGCGGAGTGATGAGCGGGCTGACGGCAGCGGTCACCGGCGAAGGTGTGCTGATGACTTCCGCTTTACTCTGGGCTTCTGCTACCAGCGGTGTTACTGGCTGAGCTTGCGCGTCAGGGGCGTCATCGGGCTGTGCGGTTGTGAATTGCGCCGTAGTCAGTTTTGTGTAGAGAGTTGGTTTCTCTGTCGGTAACACGGTTGACGGCGCATCAGCCACTTTGGGCGTATTGTCAAAACCCGGCAACATCGCAAAAAGGGCGCTCAGGCTTGCGGTGACGTCTTCATTAAGCTCATCCGCTTTTTCGTCTTTTGTCGTATTTTTGTCAGCCACCGCAGCCAACGTCATCGTCTGAGCGGTGGTTAACGGTGTTGATGTGGATTGTTCGTCGTTGATGACAGGCGGTATTCCATCCTCAGGGATCAGTAAATCCGCTTGTTGCACATCGGAAAGAATATCGCTAACCAGCGGCTCGCCTTTTGTTGTGGGCTTCTCTGTTGCCACCAGCAACTGGGGAGCCGCTTTGTCGGTTGTTGTTTCACCTGCTAATGCTCCGCTCAACAATGCGAGAAAATCTTGTGTAACATCGCTGGCTTTACCGCCGGGCAATATGGCGGTGTCAACGTCAGCGGTAATCACGGGCGCTAAGCGAATCATTCGGGTTTCCTCATGGTGGCACGTTGGGCGAACTCATCCATCTTTTTCTGATCGAGACGGTTTTCTGCAAGCAGTGCCGCCGTGGATTGCCGTTCCTGCAGTGTCTGCCAGGCTTGCAAACGTTGTTTCTTTTCTCGCCAGCTGTTCAGGGCAATGTCAACTTTCTGCGTCCACTGATTAAGTTGCTGGCGATGCTGAGTAATGGCTTTTTCCAGCGTCTGGATAAACTGCTGATAGTTGATCCAGCGGTTACTGGTCATCCCGGCACTCATATCGCTGTTGAGGTTATTGCGATATTCATTCTGATAATCGATCAGCATTTTGAGTTGTTCCTCTGCCTGCTGGCATCCGCGACGCATTTCACCCAGCAGGCGCGCGGCATCTTCTACCTCTTTTTCTGCCAGATCTTTCAGGGTCGCCAGCGCGCCATGTTCTGCCATCTGCCGTTATCTCCTGCGTTTTCACACTGTCGGGAATATGCGCTCCAGCCCCTGGAGAGACTCTTCCCAGTCCGCGCGTTCAAAAATGCCTTGTTGCAAATAGCCCTCCAGCTGCGGCCACAGAGCGATGGCTTTATCGAGCATTGGATCGCTGCCTTTGGCATACGCGCCGACGCTAACCAGATCGCGGTTACGCTGAAAACTCGACAACAGCTGTTTGAAGGTGCGCACTCGCGCGTAATGTTGCTCGCTGATCAACGCCGTCATTGCACGGCTGATCGACGCTTCAATATCAATCGCCGGATAGTGTCCGGCTTCCGCCAGACGACGAGAAAGTACAATGTGACCGTCGAGGATCGCCCGTGCGGAGTCGGCAATCGGGTCCTGCTGGTCATCGCCTTCGGTGAGCACGGTATAAAACGCCGTAATTGAGCCGCCGCCGCTGATACCGTTACCGGCACGCTCGACCAGCGCCGGTAATTTGGCGAATACCGACGGTGGATAACCTTTGGTGGCAGGCGGTTCGCCAATTGCCAGCGCAATCTCACGTTGGGCCATCGCGTAGCGGGTGAGGGAGTCCATAATCAGCAACACATGCTGACCACGATCGCGAAAATCTTCGGCAATGCGCGTGGCATAGGCGGCACCTTGCATTCGCAGGAGCGGAGAAACATCCGCTGGAGCGGCAATCACCACGGAGCGTGCACGCCCTTCGGCACCGAGGATATTCTCAATAAAATCTTTTACTTCGCGCCCACGTTCACCAATCAAACCCACGACAATGACATCGGCGCGGGTGTAACGTGCCATCATCCCCAGCAGCACACTTTTACCGACACCAGAGCCAGCAAACAGCCCCATACGCTGCCCGCGCCCAACGGTAAGCAGGGCATTGATTGGGCGCACGCCCGTGTCCAGCACATGTTCAATCGGTGTACGTTGCAAAGGGTTAAAAGGCGGGGTGATCAGCGCACCTGTTTCGGTCGTATCGGGGGAGGGAAGGCCATCAAGCGGTTTACCGCTGCCATCCAGAACGCGACCTAATAACGCCGGACCGAGTGGCAACTGCTTGCCGCTTTGCAGCCCTTCAGCCGAAATGTGTTTGGCATAAACGCGCGCGCCGGGCAGGACACCTTCCACTTCTTCCAGCGGCATTAAAAACAGCCGTTGACCGTTAAAACCAACCACTTCGCTTTCTACTTCATGCGTTTCCGACCCGTTCTGGCGCTCAATCACACAGGTTGAGCCGAGCGGCAATTGTAATCCGGTAGCCTCCAGCACCAGCCCGGTAGCGCGAGTTAATCGCCCGTAGCGACGTACCGCAGGCAACTGCGCCATTTTGGCTTCGAAGTTATCCAGCGTGGTTAGCCAGCGAGTCAGGCGCGTGGTCATTACACCACTCCTGGCGCTGCCAGACGGCAGAGCTCTTGCCAGCGAGTGGCGACACTGGCATCGAGATCGCCTTCATCGGCGGAGACTTTGCAGCCGCCTGGATGGAGCGTGGGATCGCCCCGTAAGCGCCAGCCATGCAAACTTAAGGTTGCGCCCAGCATATCATCAACACGTTGCAGATCATCCGGGTGCACGCGCAGTTGCGGTTTGCCACTGAATAACGGTTCTTGCTGCAATAACTGTTGGATCTGTTTGATCAGCGCCGAGTTGTCCACCGTTGGCGTTTGACCGATGACCTGGCGCGCCGCCTCCAGCGCCATCTGCATCAGGCGCGAAGCAATCACACTATCAAGTGCATCAAGGGTAGTTTGAAATTCGCTGACCAGTTGCTGCATCCGGGCATGAATCGGCGCTTGCTGGGATTTTGCCTGTGCCAGCCCTTGTTCCAGCCCCTGGGCCAGACCTTCCTGATAGCCTTGCTCATGGCCTTGCTGGCGACCTTCGGCAATCCCCGCCTGATAACCTTGCTCATGGGCCTGCATTTGCAGTTGTGCCAGTTGCTGCTCAAGGCTGGGTTCAGTCTCTTCAATGATGGTTTCTTCTGGCTCGTCCATTGGCACAAACTCTGCCTGTGGTGGCGCGAGATCGTCTGGCGTCCAGGTTTTCCACGGCAAATTATCAGACATAGGTATCCTCGCCGCTACCAATCACCATCTCGCCAGTTTCGGCAAGGCGGCGCACAATCAGCAGAATCGCTTTCTGTTCGTTTTCCACCTGCGACAGACGCACCGGACCGCGGTTGGCGAGATCGTCGCGCAGAATATCGGCGGCACGCTGCGACATATTGCGCAGGAACTTCTCGCGCAGTGGTTGCTCGGCCCCTTTCAGCGCGATCAACAGCGATTCGGAATCCACTTCCTGCAACAGACGCTGGATGCTGCGATCGTCGACATCCACCAGATTTTCGAACAGGAACATCTCGTCGATAATTTTTTGTGCCAGCTCGCCGTCGAATTCACGCACGGCGGTAATAACGGCTTCTTCCTGCTGCGTTTTCATCAGGTTGATAATTTCGGCTGCCGTTCTCACGCCGCCCATTTTGCTGCGCTTGAGATTCTGACCGTCGAGCAAGCCATTCAATACTTCGGTCAGTTCCGCCAGCGCGGCTGGCTGCACGCCGCCAAAGGTGGCGATACGCAACATCACGTCGTGGCGCAGACGTTCATCGAACAACGCCAGAATATCGGCGGCTTGCGCACGCTTCAGATGCACCAGAATGGTGGCGATAATCTGCGGATGCTCATCGCGAATCAGATCGGCGGCGCTCTGCGGCTCCATAAAGTTGAGCGTTTCAATACCGCTGGCAGTATCGCGGGTTTCGAGAATATCTTCCAGTAGGCTGGCGGCACGTTCTTCACCGAGGGCTTTAACCAGCACCGAACGCAGATAATCGTTGGCGTTGATATTCAGTGCGGCAAACTGTTCAGCTTCTTGCTCAAACTCCGCCAGCACATCGGTTAGCTGCTTGTTGGAGATCTGCGTGACGTTCGCCATTGCTGCACTCAGGGTTTGCACTTCGCGCTGGGAGAGGTGCTTGAACACCTCTGCCGCCCGGTCTTCGCCAATGGTCATCAGCAGGATGACGCTTTTATCGGTGCCTGTCAGGTTACTCATGATCGTTATTTATCCACTGGCGAATGACCAGCGCCACCACGCGCGGATCGTTATCAGACATTTCACGGATACGCTGGCTCATGACCTCTGCCCCCAGACGTTGGTTCGCGCGTCGTTGTTGGAGTTGTTCATCTTTGCTCAGGCGGACTTCCACCGCATCTTCCACTTCCTCGCGGGCCTGCGCCTGTTGCTGCACAGCTTTCATCGCCTCAGCGCGACGAGTTAGCTGTGGACGTACCGCTTTACGCCACAGTAGCCACGCCACCAGCAGTACCAGCAACCAGCGTCCGGCGCTCAGCAACTGATCGATAAATACCTGTTGTTGCCAGAACGGCAGTTCTCCACCGCTTTCGTCGCTGCTATTGAACGGCGAGTTAACGACATTGAGTGAGTCACCGCGTTTTTCAGAAAAGCCCATCGCCTCGCGGGTCAGATCTTCAATTTGCTTCATCTGTTCGTTGCTGAGAGGCAACGGTTTGCCATCTGGCAAGGTTTTGTAATTCACCACTACCGCGACTGACAGACGTTGCACATCGCCCACGTTCATTTTGGTATGACGAATGGTGCGATCGACCTCGTAGTTACTGGTTTCATTACGTTGTGTGCTACGCGGCCCATTATTGCTGGTGGTGCTTGCCTGCTGCTGGCGATTATTTTGATTTGCCGGAGGCGTGCTGATCGGCGCGTTATTTGCGGGTGCTGGTTGATTCGACAACGCACCCGGTACGCCGCCTGGATAACCGGAACCGCTTTGCTCGCTCTCATTAAGCTGGCGTGAGCGGAGCGCCGCCTGAGATTTATCACCGTTAGGGCGATACTGCTCTTCGGTTTGCTCCTTACTGGCGAAGTCCAGTTGCGCCGTAACCTGGGCGTGAATATTGCCATTGCCGACAATAGGCGACAGGATCGCTTCAATACGCCGCTGAATTCGGCCTTCGACATCACTGGCATATTTCAACTGAGCATCATTAAGATCGCGCCCGCTGGTGTTGGATTGGGTTAACAGATGTCCGCCCTGATCCACCAACGTGACGTTCCCCGGCGGCAGACCAGCAACTGCACTGGAAACCAGATGCACAATGGCGCTAATTTGCCCTTCATCGAGTGCGCGGCCGGGTAACAGATTTACCGTCACCGATGCAGAAGGGGATTTTTGCTCACGGACAAATAAAGAGGGTTTCGGCAATGCCAAATGGACACGCGCCCCTTTTACCGGGCCGATAGTTTCGATGGTACGAGAAAGCTCGCCTTCCAGCGCCCGCTGATAATTCACCTGTTCGCTGAACTGGCTAATGCCAAACTTTTCCTGATCGAGCAGTTCGAAACCGACCGCGCCGCCTTTGGGCAAACCTTGTTGCGCCAGGCGCAGGCGCAGTTCGTGAACTTTATCTGCCGGAACTTCAATAGCGCCGCTGGCTTCGCTGAAGCGGTAAGGAATATTCATTTGCGTCAGTTGGCTGACAATTGCGCCACCATCCTGATCGGACAGATTGCTGAATAATGTGCGGTAGTCGGGGGCTTTCGCCCACAGGATCAGTGCGACCATGACCGCCACTGCCGCGGAACCGGCAACAATCAATGGAATTTTCGGATTCGCACGCAGGCGATTAAGCCACTCAAGAGATTTTGTCTGGGCTGCAGTCGCATTCATCGCGCACCTCGTGGCTGATTATGGACGGCGTTATTGGCAAAGTGGAACAAGACTCACTCCCGGGTCAGCAAACTCGAAAAATTGACGCTCCCATTATTTGTGCTTTCGTTTTTTTCTATCCGCCAATAAACCCGTTTTTTTGTTGCTATTTAGCGCCTTTGTCTTATTGACTTACTGGTAGGCTTTGCTACCAGAAATTATCCGGGAGATGAAAATGTCAGCGATACAGGGGATTGAAGGGGTTATCAGCCAGTTACAGGCTACGGCGATGAGTGCGCGTGCGCAGGAATCACTACCGCAACCGACCATTAGTTTTGCCGGGCAGCTGCATGCCGCGCTCGATCGCATAAGCGATACACAAACCGCCGCCCGCACGCAGGCAGAAAAATTCACCCTCGGCGAACCCGGCGTGGCGTTAAACGATGTGATGACCGATATGCAAAAAGCCTCAGTTTCAATGCAAATGGGGATTCAGGTGCGTAATAAGCTGGTGGCGGCGTATCAGGAAGTGATGAGCATGCAGGTGTAAGTTGTGTAACCTGTTGTTGATTACATCCGATCTCACCGCGTGGGGCATGGATGGGGCAAACTCACTCAATTTCTGGTTTAAAATGGAAACCTGATTCTGAAAGTTTTCTGCCATCCACGATCTGTAAACGCGATAACATGTTTTGTCTTCGCTTTGCTCATAGGAAGAGTGAACTCTTTCGTTAGCCCTGGGTTCCTTCTGATCATTATTGTTCCTGCCTTTATCTCTTGCCACGCCAGAGCCCCCTGGATACACATACACCAGGATGAAAACGGTGAGTTGTGTTCAAACTGTAGTACAATTCTCTCCAGTATGAACAGGAAAGAATATGCTATGAACCCTTATATTTATCTTGGTGGCGCAATACTTGCAGAGGTCATTGGTACAACCTTAATGAAGTTTTCAGAGGGGTTTACACGGTTATGGCCCTCTGTTGGCACAATTATTTGTTATTGTGCATCATTCTGGTTATTAGCTCAGACGCTGGCTTATATACCTACAGGGATTGCTTATGCTATCTGGTCAGGAGTCGGTATCGTTCTGATTAGTTTGCTTTCCTGGGGATTTTTTGGCCAACGACTGGACCTGCCAGCCATCATAGGCATGATGTTAATTTGTGCCGGTGTGTTAGTCATTAACTTGTTGTCACGAAGTGCACCGCATTAAAAAATAATTATCCTTGAGACAACAGGAATGTAATTTGTGCATATTATGGCTAATGCTGAGGGCAACTTTATAATTATGATTGCATTTGCACGATCATTGCGCCTTTATGCATAATGAGAGCAAGGCATATCAAATAAAATAACGATAGGTCACAACAAAGAGGTTTTTATGAAAAAGCTTATCGTTTCAAGTGTATTGGCATTCATAACATTTTCTGCGCAGGCCGCAGCATTTCAGGTCACTAGTAATGAAATAAAAACAGGAGAGCAACTTACAACGTCTCATGTATTTTCTGGATTTGGGTGTGAGGGGGGTAATACATCGCCCTCATTAACCTGGTCTGGTGCTCCAGAAGGCACCAAAAGCTTTGCCGTAACTGTGTATGATCCAGATGCGCCTACAGGCAGTGGATGGTGGCACTGGACTGTTGCTAATATTCCAGCAACGGTAACATATTTGCCCGCTGATGCAGGAAGACGTGATGGTACAAAACTTCCGACTGGTGCTGTCCAAGGCCGAAATGATTTTGGCTATGCGGGATTTGGTGGAGCATGTCCTCCCAAAGGAGATAAACCCCATCATTACCAGTTTAAAGTATGGGCTCTAAAAACTGATAAGATTCCTGTAGATTCTAATTCCAGCGGAGCGTTAGTTGGTTATATGCTTAATGCCAATAAAATTGCAACCGCTGAGATAACACCAGTTTATGAGGTAAAGTAGGGTAAGAGTATGCTGGCAAAAGATAGGACTAACCTAAAGATTGAAGAAATACGGATGCATAAACATCATGAGATTCACAGGGTTAAGCCTCTTATGCCAGCTTTATGCCGTATCCGTCAGGGAAAAAAAGTTATCAATTGGGAAACGCATAGTCTAACTGTTGATAATAATCAGATAATTTTATTTCCCTGTGGATATGAATTTTATATTGCGAATTACCCAGAAGCAGGTCTTTATCTTGCAGAAATGCTTTATTATCCCATTGATCTAATTGAAAGGTTCCAAAATCTTTATGCGATAACCGATCAAATTCGTAACACGACAGGTTTCTGCTTACCTCAGAATCCCGAGTTAATATATTGTTGGGAGCAACTAAAAACATCTATTTCCCGAGGCTTCTCAACGCAAATTCAGGAACACTTAGCAATGGGCGTTCTACTTTCATTAGGAGCACATCATGTTAATTATTTGCTTTTATCAGATAGTAAACAATCATTAATAAGTCGTTGTTATAACCTAATGCTATCCGAACCTGGAACAAAATGGACAGCAAACAAGGTAGCGAGATATCTCTACATTTCTGTTTCCACATTGCATCGCCGTCTGGCAAGCGAGGGAGTAAGTTTTCAAAGTATATTGGACGACGTGAGGTTAAATAATGCGTTGTCTGCTATACAAACGACAGTAAAACCTATCAGCGAGATTGCCAGGGAAAATGGTTACAAGTGTCCTTCTCGTTTTACTGAAAGGTTCCATAATCGTTTTAAGATAACACCAAGAGAGCTAAGAAAAGCGTCCAGAGAGTAAAACTATTTTATGAAGAAGCAGCTGCATCGTTTTTTATTTTGGAAAATCAATACGGCATACTCAACCTATTGGAGCCTGAACAATCCGGTGACTTCTGCGCTAATCGGGGACGTTTATAAGCACATATAATTGATACTATCTTCCTCCATCACAATTTCAGAAATGCACGTGTGATTTTTTTGCATCCGGCGTTTGGACTATGTGGAGTTCAAGAGTGGGAAAGTTACAAGAGGTTGAGGGGATAATTTAAGGGATGCTTATGACATTAGATATCCGGTTAGGTACGGATATCGTTGTTATTAAATCTAATTGATACGTTAATTGTTCACTGAGTATTATTAAAAATGGGGCGTTGAAACGCCCCAGAAAATAAAGGGTAATATATAACAGAAGGTTTATATAGTCAGAAGCAAGATAGCGCTTCTAAGGAAAGTGGCTTGAGGGGGCCACTTATATGTTGGGGAGGCAAAGCCTCCCACAACATATCTTTGAGTAATCAGATTAGAACTGGTAAACCAATCCTACAGCAACGATATCATCGGTAGCAACGCCAGATGCTTTCGTGAAATCGCTCTTATCAATCAGGTTGATTTTGTAATCAACAAAAGTGGACATATTTTTGTTGAAGTAATAGGTTGCACCTACATCAATATATTCAACCAGGTCCTGATCACCCCACGCACCCAAGTCTTTTCCTTTAGATTGCAGGTAAGCAACGGACGGACGCAGACCGAAGTCGAACTGATATTGTGCAACTACTTCGAAGTTTTGTGCTTTGTTGGCAATATGGTTATTACCAAAAACAGTCATGTTCTGGGTTTCAGAATAGGTGGTAGCCAGATAGATGTTGTTCGCATCATATTTCAGACCAGCTGCCCATACTTCAGCATTTTGACCAGATGCATTCAGGCTGTTGTTACCGTAGATAACCTGATCATTAGTGCGGTCAGATTTAGCATAGGTTGCACCTACACCGAATCCTTCATACTCATAAGTAGTGGAGAAACCGAAACCATCACCGTTAGCTTCAGTTACGTCAGTGCGGTCATTTTTACCCTGATACTGAGCAGCAAAGTTCAGACCATCAACCAGACCAAAGAAGTCGTTGTTACGATAAGTTGCAACACCTGTGGTGCGACCAGTCATGAACACATCTGTTTGGGTCCAGGTATCGCCACCGAATTCTGGCAGAACGTCGGTCCATGCACCGATATCGTATGCTACACCGTAGTTACGGCCATAATCGATGGAGCCGTAGTCACCGAATTTCAGGCCAGCGAAGGCAAGACGGGTTTTATCTTTGGAAGAACCTTGAGATTCAGCACGGTTGCCTTTGAATTCATATTCCCACTGACCGAAACCAGTCAGTTGATCGTTGATTTGGGTTTCGCCTTTGAAGCCCAGACGAACATAAGTTGTGTCGCCATCATCTGCATCGTTAGAAGAGAAGTAGTGCTTAGCATTAACTTTTCCGTACAGATCCAGCTTGTTACTGTCTTTATTGTAAATCTCTGCTGCCTGAGCAGACATCGCCATCAGTACTGATGCAGCTACAGCAGAAATTGCCACTGTTAATTTTTTCATCGTGAGCCCTTTTATTTGAACTATTATTTAAAAATGATGTCACTGCACCACAAATATTCATCTAATCAATGAGATTATTTCAAGATGTAAGTTTTAGTTTCTCATTTAAATTGTGAAGTAGATCCCTATTTTTATCTGAACTGTTTCTATTGCACACAATGCATGACTATTTTGTGAACGAATATAAGTTTGGTAGTCAAATTATATTAAAGGTTGTTATTTATGATTGACTCATAATTTATTTTTTTAATTTAAATAGCCTAAAAATAACCATGGAGATTATTTGCATGATATTTGTTTAGATTTGTTAATGTAATTGAGGTGATTTTATTTAATACGCAATGTAGCGCCGCTTGATATTAGTTCTATTTTTTTTTGCGTAAGATAGATGAGACAAACTGAGACGCATAATGGTTTGCAAGGCTCTAATACTTTGATGTTGAGGATGTGATGGGGCATGTACGTGCATAGTACAATGATGTCCATGCCGGTGTGGATAATCTCCAGGCTTATCCGGTGCGCCGTAAAACCCCGTCCTTCAGGGCGGGGATATAAGGCGCGGTTTTCCACCTGACCAGGTGTTTGCTGTTGTTCAATGTATTGGCGGATGACGGATATTGGCGCACCTCCGCAGCTACTGGCAAAATAGCCGGGACTCCACAAAACGCCTTTGTAGTAATACCTGACTGCAATATCTGGTCGATCTCGTCGCAGTAATCTACCCGATACGCCTTTGTGGCTGTTTACCAGACTGGATATCGCCAGTTTGGGAGGATAGTTAATTAACAAATGGACGTGATCTGGTTCGCCATCCATTTCAACCAGTTCAGCTTCAAAATCAGCACATACATTTGAAAAGTAAGTGCGTAGTTTTTCTGTCGCGTCATGGTCAAAAATCTGACGTCGGTATCTGGTGACAAAGACCCGGTGAACATGCATCAGAAAAACACAGTGCCTTCCACGCCGGATATCGGTTTCTTTTTTCACAGACCAAAGTATCATTTGGCCTGTGAAACGACTACAAGCATTTAAATTCCAGTTAAGACCAGGTGGTCAACAGGAGCGTGAAATGAGGCGCTTCGCAGGCGCATGTCGTTTCGTTTTCAATCGTGCTCTGGCGCTTCAGAATGAGAATCATGAGGCCGGTAATAAATACATCCCTTACGGGAAAATGGCTTCCTGGTTGGTTGAGTGGAAAAACGCCACTGAAACGCAATGGCTTAAAGATTCGCCCTCACAGCCATTGCAACAGTCACTGAAAGACCTTGAGCGGGCTTACAAAAACTTCTTCCAGAAGCGGGCTGCTTTTCCCCGATTCAAAAAGCGTGGACAGAATGATGCATTCCACTACTCGCAGGGCGTTAAGCTCGATCAGGAAAACAGCCGTATTTTTCTGCCGAAACTGGGCTGGATGCGCTACCGGAATAGCCGCCAGGTCACGGGTGTTGTGAAAAATGTCACGGTCAGCCAGTCCTGCGGTAAGTGGTACATCAGTATTCAGACAGAAAGTGAAGTATCCACTCCGGTTCACCCTTCAGCATCAATGATCGGGCTGGATGCTGGCGTGGCTAAACTCGCCACGCTGTCAGATGGCACAGTCTTTGAGCCTGTAAACAGTTTTCAGAAAAACCAGAAGACGCTGGCGAGACTTCAGCGACAGTTAAGCCGCAAGGTCAAATTCAGCAATAACTGGCAGAAGCAGAAACGCAAAATACAGCGACTGCATTCCCGTATCGCAAATATCCACAGGGACTACCTTCACAAAGTCACAACGACCGTCAGCAAAAACCACGCAATGATAGTCATTGAGGATTTGAAGGTCAGCAACATGTCAAAGTCAGCAGCGGGTACGGTCAGCCAGCCGGGGCGCAATGTCCGGGCAAAATCAGGTTTAAACCGTTCGATACTGGATCAGGGCTGGTATGAAATGCGCCGTCAGCTTGAGTACAAGCAGCTCTGGAGTGGCGGTCAGGTGCTTGCTGTTCCGCCAGCGTACACAAGCCAGCGTTGCGCGTGCTGTGGTCATACAGCGAAAGAAAATCGCCTGTCACAAAGTAAATTCAGATGCCAGGTATGTGGATATACAGCGAACGCCGATGTAAATGGCGCTCGTAACATTTTAGCGGCGGGGCACGCCGTTCTTGCCTGTGGAGAGATGGTGCCGTCAGGCCGCTCGTTGAAGCAGGAACCCACCGAAATGATTCAGGCGACAGCCTGAACGTAGCAGGGATCCACGTCCTTCAGGGCGTGGAGGATGTCAACAAACAGGTTGAATTAACTCCGCGCTCTGGTTTTTGACATTACCCACCGCGCGCGACACAGGGTGCCAGGTGAACTGGTTTGCTGGCACACAGCCACTGGCAGCAATTTCAGAGGCTTCTTTACCGCTAATCTCTTGCCGCATCCATTCCCGCGCAGCTTCTGGCGACAGTACCAGCGGGCGGCGGTCATGAATGTCGACCAGACCCTGGTCTGCTGCTGCAGTGACAATTAAAAATCCTTCGGCTTCGTCACCACGCTCAAACGGTGTGCTACCTATCGCGGCTATAAAAACAGGTTGTCCATCAGCGCGATAGATAAAATAAGGCTGTTTTTTGTCGCCTTCTTTTTTCCACTCAAACCAGCCATCGGCAAAACAGATTGCCCGACCATGTTGCCAGAGCGGTTTAAACATACGACTGGTTGCCGCAGTTTCTACGCGGGCGTTAATCAGCGGCGGTTTATCCCACCATCCGGGAGCATATCCCCAGAAAACCGGATCCAGATGAAGGTGTTCATCACGTTCACTGAGCAGAAGAACTTTGGTTCCCGGCGCGACGTTGTATCTGCCAATGGGTTCGGGATCGTAGGGAATATCGCGTTCAATATCTTCCGCGAGAAGTGCAAGGTAATCTTCACGCGTTTGGGATTGGGCAAAGCGTCCACACATAGCAACCTCCTGAGATCACCCGGAAAAGAATAGGAGAGGAGGCGGGTAAAATCTATGTGATACAGAGACAACGATGTTCCCGCTGTGGGACACAGCGGGAAGGAGGGATTATTTCTGAATTAAATAACGAATGGTCGGCCCGTCTTGCTGAATATCCAGCACCGTATAGCCGTGATTACGCGCATCCAGTGGAATATTATTGATCGACTGCGGACAGTCGCTCACCACTTCCAGGATCTCACCTTTTTTTAACTGCGGCATCGCCTCAAGGGTTGCAACTGCCGGATAAGGGCAGGGTTCACCCACCATATCAAGGCGGTAATCAGGAACGATATTTTTCATGCGATCTCCTTAGCAGCCTGCGGTGCCGCACGGCGGAAGAAGCGTTTTTCCCAGCCGATAATCAACATCAGCGCAGCAAACAGCAGCAAATATGTCACCAGCAGGCCACCCATCGGGCCAAAGGTTTTCAGGAGGTTGATTTTGTCCCAGTCGGTGGCCAGCGCCGGAGCGAAATCATCCCAGTAATACGCCAGAATCGTTGAGCCGATCACGTTGCCCAGACCGACCCACCAGTAGTGCACCTGGCCTTCTACCGCGCGGTACATCCAGCCGGTTTCGCAGCCGCCTGCCAGCACGATGCCAAATCCAAACAGCAAACCACCAATTACCGCGTTTGGTCCTGCCCACATGATTTTGGGTTCAACGCCTAACTGTACGTAACTGAAGATCCCGATGGCACTTACCGCCATACCGATAATGATTGCTTTCGCCATGTGGGTACGTCCGGTGATCCACATATCGCGGAACGCCGAAGTAAAGCAGATTTGCGCACGTTCAATCAGTAAACCAAAGCCGACGCCAAACAGCATTGCCAGCCCCAGTTTTGGTTGGTTCATCGCCGTCAGCAGCGCCCAGCCCAGCATGCCGAAAAAGACTAGCATCCCGAGACGAAAACGACGCCGCGCCTGATCCGGTTTTTGCGTCAGCGGTGAGGCGGCAGAAACTTTCTGCATTTTCACGGGAATACGGAAGATGGGCAGCAGGGTAAAGCGCGCGCCAAACCATGAACCAATGGCAGTGGCGATGGCAAAGAACCAGGCATGCAGCGAGAACTGAGGAATGCCGGTAAAGAACGCCGCCAGGTTACAGCCCATTGCCAGACGCGCGCCAAAACCGGCGATAATGCCGCCAATGATGGCCTGCATAATGCGGATACGGCTGCGCGGCATGCGTAGTTTGACATTGTTGGCCCACAGCGCTGCAGCAAAGCAGCCGCCAAACATACCGAGGATCATCATGCCGTCGATGCGGGTTAATGGCGATCCTTCCAGATGGATAATTTTAAAATAACCCCACTCTTCAGCATGGACGCCGAACAGCTGCAGGAGCTGACCGCCCCAACGGGTAAATTCACCCGTGACAGCCCAAAAGGTGCCAGTGATGCCAAAGTAGTAAGTGGAGAGAATACCCGCCGCGATGACCGCAGGGATGGGTGCCCAGAATTTAATCAACCAGGCGTGTTTGAATTGCTGCCATGACATGTATGTAGCCTCTGAACTCAGAAGGTTTGAAACAAGAGTCGCGAATCATACATCAAGCAAATTTATTTTCGGGGTAATAATTCACAAAAATAATAGTTAGATCAAATTTCTCTCTGAACCTGGAAAGGCTGGCGACATCAGGGCTTTAATGCCACAATCCTCTTTTCTTCTCATGCAGGACGAATGATGAAAAAACTCGCAATTGCAGGCGCGCTCATGTTGCTGGCGGGCTGTGCCGAAGTCGAAAACTATAACAATGTCGTTAAAACCCCCGCGCCGGACTGGCTGGCGGGCTACTGGCAGACCAAAGGGCCGCAAAGTGCGCTGGTCAGTCCGGAAGCGATAGGCAGCCTGATTGTCACTAAAGAGGGCGATACCCTGGATTGCCGTCAGTGGCAGCGGGTGATTGCTGTGCCGGGTAAGTTGACATTGATGTCTGACGATCTCACTAACGTTACCGTAAAACGTGAGCTGTACGAGGTTGAGCGTGACGGTAACACCATTGAGTACGATGGTATGACGATGGAGCGTGTGGATCGCCCGACGGCAGAGTGTGCCGCCGCGCTGGATAAAGCGCCGTTACCGACGCCACTGCCGTAATGAAATCTCCCCGGCTTGCCGCCGGGGATGAATTTAAATCACCTCTTCGATAACCCACACGCTAACGCTGCCGCCGTTGCAAAAGAAGGTCGCTTCGCCGTTTTCGTCGGTCACTACGCTCTCTTGCCGATTCCCCAGAAAATCACGCCAGGTTTTATTGCCGTAATTCTCTCCTAAATTAATGGTTTTTTCGCCATCATCTCCGTTCGACATGACCACCACGCAGCCGGGATATTCGTCGGTGCCACTGCGGCTAAAGGCAATGCAGTTCGGATGGTCGAAAAATAACGTCTGTACACCGTGGGCGAAACGCTGACGGGCGAGAATTAACTCATCAAGTTGTTCGATTATTGGCATATCTATCGGATAGGTTTGCCCGTCACCACCGACATCTTCGTAATGTGCACCGTAGAGATCCGGATAGAACACCGAAGGAACGCCATTTTCCCGCAACAAAATTAGGGCGTACGCCAGCGGTTTAAACCACGGTTCGACCGGCGCTTCGAGGGCTTGCAACGGTTGGGTGTCGTGGTTGGCAACGAGGGTTACGGCGTGAAAAGGATCGGCTTCCACCAGCGTCCCAGTGAAAATCTGCGTCATGTCGTAGTCGCGTCCCATGCGCGATGCTTCATGGAATTTCATCTGCAGCGGCGCATCGAACAGCATGGTTTTGCCTTCCACCTGATCAATATACGTTTGCAGCTTATCAACTTCATGCGACCAGTATTCCGCCACAATAAACAGCGGCTTTGGCGCAACTTCCTGTACGTGTTCGATCCACTCTTTATAAAACCAGGCTGGAATATGTTTGACCGCATCAAGACGAAAACCGTCGCATTGCGTTTGTTCCATCACCCAGCGCGCCCAGTATTTAATCTCTTCCGTCACGGCATGATTGCGGAAATCGATATTCTCGCCCATCAGATAATCGAAATTACCTAATTCATCATCAACCTGATCGTTCCAGCCTTCGCCGGTGTAGTCGTTAACAATTTTAAATATGCCATCTTCATCAGGGTTTTCGATATGGTCGATACCGCTAAAACATTTGAAATCCCAGATAAACTGCGAGTATTGCCCGGCACGAGCGGGGAAGGTGTAACGCGTCCAGCCTTCGCATTCAGTGATTTCTTCGTCAATTTGCGTACGGTCATCAGCATTTACACGCTGCACGCGAATAGCTTCTTTTTCATCCGCGCCCATTTTGTGGTTGACTACCACGTCCAGCAGCACCGCAATGTCATTACGTTTCAGAGCGTCAATGGCGGCCAGCAGTTGTGCTTTATCGCCATATTTAGTAGGGATGCTGCCTTTCTGATCAAACTCGCCTAAATCAAATAAATCATAGGAGTCGTAGCCGACCGAATACCCGCCCGATGCGCCTTTATAGGCGGGCGGCAACCAGACCATATTGATACCAATATCATTAAAACCGTCGGCGCGCTCGGCCAGTTCAGGCCAGAGCTTACCGCCTTCCGGGTAATACCAGTGAAAACATTGTAACAGCGTGGGATTACGCATTCTTCGACTCCATTCAAGGGGAACATTAGAAGCGTAGCCGTAATCGGATTATTCGCGAGCCATCAGCTCGTTAAGATTCAAAAGAGGTTATCCTGCGGAGCCAGCACAAAGCCGCCCTGATCGCCATAGGCACTTAACACCGATTTTTGTACCGATGACTGACCGACCAGTTTCGCCAGTTCATCCATCCGAATCTGTAATAACTGCTTCACCTTGCTTTCGTTATCGAGAATCAGGCGCAGCATCGGGCGGAGTTGCTCCTGCATCGTGGTGGACGGATCAATCTCTTCAGTCAGATGTGCAATCTCCTGCACCGCATTCACATACGCCATTTCGCTGGCGATGAGTTCGTCCCATTGTTCTTCTGTCGCCAGGCGTAACATGAGCTGGCTTTTTTCGACGAGTTGTTGCCAGGCGAAATACAAATGCGGTGCATTGTTCATCAGACTGGGTCCTGAATCAAAGAAGGGGAGAGTAACGACTCTTTCCAGGCATCGGCAATGTTACGCATTAATGCTTCCACTTCTTCGACTGCGGAGATATCGTTGCGTAAATTGGCGTGCAGCAAACGCCTGACCATATAGCTATAAAGAGCAATCAAGTTTTGGGTTAATTCGTCTTTGCTCTCTTCATCAAGACTCACCCGCAGCCCGTTCTCAATGATGTTGATCGCTTTTGACAAAGAGACGCCTTTGCCTTGCTGATTGTTGTCCTGCATAAACAGGCGCGCTCTAACCAGTGCGCTCAGCACTCCATCAAATAGCATGGTGACCAGCTGCTGCTGGCTGGCGCTCATTACGGCGCTTTCGACGCCAATTTGTGCATAGGCCTGGGTGCCTTTTGCCGCGTACATGACCTGTCTCCCGATGAATATTGATTACTTGGAATTACTGTTGTTTTCGAACTGCTGCGTTAAGTAGCTGCTGGTGCTGTTTAACGAGGTCATTAAAACGTCCAGTTGGGTAAATTGTTCTTTGTAGCGAGCGACCTGCGCATCAATGCGATCGCTGGCGGCGTTGTAGTCTTTAGTTAACTTATTCAGGGTCTTACTAACGCCATCGGTAGCGGCTTTAATAATGCCCGTTGTCGAAAGCCAACTGGTCAGGTTGCTGCCGATGGTGGTCGTGATGCCGGTTTTTTTACCATCGCCAACAATCAATGCACCTACGCCGCTGGCATCTTTTTTCAGTGCAGCGGTGAGTTTGTCGGCATCCAGTTCCAGTTTGCCATCGCTGGGATCGGTCGTGATACCAATCTGCGCCAACGTTTTATAGTTGGAAGAACTAACGGTATTACTCAGCATCGATTTCAACTGCGTCTGAATCGTCCGCAACGTGGAGTCGCCGAGCAGTGCGCCATTGCTAGAACTCTGGCTATCAGCCCCCGCATCTACGGCGGTGTATTTGGTCAGGCTGCTGAAGGTATCTATTAGCGAGTTATAGGCATTCACCCAGTCTTTAATCGCCGTTTGCGCTTTGGAGGTGTCCTGAGTGATGGTTAGCGTCTGGTTGCCCGTGGTGACATCGTTCAGGTTCAGGGTGATGTTTTCCAGCGCGTCGCTGATGGTGTTGCTGCTGTTCTCAATGGCGACGTTGTTGACCGTCAGCTGCGCATTCTGGGCGGCGACCGAGACCTCCATGCCGTTGCTGCTGGCACTGGCGTCATAGCCCATAAAACTTTGTAGCGCATCATCACCGCTAACCGAGAGCGTCATCGCATTGTCAAGGCCGGTGTCATTTGATGTGACTGACAGACGATATTCACCGTTACCCACGTTAATGATGCTAGCGCTAACACCCGCTTTTGCGTTGTTGATGGCATCACGGATCCCGCTTAACGATGAGTTAGCCGCGCTGATATCAATGGTAATCGGATCTTTGTCGCCGCCTTGTTGAATGGTGAGTTTGCTGTCGCTGGTGGCGATCGCCGTTTTCGTATCATCTCTGGTGGTGCGCGTGGTCAGGGTTTGCGCCTGCGCCAGATGGGTGACGCTGATGGTGTATTTCCCGGCGATGGCGTTACCCGCGGTGGTGGCACTGAACGCGGTGGTGCTGCTGGTAGTGCTGGTGGCGGAAAAAAGATCGGCTTTAGACAATGCAGTATTGGCGGTCTGGAAAGTCGTCAACGCGCTTTTCAGCGTACCGTAGGCGCTAAGTTTAGCGGTAAACGACGATTGCTGATTTGAAATAGGGGTTAACGTCGCTTTTTGCGCGGCGGTGAGGCTATCGAGGATTGAACTTAAATCCAGACCTGACCCGACTCCCAGCGATGAAATACTTGCCATGCGATTTCCTTTTATCTTTCGACACGTAAAACGAATACCGGAGTTATCGGCCTGAATTGCGCAAAGTTTACGTTTAATTGTTTTTTTTAATAGCGGGAATAAGGGGCAGAGAAAAGAGTATTTCGGCGACTAACAAAAAATGGCTGTTTGTGAAAAAAATTCTAAAGGTTGTTTTACGACAGACGATAACAGGGTTGACGGCGATTGAGCCGACGGGTGGAAACCCAATACGTAATCAACGACTTGCAATATAGGATAACGAATCATGGCACAAGTCATTAATACCAACAGCCTCTCGCTGATCACTCAAAATAATATCAACAAGAACCAGTCTGCGCTGTCGAGTTCTATCGAGCGTCTGTCTTCTGGCTTGCGTATTAACAGCGCGAAGGATGACGCAGCGGGTCAGGCGATTGCTAACCGTTTTACTTCTAACATTAAAGGCCTGACTCAGGCTGCACGTAACGCCAACGACGGTATTTCTGTTGCACAGACCACCGAAGGTGCGCTGTCCGAAATTAACAACAACTTACAGCGTATTCGTGAACTGACGGTTCAGGCTTCTACCGGGACTAACTCTGATTCGGATCTGGACTCCATTCAGGACGAAATCAAATCCCGTCTCGACGAAATTGACCGCGTATCCGGCCAGACCCAGTTCAACGGCGTGAACGTACTGGCAAAAGACGGTTCGATGAAAATTCAGGTTGGTGCGAATGACGGCCAGACTATCACTATTGATCTGAAGAAAATTGACTCAGATACGCTGGGTTTGAATGGTTTTAACGTGAATGGTTCCGGTACGATAGCCAATAAAGCGGCGACCATTAGCGACCTGACAGCAGCGAAAATGGATGCTGCAACTAATACTATAACTACAACAAATAATGCGCTGACTGCATCAAAGGCGCTTGATCAACTGAAAGATGGTGACACTGTTACTATCAAAGCAGATGCTGCTCAAACTGCCACGGTTTATACATACAATGCATCAGCTGGTAACTTCTCATTCAGTAATGTATCGAATAATACTTCAGCAAAAGCAGGTGATGTAGCAGCTAGCCTTCTCCCGCCGGCTGGGCAAACTGCTAGTGGTGTTTATAAAGCAGCAAGCGGTGAAGTGAACTTTGATGTTGATGCGAATGGTAAAATCACAATCGGAGGACAGGAAGCCTATTTAACTAGTGATGGTAACTTAACTACAAACGATGCTGGTGGTGCGACTGCGGCTACGCTTGATGGTTTATTCAAGAAAGCTGGTGACGGTCAATCAATCGGGTTTAATAAGACTGCATCAGTCACGATGGGGGGAACAACTTATAACTTTAAAACGGGTGCTGATGCTGGTGCTGCAACTGCTAACGCAGGGGTATCGTTCACTGATACAGCTAGCAAAGAAACCGTTTTAAATAAAGTGGCTACAGCTAAACAAGGCACAGCAGCTGCAGCTAACGGTGATACATCCGCAACAATTACCTATAAATCTGGCGTTCAGACGTATCAGGCGGTATTTGCCGCAGGTGACGGTACTGCTAGCGCAAAATATGCCGATAATGCTGACGTTTCTAATGCAACAGCAACATACACAGATGCTGATGGTGAAATGACTACAATTGGTTCATACACCACGAAGTATTCAATCGATGCTAACAACGGCAAGGTAACTGTTGATTCTGGAACTGGTACGGGTAAATATGCGCCGAAAGTAGGGGCTGAAGTATATGTTAGTGCTAATGGTACTTTAACAACAGATGTAACTAGCGAAGGCACAGTAACAAAAGATCCACTGAAAGCTCTGGATGAAGCTATCAGCTCCATCGACAAATTCCGTTCATCCCTGGGTGCTATCCAGAACCGTCTGGATTCCGCGGTCACCAACCTGAACAACACCACTACCAACCTGTCTGAAGCGCAGTCCCGTATTCAGGACGCCGACTATGCGACCGAAGTGTCCAACATGTCGAAAGCGCAGATCATCCAGCAGGCAGGTAACTCCGTGCTGGCAAAAGCCAACCAGGTACCGCAGCAGGTTCTGTCTCTGCTGCAGGGTTAATCGTCGTACCTGATTAACTGAGACTGACGGCAACGCCAAATTGCCTGATGCGCTGCGCTTATCAGGCCTACAAGGTGAATTGGAATTTATTGAATTTGCACATTTTTGTAGGCCGGATAAGGCGTTTACGCCGCATCCGGCAACATAAAGCGCAATTTGTCAGCAACGTGCTTCCCCGCCACCGGCGGGGTTTTTTCTGTCCGCAATTTACCGGTAACCCCCAAATAACCCCTCATTTCACCCACTACTCGTCCGATTAAAAACCCTGCAGAAACGGATAATCATGCCGATAACTCATATAACGCAGGGCTGTTTATCGTGAATTCACTCTATACCGCTGAAGGTGTAATGGATAAACACTCGCTGTGGCAGCGTTATGTCCCGCTGGTGCGTCACGAAGCATTGCGCCTGCAGGTTCGACTGCCCGCGAGCGTGGAACTTGACGATCTGCTACAGGCGGGCGGCATTGGGTTACTTAATGCCGTCGAACGCTATGACGCCCTACAAGGAACGGCATTTACAACTTACGCAGTGCAGCGTATCCGTGGCGCTATGCTGGATGAACTTCGCAGCCGTGACTGGGTGCCGCGCAGCGTGCGACGCAACGCGCGTGAAGTGGCACAGGCAATAGGGCAACTGGAGCAGGAACTTGGCCGCAACGCCACGGAAACTGAGGTAGCGGAACGTTTAGGGATCGATATTGCCGACTATCGTCAAATGTTGCTCGACACCAATAACAGCCAGCTCTTCTCCTACGATGAGTGGCGCGAAGAGCACGGCGATAGCATTGAACTGGTTACTGATGATCATCAGCGAGAAAACCCGCTACAACAACTGCTGGACAGTAATCTGCGCCAGCGGGTGATGGAAGCTATCGAAACGTTGCCGGAGCGCGAAAAACTGGTATTAACCCTCTATTACCAGGAAGAGCTGAATCTCAAAGAGATTGGTGCAGTGCTGGAGGTCGGGGAATCGCGGGTCAGTCAGTTACACAGCCAGGCCATTAAACGGTTACGCACTAAACTGGGTAAGTTATAACGTCAGTAAATGCCGCACTTTAATTTTGACTACCAGGAGTTCTTAATGATGGTGCAGCACCTGAAAAGACGGCCATTAAGCCGCTATCTTAAAGACTTTAAACACAGCCAGACCCATTGCGCGCATTGCCGTAAATTACTCGATCGCATTACCCTCGTTCGCGACGGCAAAATAGTGAATAAAATCGAGATTTCCCGCCTGGACACGCTGCTTGATGAAAATGGCTGGCAAGTGGAACAAAAATCATGGGCGGCATTGTGCCGATTCTGCGGTGATTTACATTGCAAAACGCAGAGTGATTTTTTCGATATTATCGGCTTTAAGCAATTTCTTTTTGAGCAAACTGAAATGAGCCCAGGTACGGTGCGTGAATATGTCGTTCGTCTGCGCCGTTTGGGTAATCATCTTCACGAGCAAAATATTTCCCTCGATCAGCTGCAGGACGGTTTCCTTGATGAAATCCTCGCCCCGTGGCTGCCCACTACCAGCACCAACAATTACCGCATCGCGTTACGGAAGTATCAACACTATCAGCGTCAAACGTGTACCGGACTTGTGCAGAAATCCACCAGTCTGCCTGCTTCTGATATATATTAAATAAGAATAAGATGTAGCAGAGTTGTTTTTGTGTTTACAAACAATGGCTCTACACTGCAAACAGACATAACAACATTCGGGGTGAATATGAAATTAGCACATCTGGGACGTCAGGCATTGATGGGTGTGATGGCCGTGGCGCTGGTTGCGGGCATGAGCGTTAAAAGTTTTGCAGATGAAGGTCTGCTTAATAAAGTTAAAGAGCGCGGTACGCTGCTCGTAGGGCTGGAAGGAACTTATCCGCCGTTCAGTTTTCAGGGGGATGACGGCAAATTAACCGGTTTTGAAGTGGAATTCGCCCAACAGCTGGCAAAACATCTTGGCGTTGAGGCGTCACTAAAACCGACCAAATGGGACGGTATGCTGGCGTCGCTGGACTCTAAACGCATTGATGTGGTGATTAACCAGGTCACCATTTCTGACGAGCGCAAGAAAAAATACGATTTCTCTACCCCGTACACCATTTCCGGTATTCAGGCGCTGGTGAAAAAAGGTAACGAAGGCAGCATTAAAACGGCTGATGATCTGAAAGGCAAAAAAGTGGGTGTCGGTCTGGGCACCAACTATGAAGAGTGGCTGCGCCAAAATGTTCAGGGCGTCGATGTGCGTACCTATGATGATGACCCGACCAAATATCAGGATCTGCGCGTAGGCCGTATTGATGCGATCCTCGTTGACCGTCTGGCTGCGCTGGATCTGGTGAAGAAAACCAACGATACGCTGGCAGTAACCGGTGAAGCATTCTCCCGTCAGGAGTCTGGTGTGGCGCTGCGTAAAGGAAATGAAGACCTGCTGAAAGCGGTGAATGATGCAATTGCGGAAATGCAAAAAGATGGCACTCTGCAAGCCCTTTCCGAAAAATGGTTTGGTGCTGATGTGACCAAATAATCAGCATAATGACAAAAAAGGGCGCTTTCACTAGCGCCTTTTTTATTTACGCGTTTTCAGCGTGCATAATAAGAAAATCACAACAACACACATCGGAGGCTGTTATGCCACTGCATAATTTAACCCGTTTTCCACGGCTGGAATTTATCGGCGCGCCAACGCCGCTCGAATATCTGCCGCGCTTTTCTGATTATCTTGGACGGGAAATTTTCATCAAACGGGATGACGTCACTCCCATGGCAATGGGCGGCAATAAATTACGTAAGCTGGAATTTCTCGCGGCAGATGCTCTGCGTGAAGGTGCCGATACGCTGATTACTGCCGGGGCGATCCAGTCTAACCATGTGCGCCAGACTGCCGCAGTCGCTGCGAAACTCGGTCTGCACTGCGTGGCGCTGCTGGAAAATCCTATTGGCACAACCGCAGAAAACTATTTAACCAACGGCAATCGTTTGTTGCTGGATCTGTTCAATACCCAGATTGAAATGTGCGACGCACTGACCGATCCCAATGCCCAACTGGAAGAGCTGGCGACGCGAGTCGAAGCACAAGGCTTTCGCCCGTATGTCATTCCGGTTGGCGGTTCTAATGCTTTGGGTGCGCTGGGTTATGTGGAGAGTGCGCTGGAGATCGCGCAACAGTGTGAAGGGGCGGTTAATATTTCGTCGGTGGTGGTCGCATCGGGCAGTGCCGGAACTCACGCCGGACTGGCTGTTGGGCTGGAACACCTGATGCCTGAAAGCGAACTGATTGGCGTGACCGTGTCGCGTTCCGTTGCCGATCAATTGCCGAAAGTGGTTAACCTCCAACAGGCGATTGCGAAAGAACTGGAACTGACCGCATCAGCGGAAATTTTACTCTGGGATGACTATTTTGCACCTGGCTATGGCGTGCCGAACGACGAAGGCATGGAAGCAGTGAAATTGCTTGCGCGGCTGGAAGGCATTCTGCTTGATCCTGTGTATACCGGAAAAGCGATGGCGGGGCTGATTGACGGTATCAGTCAGAAACGTTTCAAAGATGAAGGGCCGATTCTGTTTATTCATACCGGCGGCGCGCCTGCGCTGTTCGCCTATCATCCCCACGTTTAGCTCCGGAAACGCTCATGCAAGAAAGTATACAACTGGTTATTGATTCCTTGCCGTTCCTGCTGAAAGGGGCTGGGTATACGCTGCAACTCAGTATCGGCGGCATGTTTTTTGGCTTACTGCTAGGGTTTATTCTCGCGCTGATGCGCCTTTCGCCAATCTGGCCCGTGCGCTGGCTGGCGCGTTTTTATATCTCTATTTTTCGTGGTACGCCACTCATCGCACAACTGTTTATGATCTATTACGGCTTGCCGCAGTTTGGCATCGAACTAGATCCCATTCCGTCAGCAATGATTGGTCTGTCGCTAAACACTGCCGCCTATGCTGCCGAAACGCTGCGCGCCGCCATTTCTTCTATTGATAAAGGTCAGTGGGAAGCTGCTGCCAGTATTGGTATGACGCCGTGGCAGACCATGCGTCGCGCGATTTTGCCACAGGCGGCGCGGGTGGCGTTGCCGCCGCTGTCGAACAGCTTTATCAGCCTGGTAAAAGATACGTCGCTGGCCGCGACAATCCAGGTGCCGGAGCTGTTCCGTCAGGCGCAGTTGATTACCTCGCGTACGCTGGAGGTGTTCACCATGTATCTGGCGGCTTCGCTCATCTACTGGATCATGGCGACAGTGTTATCGACGTTGCAGAACCATTTTGAGAATCAACTTAATCGCCAGGAGAGAGAACCAAAATGAGTGCCATTGAAGTTAAGAACCTGGTGAAAAAATTCCACGGTCAGACGGTGCTGCACGGTATCGACCTTGAGGTGAAGCCTGGCGAAGTAGTAGCGATTATCGGTCCGAGCGGTTCCGGTAAAACCACGTTGCTCCGCAGCATAAATCTGCTGGAGCAACCGGAAGCGGGAACCATTACCGTTGGCGATATCACCATTGATACTGCACGTTCATTAAGTCAGCAAAAATCGCTGATTCGCCAGTTGCGTCAGCACGTCGGGTTTGTCTTCCAGAACTTTAATTTGTTTCCGCATCGCACGGTACTGGAAAACATTATTGAAGGGCCGGTGATCGTCAAAGGCGAACCGAAAGAAGAGGCCACGGCGCGCGCTCGCGAGCTGTTGGCGAAAGTTGGGCTGGCAGGCAAAGAAACCAGCTATCCACGTCGTTTGTCTGGCGGTCAACAGCAGCGTGTCGCAATTGCGCGTGCGCTGGCAATGCGTCCTGAAGTGATTTTGTTTGACGAGCCAACGTCAGCGCTGGATCCAGAGCTGGTGGGCGAAGTCCTGAACACCATCCGCCAGCTGGCGCAGGAAAAGCGCACGATGGTGATTGTGACGCACGAAATGAGCTTTGCCCGGGATGTTGCGGACAGGGCGATCTTTATGGACCAGGGGCGGATAGTCGAGCAGGGGGCCGCAAAAGCGTTATTTGCCGATCCTCAGCTGCCTCGCACTCGCCAGTTCCTCGAGAAGTTTCTGCTGCAATAATAAGAAAAAATCAGCCCCGACGATTTACCAGTCGGGGCGGGACGCCACTTCAAACGTGATAAAACTGCTTAACAAATCAGCATAACTCATTAATAACATAAGAGAATGCGATGGCTTGCAAAAGTAATTCATTGCCTGAATAATATAAATTATATATAAATCTTATTTATGTGATAGTTTGAATTATCATTATAAATGATACTCACTCTCAGGGGCGTTGCGGTTTACTATGCAGGATACGGATTTTTTCAGCTGGCGTCGCACGATGCTGTTGCGTTTTCAGAGGATGGAGGCCGCAGAAGAGGTCTACCATGAAATAGAGCTTCAGGCTCAGCAGCTGGAGTACGATTACTATTCGTTATGTGTTCGCCACCCGGTACCATTCACGCGACCTAAAGTAGCTTTCTACACCAATTACCCTGAGGCGTGGGTGAGTTATTATCAGGCAAAAAACTTTCTCGCAATTGATCCTGTGCTGAACCCTGAAAACTTTAGTCAGGGCCATTTAATGTGGAATGATGACTTATTCAGCGAAGCACAGCCATTATGGGAAGCCGCGCGCGCACATGGTTTACGCCGTGGTGTCACCCAGTATTTAATGCTGCCAAACCGGGCGCTGGGCTTTTTGTCCTTTTCCCGTTGCAGCGCGCGCGAAATACCCATTCTTAGTGATGAACTGCAATTAAAAATGCAGTTACTGGTGCGCGAAAGTCTGATGGCTCTGATGCGTTTAAATGATGAAATAGTGATGACGCCAGAGATGAATTTCAGCAAGCGCGAAAAAGAAATTCTGAAATGGACGGCGGAAGGGAAGACATCAGCAGAGATAGCGATGATTTTGTCAATCTCTGAGAATACGGTCAATTTCCATCAGAAAAACATGCAGAAAAAAATCAATGCACCGAATAAGACCCAGGTGGCCTGTTACGCGGCCGCTACAGGCTTAATTTGATCGCTTTTCTTTCTGCGTGCCAGATGCAAAAACCGGCTGAAAGGCACGCTCTCAGCCGGTTTTATATTACTGACGGTAGGCTTGTTTAATTTGCTTAACCGTTTTGGAAAATACTGCAGCCTGGGTTTCGTCTTCGATCAGCGCAAGCTGTTTTTCCATCTTTAACATCACGCGGCCCGCGTCAGCTTGTCCCATCGCCTGCAGCATCAGCGTCAGCATCGCTTTCAGGCAGGAGACTTCATTTGCCAGTTCTTGATTATTCTCGGCAGTAGAAAAATCAGGCGTACTCATTTATTTTCCTCGTCATGTTGCAATGAAAATTTGCGGTGAAAAATGTTAAGGCGGCGGAGTATACCATAAGCTTTGCTAAAAATAGCAGTGGTTGTTTTTTGAGCGTGATATCGGCAGTGCTATAAAATACGTTAATATAATGACCAATAAATATTTTTATCATGAATGTTTTTTGCCCGTATTGTTCGGGTTAATTAATGTTACATATTCAGCGGGCTGATTTTCATTTTTGCTGAATAAAGTCAATTTTTGTCACATTTCATCGCAGGGCTTACTGTGAAACGATCCCGGAAGCCGTTGGTGACGGGCGTGACCATAACTGTGGACAATCGAATTTACAAAAACGAGAGAAAAATCGAATACCCACCATTTTTAACGTTTCAAAGTTGCAATAAAAACCGCTAATATACGAATGACTAACTATCAGTAGCGTTATCCCTATTTCTGGAGATATTCCTTTGATCAACGTTCTACTTGTTGATGACCACGAACTGGTGCGCGCAGGGATACGACGCATTCTGGAAGATATAAAGGGTATAAAAGTCGTCGGTGAGGCATCGTGCGGTGAAGACGCCGTTAAGTGGTGCCGGGCAAATGCCGTTGACGTGGTGCTAATGGACATGAGTATGCCGGGCATTGGCGGTCTTGAGGCGACGCGTAAAATCGCGCGTTCCACAGCTGATGTCAAAATCATCATGCTTACTGTCCATACAGAAAACCCTTTACCAGCGAAAGTCATGCAGGCCGGTGCTGCGGGCTACCTCAGCAAAGGCGCGGCTCCGCAGGAAGTCGTGAGTGCGATCCGTTCTGTCTATTCAGGGCAGCGTTACATTGCTTCTGACATCGCTCAACAAATGGCGTTAAGCCAGATCGAACCAGAAAAAACAGAAAGCCCATTTGCCAGTTTGTCTGAACGTGAATTGCAGATTATGCTGATGATCACCAAGGGCCAGAAGGTCAATGAGATCTCAGAACAGCTCAATCTCAGTCCGAAAACGGTGAACAGCTACCGCTATCGAATGTTCAGTAAACTAAACATTCATGGCGATGTTGAGCTGACTCACCTGGCAATTCGCCATGGTCTGTGTAATGCGGAGACATTATCAAGTCAGTGAGTGATCAGTTTGACGCAAAAGCGTTTTTAAAAACCGTAACCAGCCAGCCAGGCGTTTATCGCATGTACGATGCTGGTGGTACGGTTATCTATGTCGGCAAAGCGAAAGACCTGAAAAAACGGCTTTCCAGCTATTTCCGTAGCAACCTCGCTTCGCGCAAAACCGAAGCGCTGGTCGCCCAGATCCAGCAAATTGATGTAACGGTTACTCATACAGAAACCGAAGCGCTGTTGCTGGAACACAACTACATCAAACTCTATCAGCCGCGTTACAACGTTTTGCTACGCGATGATAAATCTTATCCTTTTATCTTCCTGAGTGGCGATACCCACCCGCGTCTGGCGATGCATCGTGGTGCGAAGCATGCCAAAGGTGAATATTTCGGCCCGTTCCCGAATGGCTATGCCGTACGTGAAACACTGGCGTTACTGCAAAAGATATTCCCCATTCGCCAGTGCGAAAATAGTGTTTATCGCAATCGCTCGCGTCCGTGTCTGCAATATCAGATAGGGCGCTGTCTGGGACCGTGCGTTGAAGGACTGGTGAGTGAAGAAGAATACGCTCAGCAGGTCGAGTATGTGCGCCTGTTTTTGTCTGGCAAAGATGATCAGGTGCTTACGCAACTCATTAGCCGTATGGAAACTGCCAGCCAGAATCTGGAGTTTGAAGAAGCGGCACGTATTCGCGACCAAATTCAGGCGGTGCGACGCGTCACCGAAAAACAGTTTGTGTCCAATACCGGCGACGACCTTGACGTTATTGGTGTGGCGTTCGATGCGGGCATGGCTTGTGTCCACGTATTGTTCATTCGTCAGGGTAAAGTGCTCGGCAGCCGCAGCTATTTCCCGAAAGTGCCGGGCGGTACGGAACTGAGCGAGGTGGTGGAAACCTTCGTAGGTCAGTTCTATTTACAAGGCAGCCAGATGCGCACCTTACCGGGTGAGATCCTGCTCGATTTTAATCTTAGCGATAAAACGCTGCTCGCCGATTCCCTTTCAGAACTGGCGGGACGCAAGATTAATGTTCAAACCAAACCTCGCGGCGATCGGGCGCGTTATCTGAAACTCGCGCGCACCAATGCGGCGACGGCCTTAACCAGCAAACTCTCGCAGCAATCTACCGTTCACCAGCGACTGACCGCGCTTGCCAGCGTGTTGAAATTGCCGGAAGTGAAGCGGATGGAGTGCTTTGACATCAGCCATACCATGGGTGAACAAACCGTCGCCTCCTGTGTGGTATTTGATGCTAACGGCCCGCTGCGTGCGGAGTATCGGCGCTATAACATTACTGGCATTACGCCGGGCGATGATTATGCGGCGATGAATCAGGTGCTGCGTCGGCGTTATGGTAAAGCCATCGACGACAGTAAGATCCCGGATGTGATCCTTATCGACGGCGGCAAAGGCCAGCTTGCACAGGCGAAAAATGTCTTCGCCGAACTGGATGTCTCATGGGATAAAAATCATCCGCTGCTACTTGGTGTTGCCAAAGGAGCAGATAGGAAGGCTGGGTTGGAAACGCTGTTCTTTGAGCCGGAAGGTGAGGGATTCAGTTTGCCGCCAGATTCTCCCGCGCTGCATGTTATCCAACATATTCGCGACGAATCACACGATCACGCGATTGGCGGGCACCGCAAAAAACGGGCGAAGGTCAAAAATACCAGTTCCCTGGAAACCATTGAAGGCGTCGGGCCAAAACGTCGGCAAATGTTGTTGAAATATATGGGCGGTTTGCAAGGTTTACGTAACGCCAGCGTCGAGGAAATTGCAAAAGTGCCGGGTATTTCGCAAGGTCTGGCAGAAAAGATCTTCTGGTCGTTGAAACATTGATGTCTCTGTAGCAACATAGGGGTAATCTTACTGACAACAGATAGTTACCCGTCATTATGCAATTTAATATTCCTACGTTGCTTACACTGTTCCGTGTCATCCTTATCCCATTCTTTGTATTGGTCTTTTATCTACCTGTCACCTGGTCGCCGTTTGCCGCCGCGCTCATTTTCTGCATCGCGGCGGTGACTGACTGGTTCGATGGTTTTCTGGCACGCCGCTGGAACCAGAGTACCCGGTTTGGTGCTTTCCTTGACCCTGTAGCAGATAAAGTTCTCGTGGCTATCGCCATGGTGCTGGTAACCGAGCATTATCACAGCTGGTGGGTGACATTACCGGCGGCAACGATGATCGCCCGTGAAATTATTATTTCTGCGCTACGCGAATGGATGGCAGAGTTGGGTAAACGCAGTAGCGTGGCTGTCTCCTGGATTGGGAAAGTGAAAACCACTGCCCAGATGGTAGCGCTGGCCTGGCTGCTGTGGCGTCCGAACATTTGGGTTGAGTACGCCGGTATTGCACTTTTCTTTGTGGCTGCGGTACTGACTCTGTGGTCAATGTTGCAATATTTGAGCGCTGCGCGTGCAGATTTGCTTGATCAGTGATCGTTTCGGCGCAATTTTCAGCAAACGATCAAAAGTGGTGAAAAATATCGTTGACTCATCGCGCCAGGTAAGTAGAATGCAACGCATCGAACGGCGGCACTGATTGCCAGACGATAATAAAATCAAGTGATTAACTGATTGCTTGATGAATGCGGGAATAGCTCAGTTGGTAGAGCACGACCTTGCCAAGGTCGGGGTCGCGAGTTCGAGTCTCGTTTCCCGCTCCAGTTTAAAAGGCATCGGCGTCAAGCGGATGTCTGGCTGAAAGGCCTGAAGAATTTGGCGCGTTAACAAAGCGGTTATGTAGCGGATTGCAAATCCGTCTAGTCCGGTTCGACTCCGGAACGCGCCTCCACTTTCTTCCCGAGCCCGGATGGTGGAATCGGTAGACACAAGGGATTTAAAATCCCTCGGCGTTCGCGCTGTGCGGGTTCAAGTCCCGCTCCGGGTACCATGGGAAAGATAAGAATAAAATCAAAGCAATAAGCAGTGTCGTGAAACCACCTTCGGGTGGTTTTTTTGTACCTGCAACTTGTCGTTACACCCTCCTTAATTTTTAATCACCGGCAAAGCCACTCAAAAAGTATCTCTGATACGGACCGACATGTAAGATAGGTGTTGGCGAGTTGAGATCCACAAGGAAAAGCGTATGAAAACGGGACCGTTAAACGAAAGTGAGTTGGAATGGCTGGACGATATTCTGACCAAATACAACACTGACCACGCCATTCTTGATGTGGCGGAGCTGGACGGTTTATTGACGGCGGTGTTGAGTTCTCCGCAAGAGATTGAACCGGCACAGTGGCTGGTTGCCGTATGGGGTGGGGCTGACTATGTGCCACGCTGGGCGTCAGAGAAAGAGATGACGCGCTTTATGAACCTGGCTTTTCAGCATATGGCCGATACCGCAGAGCGTCTGAACGAATTCCCGGAGCAGTTTGAGCCGTTATTCGGCTTGCGAGAAGTCGATGGCAGCGAGCTGACGATTGTTGAGGAGTGGTGCTTTGGCTATATGCGGGGCGTGGCACTTTCTGACTGGTCAACGTTGCCCGATTCGTTAAAACCGGCGCTGGAGGCGATTGCGCTGCACGGTACTGAGGAAAACTTCGAGCGGGTAGAGAAGATGTCGCCAGAAGCGTTTGAAGAGAGCGTAGATGCCATTCGACTGGCGGCGCTTGATTTACATGCATACTGGATGGCGCATCCGCAGGAAAAAGCTGTTCAGCAACCGATCAAAGCAGAAGAGAAACCGGGTCGTAACGATCCTTGTCCGTGCGGCAGTGGTAAGAAATTTAAGCAGTGCTGCCTGCATTAAGAGGTCAAATTGGGTGTCAGCGTTAATTCTGGCACCCAATAAGATCTAATCATCCCACTTCTGGTAACAAGCCTGCCGCAATCAAAAATTGCACGCCAATCACAGCAATTCCACAGAGAAACACCACCACCAGCGCCGGACGACCACCTTTCACCCGATAACCCGCCTGAGGATTGTGTTTCCTGCTTTGCCAGGTCAGCAGCGAAGGGATAATCAATGCCAGTACCGCCAGCGCCACACCGGCGTAACCCAGCGCCATCACAAAACCTCGTGGGTAAAACAGTGCAAACGCCAGTGGCGGCAAAAAGGTAATTGCACCAGTTTGCAATCGTCCACCAACGGTATTTGAACGCTGAAACAAATCTGCCAGATAATCAAATAAACCTAATGCTACACCAAGGAAGGACGTGGCGAGGGCCAAATCAGCAAATAAATGCACCGCCAGCTCAACATGCGGAGAGGCCACCATTTCGCGTAACGCCTGTAACAGCCCGTTTAATCCGGCATGATTAGCCAGCAATCCCATAAAGGTTGTTGAATCAATGCTGCCAAGCGTCGCCAGCTGCCAGAAAATATATGCCACCAGGGGGATCGCACTACCGGTTATAAACACCCAGCGTAGCTTACGAATATTGCCATCCATATAACTGACAATGCTCGGCACGCTACCGTGAAAACCAAACGACGTAAAAATCACTGGGATTGCAGACAGTGCCAGCCCCTGTTGCAACGGCAGGGTTAAAAGATTCACCTTATGAATATGCGGAAGTAGCAGTACCAGCATCACCACCAGAAAAATAATTTTGGCGCTGAACAGAAAACGGTTAAATAAATCGACCAGCGAAGTTCCGACACAAACCACGCCACCGGCAACAAAAGTGAACAACAGCACGCCAGCGGTTGCCGACATTGAAATACCTGTCCAGTCGCTGATGCTGGAAGCCAACAATTCACCAGCACCGCTGATGTATGCCGCAGTCAGAGCATACATTAAGAACATCATACTGAAGCCCGTCAGCCACTGACCGTAGCGTCCCAGATAGCGTTTTGCCAGCGTGCCCAGACCGGTATCTGCCGGGACATGCTGGTACACCTCCAGTAGTAATAGCGCCGTGTAGCACATCAACGCCCAAAGCCCAATCAACAAGATTAACGTGACGCTAAAACCAACACCTGCCGCAGCCAGCGGCATTGCCAGCATGCCTGCGCCAATTGTGGTTCCCGCCACGATAAAAACACTTCCCAGAGTTCTGTTTTTCACGCTTTCTTCTGTCCTGACGATCTTTATGAGTGATATCTGCGGCGCAGGTTAAGGCATAACGGCTGCTTCGTCAAATCGGCGTTACATATGGTGTAAATATAAATGTACAATAAAATGCGTTCAGTCCTGCGCTGGCGCAAAGTCTTGGTAAGCGGCAATCGCTACGCTAGCCTTTTTTTGAGGAGGAACGATGGACTCTATTCACGGTCATGAAGTGTTAAATATGATGATTGAATCAGGTGAGCAATATACGCATGCCAGTCTGGAAGCTGCGATTAAAGCGCGTTTTGGTGAACAGGTACGTTTTCACACTTGCTCGGCAGAAGGGATGACAGCGGGAGAGCTGGTAGCGTTTCTGGCAGCAAAAGGCAAATTTATACCTTCGGAAGAAGGTTTTTCGACCGATCAGAGTAAGATTTGCCGTCACTGATTTGAAACGGCGGCAGTAAACCTGCCGCCGGAGAACATTAGTTTTGTGTGTCGAGGGTGGAGAGTTCTTTGTCGATAAAATACAAACCTTCGCCGCTTTTGCCTGCCAGGCTTAATTTATCAATAATCGATTTGAACAGCTTCTCTTCTTCATGCTGCTCAGAAACATACCATTGCAGGAAATTAAATGTTGGGTAGTCCTGATTGGTCATTGCAGCATGAGCCAGTTCGTTAATTTTCTGCGTGATTAATTGTTCGTGTTTATAGGTTTCCTGGAATAATTCATCAAGTGAGGAATATTCAGCAAACGGAGATTCAACGGTATTAATACGCGGTAAGTTGCCGGTATCAGTCAGATAATCAAACAGACGCTGCATATGCGTCATCTCTTCCTGGGCGTGGCGGCGCAGGAACGCGGCAGCACCTTCGAAGGTATGATAGCTGCACCAGGCGCTCATTTGCTGATAAAGCAGTGAAGAGTACAGTTCCAGGTTCATCTGCTCATTAAGTTTTTCAATCATTTCTGGTTTCAGCATGATAGTGCTCCACAAAGGTTATATTTGTTGCTGTGGCGTCACTATAATTTGTTATTTTATTATTTGCAAAAGGTAAAATATAAACTTCAATTATTAAAAATACGAATGGGAATAAAACGCATTACCGCTATTTATTTAATCAGCGAAGATCCCCCTCGCTGATTAAAACATTTAGAGAAAGACAGGGAAGGCGGAATGATGGCACTGATATGACAAAGTGAATTCCGTATTCAAACATAAGGAACCCGCAAAGAGGCTACAGTTGCCTACTGGCTGACCAAAGGGGATAGCGTGGGTATAGCCTTCCTGCTGGCATGCGCGATCGGCGATCCCGCGACTGACATAACGATCGGTACGGGCATGCTGCAAAAAAGCCTGATCATAAACCAACCGAACAATACCTGTTGCCGCGTCAACTTCGCCCACATGAGCCTGGCGAGTAACTGTGCACCCCGCCAGCGTTATTAATGAAAGAGTCAGAATCAGAAGTCTCATGGTCCAGCCAGAAGAGTAAAAGAAAGCAGTATTTTACGCGTTACAGCGCTGCGACAATGGCCGGAAAAGACGCCTGGCAGGCGCTATTTCTCGCCATCTGTATGTGTCAGAAATGGGGGGGCTGCTTTTTGATTATCATTTTTATAACATTAAAGGGGTATTTATGTGATTTGCATCACATAAAGATTGATTTTTGTGATGGTTGTCATATTATAAGTGCAAAGACAATAACACCTGCATAACAAATAGTCGGAGTGCCGCGATGAAATTGCGCAAGATCCTGAAAAGTATGTTCAATAACTATTGCAAGACGTTCAAAGACGTACCGCCAGGCAATATGTTCCGATAACAAAAAACCTGCTCCGGCAGGTTTTTTTGTGTCCTGATGACGGTGGTTGTGACTATCGCTGAAGAAGTGAAGCCGCTACTATAACGGCTTTCAAAATGCTATCAGGAGTTTACGATGTCCCAGCCGCTGAATGCCGATCAGGAACTGGTTTCTGACGTGGTTGCTTGCCAGTTGGTTATCAAACAAATTCTGGATGTTCTCGATGTAATCGCGCCCGTTGAAGTTCGCGAAAAAATGTCCAGCCAGCTGAAGAATATCGACTTTACTCACCATCCCGCCGCCGCAGACCCGGTCACCATGCGGGCAATCCAAAAAGCCATCGCGCTGATTGAACTCAAGTTTACCCCACAGGGCGAATCCCATTAAAAAAACCGCTGCTTCAAACAGATGAGGCAGCGGTTTCTCAAAAACTTCATCGGCGCAATGCATTAGCGCCGATGTATGATCAATGCAGCTGGTGTGACACGACATTCAGAACATGTTGGTCGGTCTGCACAGGGCACATACCCGCAAGTTTCGCACTGCGCACTTCATCAAGAATGGTTTGCAGCAACAGGCCATCATGCTGCTGTTCTTTTTCCAGATCGCGCAGGAAATTGACGGTTGAATCATCATTCAGTTCTTTCGCTTCATCGGCTAACTGCGCCAGCGTGCTTGAACGTTGCTCATATTCTTCCATCGTTTTTTGGAAAAGTTCTTCCAGTGAGTTCAGTTTTTCACCGGGAACATCAATGGCTTTAACGATGGGAGTAGCGCCGACACTCTTCATAAAGTTAAACATGCGCATCATTTGGGTCACGTTACTCTGTGCCTGGGCGCGAAGGAAAGTGGCGGTGCCGTTCAGACTCTGTTCAGAACACCAGTTACTCAGGTGAAGGTAGAGATTGGATGCGTAAAACTCGCGGTTCATTTGAGAGTTGAGTTTGAGAAGCATTCCAGCGGTTGCCATACCTAATATCCTTATATCCAGAAGTGGAGAGGTGCAAGATAAATCAAAACACCATAATTACTGTTTGCAGAATAATTCCTTTCTGCCGGTCCGAAATGTGATCGTGGAGTCAATTCTGACGATGATCTGAAATAAGAATAACGTCTGAACGGGTATAAGAAAATGCTTAAATCATCAAGTTTATATATTTTTACATTTCATTGATGAAATCAATGTAACTGCGATGAATTTTAATGATGATGCTTTTTGTATCTTGTTGATATTAATAGGGGGATTTGAATTCATGATGAAGCGATGATTTTTTAAAACGTTTTTTCATTTTTGCGATATGGCTCTCAGTATACGTGTTCTGTTAATTAATGAGCACGGTGATAATTAATGGCGAAATGAATGACGCTCATTTTCCACATCTTTGAGTTGCGGTTATTACACCATTTCAAAAGCTCAACGCCAGGTAATGTGGCCAATTGGCTGGTTGAAAAGAAGACGTTCCGTATGGGTACAAAACACAACAAGGACTTCCAGGCTAATCTTATGGATTAATCTGCTGTGTACTCGATGATTTGTCTGACAAATGAGCCTTTCTCTATGTCTTTTCCCGCTAAATTTATGCACGTTCTCACTGTAATTCTGCGATGTGATATTGCTCTCCTATGGAGAATTAATTTCTCGCTAAAACTATGTCAACACAGTTACTTATCTTTTAGTTAAAAGGTAATGCTTTGTTTTCCGATTAAATTAACGAGAGATATTCGTTTTTGCCCTACACAAAACGACACTAAAGCTGGAGAGAACCATGCACAAATTTACTAAAGCCCTGGCAGCCATTGGTCTGGCAGCCGTTATGTCACAATCCGCTATGGCGGAGAACTTGAAGCTCGGTTTCCTGGTGAAGCAACCGGAAGAGCCGTGGTTCCAGACCGAATGGAAGTTTGCCGATAAAGCCGGGAAGGATTTAGGGTTTGAGGTTATTAAGATTGCCGTGCCGGATGGCGAAAAAACATTGAACGCGATCGACAGCCTGGCAGCCAGTGGCGCAAAAGGTTTCGTTATTTGTACTCCGGACCCGAAGCTCGGCTCTGCCATTGTGGCGAAAGCGCGTGGCTACGATATGAAAGTCATTGCCGTGGATGACCAGTTTGTTAACGCCAAAGGTAAGCCAATGGATACCGTTCCTCTGGTGATGATGGCGGCGACTAAAATTGGCGAACGTCAGGGCCAGGAACTGTATAAAGAGATGCAGAAACGTGGCTGGGATGTCAAAGAAAGCGCGGTGATGGCGATTACCGCCAACGAACTGGATACGGCACGTCGCCGTACTACGGGATCTATGGATGCGCTGAAAGCGGCCGGATTCCCGGAAAAACAAATTTATCAGGTACCTACCAAATCTAACGACATCCCGGGGGCATTTGACGCTGCCAACTCAATGCTGGTTCAACATCCGGAAGTTAAACATTGGCTGATCGTCGGTATGAACGACAGCACCGTACTTGGCGGCGTACGTGCAACCGAAGGTCAGGGCTTTAAAGCAGCCGATATCATCGGTATTGGTATTAACGGTGTGGATGCAGTAAGCGAACTGTCTAAAGCACAGGCAACCGGCTTCTACGGTTCCCTGCTGCCAAGCCCGGACGTACATGGCTATAAATCCAGTGAAATGCTTTACAACTGGGTAGCAAAAGACGTTGAACCGCCAAAATTTACCGAAGTTACCGACGTGGTACTGATCACGCGTGACAACTTTAAAGAAGAACTGGAGAAAAAAGGTTTAGGCGGTAAGTAATTTGCCGGAAAAATTCCCCTCTGCATGATGCAGAGGGGGTGTGAACGACCAGTGATTCACGGAGACGTTATGCAACAGTCTACCCCGTATCTCTCATTTCGCGGCATCGGTAAAACGTTTCCCGGCGTTAAGGCGCTGACGGATATTAGTTTTGACTGCTATGCCGGTCAGGTTCATGCGTTGATGGGTGAAAATGGCGCAGGAAAATCAACTCTCTTAAAAATCCTCAGCGGCAACTATGCGCCAACCACGGGTTCTGTAGTGATTAATGGACAAGAAATGTCCTTTTCCGACACGACCGCGGCACTTAACGCGGGTGTGGCGATTATTTATCAGGAACTGCATCTCGTGCCGGAAATGACCGTCGCGGAAAACATCTATCTCGGCCAGCTTCCTCATAAAGGCGGCATAGTGAATCGCTCACTGCTGAATTATGAAGCGGGTTTACAACTTAAACATCTTGGTATGGATATTGACCCGGATACGCCGCTGAAATATCTCTCTATTGGTCAGTGGCAGATGGTTGAGATTGCCAAAGCGCTGGCGCGTAACGCCAAAATCATCGCCTTTGATGAGCCAACCAGTTCCCTTTCTGCCCGTGAAATCGACAATCTTTTCCGCGTTATTCGTGAACTGCGTAAAGAAGGGCGCGTGATCTTATATGTTTCTCACCGTATGGAAGAAATATTTGCCCTCAGTGATGCCATCACCGTCTTTAAAGATGGGCGTTATGTCAAAACCTTTACCGATATGCAGCAGGTTGATCATGACGCGCTGGTGCAGGCGATGGTCGGGCGCGACATCGGCGATATCTACGGCTGGCAACCGCGTAGTTATGGCGAGGAGCGGCTGCGTCTTGATGCTGTGAAAGCACCAGGCGTGCGTACGCCAATAAGTCTGGCGGTTCGTAGTGGTGAAATTGTCGGTCTGTTTGGTCTGGTGGGGGCCGGGCGCAGTGAATTAATGAAAGGCATGTTTGGCGGGACGCAAATCACCGCCGGTCAGGTTTATATCGACCAACAGCCGATCGATATCCGTAAACCGGGTCATGCCATTGCCGCAGGCATGATGCTCTGCCCGGAAGATCGTAAAGCGGAAGGCATTATTCCTGTGCACTCCGTTCGCGACAATATCAACATCAGTGCCAGACGCAAACATGTGCTCGGCGGTTGTGTAATCAACAACGGTTGGGAAGAAAACAATGCCGATCACCACATTCGTTCGCTCAACATCAAAACGCCGGGCGCAGAGCAACTGATCATGAATCTTTCAGGCGGAAATCAGCAAAAAGCCATTCTGGGCCGCTGGTTATCGGAAGAGATGAAGGTCATTTTGCTGGATGAACCTACGCGCGGCATTGATGTTGGTGCTAAGCATGAAATTTACAACGTGATTTATGCGCTGGCAGCGCAGGGTGTGGCGGTGCTGTTTGCCTCCAGCGACTTACCTGAAGTCCTCGGCGTTGCCGACCGGATTGTGGTGATGCGCGAAGGCGAAATCGCCGGTGAATTGTTACACGAGCAGGCAGATGAGCGTCAGGCATTAAGCCTTGCAATGCCTAAAGTCAGCCAGGCAGTTGCCTGAGTAAGGAGAGTATGATGTCTTCTGTTTCTACATCGGGTTCTGGCGCACCTAAGTCGTCTTTCAGCTTTGGGCGTATCTGGGATCAGTACGGCATGCTGGTGGTGTTTGCGGTGCTTTTTATCGCCTGTGCCATTTTTGTCCCAAATTTTGCCACCTTCATTAATATGAAAGGGTTGGGCCTGGCAATTTCTATGTCGGGGATGGTGGCGTGTGGCATGTTGTTCTGCCTTGCTTCCGGTGACTTTGACCTTTCTGTCGCCTCCGTAATTGCCTGTGCGGGTGTCACCACGGCGGTGGTTATCAACCTGACTGAAAGCCTGTGGATTGGCGTGGCAGCGGGTTTGTTGCTGGGCGTTCTCTGTGGTCTGGTCAATGGCTTTGTTATCGCCAAACTGAAAATAAATGCCCTGATCACGACACTGGCAACGATGCAGATTGTTCGAGGTCTGGCGTACATCATTTCAGACGGTAAAGCGGTCGGTATCGAAGATGAAAGCTTCTTTGCCCTTGGTTACGCCAACTGGTTCGGTCTGCCTGCGCCAATCTGGCTTACCGTCGCGTGTCTGATTGTCTTTGGTTTGCTGTTGAATAAAACCACCTTTGGGCGTAACACCCTGGCGATTGGCGGGAACGAAGAGGCTGCGCGTCTGGCGGGTGTACCGGTTGTTCGCACCAAAATTATTATCTTTGTTCTCTCTGGTCTGGTATCAGCGATAGCCGGAATTATTCTGGCTTCACGTATGACCAGTGGGCAGCCAATGACGTCGATTGGTTATGAGCTGATTGTTATCTCCGCCTGCGTTTTAGGTGGCGTTTCTCTGAAAGGTGGCATCGGAAAAATCTCATATGTGGTGGCGGGTATCTTAATTTTAGGCACCGTGGAAAACGCCATGAACCTGCTTAATATTTCTCCTTTCGCCCAGTACGTGGTTCGCGGCTTAATCCTGCTGGCAGCGGTGATCTTCGACCGTTACAAGCAAAAAGCGAAACGCACTGTTTGATGCTTTTTTCTGCAACAATTTAGCGTTTTTTCCCACCACAGCCAGCCGCCACAACGGTTGGCTGTTCTTCGTTACAAATGGCGACCCCCGTCACACTGTCTATACTTACATGTCTGTAAAGCGCGTTCTGCGCAACACAATAAGAAAAGAGAAGGAGGAGAACCGGGTGACAGAACCGTTAACCGAAACCCCTGAACTATCCGCGAAATATGCCTGGTTTTTTGATCTCGATGGAACGCTGGCGGAAATCAAACCGCATCCCGATCAGGTCGTCGTGCCTGACAATATTCTGCAAGGACTTCAGCTACTGGCAACCGCAAGTGATGGTGCATTGGCATTGATATCAGGGCGCTCAATGGTAGAGCTTGACGCTTTGGCAAAACCTTATCGCTTCCCGTTAGCGGGCGTGCATGGGGCGGAGCGCCGTGACATCAATGGTAAAACGCATATCGTTCATCTGCCGGATGCGATTGCGCGTGATATTAGCGTGCAACTGCATACGGCTATCGCCCAGCTTCCCGGCGCGGAGCTGGAGACGAAAGGGATGGCCTTTGCGCTGCATTATCGTCAGGCTCCGCAGCATGAAGACGCATTAATGACATTAGCGCAACGTATTACCCAGATCTGGCCACAAATGGCGTTACAGCAGGGAAAGTGTGTTGTCGAGATCAAGCCGCGAGGCACCAGTAAAGGTGAGGCGATTGCTGCCTTTATGCAGGAAGCTCCCTTTATCGGGCGAACGCCGGTATTTCTGGGCGATGATTTAACCGATGAATCTGGCTTCGCAGTCGTTAACCGGCTGGGCGGAATGTCAGTAAAAATTGGCACAGGCGCAACTCAGGCATCATGGCGACTGGCGGCCGTGCCGGATGTCTGGAGCTGGCTTGAAATGATAACCACCGCATTACAACAAAAAAGAGAAAATAACAGGAGTGATGACTATGAGTCGTTTAGTCGTAGTATCTAACCGGATTGCACCACCAGACGAGCACGCCGCCAGTGCCGGTGGCCTTGCCGTTGGCATACTGGGGGCACTGAAAGCCGCAGGTGGACTGTGGTTTGGCTGGAGTGGCGAAACAGGAAATGAGGATCAGCCACTAAAAAAGGTGAAAAAGGGTAACATTACGTGGGCCTCTTTTAACCTCAGCGAACAGGACCTTGACGAATACTACAACCAATTCTCCAATGCCGTTCTCTGGCCTGCTTTTCATTATCGCCTCGATCTGGTGCAATTTCAGCGTCCTGCCTGGGACGGCTATCTACGCGTAAATGCGTTGCTGGCAGATAAATTACTGCCGCTGTTGCAAGACGATGACATTATCTGGATCCACGATTATCACCTGTTGCCCTTTGCGCATGAATTACGCAAAAGAGGGGTGAATAATCGCATTGGTTTCTTTTTGCATATTCCTTTCCCGACACCGGAAATCTTCAACGCGCTGCCGACATATGACACCTTGCTTGAACAGCTTTGTGATTATGATTTGCTGGGTTTCCAGACAGAAAACGATCGTCTGGCGTTCCTGGATTGCCTTTCTAACCTGACCCGTGTCACGACGCGTAGCGCAAAAAGCCATACGGCCTGCGGCAAAGCGTTTCGAACAGAAGTTTACCCGATCGGTATTGAGCCGAAAGAAATAGCGAAACAGGCTGCCGGACCACTGCCGCCAAAACTGGCGCAACTCAAAGCGGAACTGAAAAACGTACAGAACATCTTTTCTGTTGAACGACTGGATTATTCCAAAGGTTTGCCGGAGCGTTTTCTCGCCTATGAAGCGTTACTGGAAAAATATCCGCAACATCACGGTAAAATTCGTTATACCCAGATCGCGCCAACGTCGCGTGGTGATGTGCAAGCCTATCAGGATATTCGTCATCAGCTCGAAAATGAAGCCGGACGAATTAATGGTAAATATGGGCAATTAGGCTGGACGCCGCTTTATTATTTGAATCAGCATTTTGACCGTAAATTACTGATGAAAATATTCCGCTACTCTGACGTGGGCTTAGTGACGCCACTGCGTGACGGGATGAACCTGGTGGCAAAAGAGTATGTTGCCGCTCAGGACCCAGCCAACCCGGGCGTACTTGTTCTTTCGCAATTTGCGGGAGCGGCAAACGAGTTAACGTCGGCGTTAATTGTTAATCCCTACGATCGTGACGAAGTTGCAGCTGCGCTGGATCGTGCATTGACTATGTCGCTGGCGGAACGTATTTCCCGTCATGCAGAAATGCTGGACGTTATCGTGAAAAACGATATTAACCACTGGCAGGAGTGCTTCATTAGCGACCTAAAGCAGATAGTTCCGCGAAGCGCGGAAAGCCAGCAGCGCGATAAAGTTGCTACCTTTCCTAAGCTTGCGTAAGTGCGGTTAATCTCCCGTAAGTGGAACTAACAGCACATCGACCTCACTTGAGGCAATCACTCTTTTCGCCGAGCAGGATGCTCGCGAAAAGAAACTGTGATTGTGATTACCGCAAATCACCAAATCGAAATGATGTTTGCGACAAACCTCCAGAATATGTTCGCTTAACTCACCGTAGGCAATAAACGTCTCGTCAACGGGATACTCCGCATCCTGAATTAACTTATCAAGAAAGCTTTGCGTTTCTTCCTGCATCACGCTGCGTAAATCTTCAAGCATCGGCGCGGCTAATTGATTGTACATTTCCGGGTCGGAAGCGAGAGTAATTAAACTGATGTGTCCCTTTACTGGCCTGGCGATAGATACCGCTTTTGCTAGCAGTTGCTGACTTTCCGGTGTAACCGCAACGGCGACAAGAATATTGCTATAGCTCATAACCTGTTCCTTATTCTGTGAACTTCAGGTGACATTAAAGCTTTACTCCTAATGGAGAATCGACGCAATCCCAACTCAGTCAAACAGGTAAATATTAGTGTGATTATTAGTAAATACAATTAATCAATCACTCTCGGTGATCATATGATTTCAACTGTAATTATAAGAAAATAATGTACTGATTCTCCATATCAAACAAGTGGTTAATATATGTAAAACATTTTATTAACATTAAGTTGATTGTTGCCTTTCTTTGTATTTAATTAGTTTGTTGTGCGGTAAGTGTCTGTTTAAAAATAGCTTATCGGGTATTGCATTAAAGCAATTATTTATAGCAGATGATTATTTACGGTGAGTTATTTTAACTGTGCGCAACATCCCATTTCGATTATTCCTGTTTCATTTTTACTTGCTATCGTAGCGAAAAACTTTTTAACAGATTGAAATACACCCAAAACAAAAGTATGACTTATACATTTATGTTAAGTAATTGAGCGTTTTGTGTGATCTGCATCACACATTATTGAAAATCGCAGCCCCCCTCCGTTGTATGTGAGTGTAGTGACGAGTAAAGTTGCGTCGATTTAGGAAAAATCTTAGATAAGTGTAAAGAGCCCCTTCTATTTGTAAGGACTTATTAAATCCAAAAAAGGGGCTCTGCCTATTGCAGCTTATCGCAACTATTCTAATGCTAATTATTTTTTACCGGGGCTTCCCGGCGACATCACGGGGTGCGGTGAGACCGCATAAAAATAAAGTTGGTTATTCTGGGTGGGAATAATGCATACCTCCGAGTTGCTGAAACACATTTATGACATCAACTTGTCATATTTACTACTTGCACAGCGTCTGATAGTTCAGGACAAAGCGTCCGCTATGTTTCGTCTCGGCATAAATGAAGAAATGGCGACAACGTTAGCAACATTGACTCTTCCGCAAATGGTTAAATTGGCGGAAACCAATCAACTGGTTTGTCACTTCCGTTTTGACAGCCACCAGACGATTACTCAGTTGACGCAAGATTCCCGCGTTGACGATCTCCAGCAAATTCATACCGGCATCATGCTCTCAACACGCTTGCTGAATGATGTTAATCAGCCTGAAGAAGCGCTGCGCAAGAAAAGGGCGTGATCATGAGTGAAAAAAGCATTGTTCAGGAAGCGCGGGATATTCAGCTGGCAATGGAATTGATCACCCTGGGCGCTCGTTTGCAGATGCTGGAAAGCGAAACACAGTTAAGTCGCGGACGCCTGATAAAACTCTATAAAGAACTGCGCGGAAGCCCACCGCCGAAAGGCATGCTGCCATTCTCAACCGACTGGTTTATGACCTGGGAACAAAACGTTCATGCTTCGATGTTCTGTAACGCATGGCAGTTTTTACTGAAAACCGGCTTGTGTAATGGCGTCGATGCGGTAATCAAAGCCTACCGTTTATACCTTGAACAGTGCCCGCAAGCAGAAGAAGGACCGCTACTGGCATTAACCCGTGCCTGGACATTGGTACGGTTTGTTGAAAGTGGATTACTGCAACTTTCCAGCTGCAACTGCTGCGGCGGCAATTTTATTACCCACGCTCATCAGCCTGTTGGCAGCTTTGCCTGCAGCTTATGTCAGCCGCCATCCCGGGCAGTAAAAAGACGTAAACTTTCCCAGAATCCTGCCGATATTATCCCACAACTGCTGGATGAACAGAGAGTACAGGCTGTTTAACTGATACGGTGTGGCGAAACATTCCAGCAGCGGTAACGACGTACCGCTGCTTTTTTTTGCCCCAATCGCGCGTTAACGTCTGACGACTGAACATCCTGTCATGGTCAACAGTGGAAGGATGATGTCGTGCTTATCTTATTAGGTTACCTGGTTGTTCTCGGTACAGTTTTCGGCGGTTATCTGATGACCGGTGGAAGCCTTGGAGCACTCTATCAACCCGCTGAACTGGTGATTATTGCCGGTGCAGGGATTGGGTCGTTTATCGTCGGCAATAATGGCAAAGCGATTAAAGGCACGCTGAAGGCGCTGCCGTTACTATTTCGTCGCTCCAAATATACCAAAGCAATGTATATGGATCTGCTGGCTCTGCTTTATCGGTTGATGGCGAAATCGCGGCAGATGGGGATGTTTTCGCTGGAACGCGATATTGAAAATCCCCGTGAGAGCGAGATCTTCGCCAGCTACCCACGCATCCTTGCGGATAGCGTCATGCTTGATTTTATCGTCGATTATCTGCGCCTGATTATCAGCGGTCACATGAATACCTTCGAAATTGAAGCCCTGATGGATGAAGAGATTGAGACGCACGAAAGCGAAGCAGAAGTCCCGGCGAACAGTCTGGCGTTGGTCGGGGACTCACTTCCGGCGTTTGGTATTGTCGCGGCTGTGATGGGGGTCGTTCACGCGTTAGGTTCAGCCGATCGTCCTGCCGCCGAGCTGGGGGCGCTTATCGCACATGCGATGGTGGGGACTTTCCTCGGTATTTTATTGGCTTACGGATTTATTTCCCCATTAGCGAGTGTTTTACGTCAGAAAAGCGCCGAAACCAGCAAAATGATGCAATGCGTCAAAGTCACACTGCTTTCTAATCTGAACGGTTACGCACCGCCTATCGCCGTTGAGTTTGGTCGCAAAACGCTCTATTCCAGCGAACGTCCGTCGTTTATTGAACTGGAAGAGCATGTGCGTGCGGTGAAAAATCCGCAACAACAGACGACAACCGAGGAAGCATGAAGAATCAAGCGCATCCGATTATTGTCGTCAAACGACGCAAAACCAAAAGCCACGGGGCAGCACATGGATCGTGGAAGATTGCTTATGCCGACTTTATGACCGCGATGATGGCCTTTTTTCTGGTGATGTGGCTAATCTCCATCTCCAGCCCAAAAGAGCTGATTCAGATTGCGGAGTACTTCCGGACTCCACTGGCGACTGCGGTTACGGGCGGCGATCGCATTTCTAATAGTGAAAGCCCAATTCCCGGTGGGGGTGATGATTACACCCAAAGCCAGGGGGAAGTGAATAAGCAGCCGAACATCGAAGAGCTGAAAAAACGCATGGAGCAAAGTCGATTGCGGAAATTGCGTGGCGATCTCGACCAGTTGATTGAATCCGATCCGAAACTGCGGGCGTTACGTCCACATCTCAAAATCGATCTGGTCCAGGAAGGTCTACGTATTCAGATCATCGATAGCCAGAATCGCCCGATGTTCAGAACCGGCAGTGCCGACGTCGAACCCTATATGCGCGACATTCTGCGCGCCATCGCGCCCGTACTGAACGGTATTCCCAACCGTATTAGCCTTTCGGGTCATACCGATGATTTCCCTTACGCCAGTGGTGAGAAAGGATATAGCAACTGGGAGCTTTCTGCCGATCGGGCCAATGCATCCCGCCGCGAACTGATGGTTGGCGGGTTGAATGGCGGCAAAGTGTTACGTGTCGTCGGCATGGCGGCAACGATGCGCTTAAGCGATCGCGGTCCTGATGATGCTGTCAACCGTCGCATCAGCCTGCTGGTACTGAACAAACAAGCCGAACAGGCCATTTTGCATGAAAACGCCGAAAGCCAGAATGAGCCAGTAAGCGCCCTGGAAAAACCTGAGGTTGCACCACAGGTCAGTGTTCCCACAATGCCATCAGCCGAACCGAGGTGACAGCGTGAGCATGGATATAAGCGATTTTTATCAGACATTTTTTGATGAAGCGGACGAACTGTTGGCTGACATGGAGCAGCATCTGCTGGTTTTGCAGCCGGAAGCGCCGGATGCCGAACAATTGAATGCCATCTTTCGGGCTGCCCACTCGATCAAAGGAGGGGCAGGAACCTTTGGCTTCAGCGTTTTGCAGGAAACCACGCATCTGATGGAAAACCTGCTCGACGAAGCCAGACGAGGTGAGATGCAACTCAACACCGACATTATCAATCTGTTTTTGGAAACGAAGGACATCATGCAAGAACAGCTCGACGCTTATAAACAGTCGCAAGAGCCGGATGCCGCCAGCTTCGATTATATCTGCCAGGCCTTGCGTCAACTGGCATTAGAAGCGAAAGGCGAAACGCCATCCGCAGTGACCCGATTAAGTGTGGTTGCCAAAAGTGAACCGCAAGATGAGCAGAGTCGCTGTCAGTCACCGCGTCGAATTATCCTCTCGCGCCTGAAGGCCGGGGAAGTCGACCTGCTGGAAGAAGAGCTGGGACATCTGACAACCCTAACTGACGTGGTAAAGGGGGCGGATTCTCTCTCGGCAATATTACCGGGCGACATTGCCGAAGATGACATCACAGCGGTACTCTGTTTTGTGATCGAGGCCGATCAGATTACCTTTGAAACAGTAGAAGTCTCGCCAAAAATATCCCCCCCACCAGTGCTTAAACTGGCAGCCGAACAAGCGCCAACCGGTCGCGTGGAGCGGGAAAAAACGACGCGCAGCAGTGAATCCACCAGCATCCGTGTAGCGGTAGAAAAGGTTGATCAATTAATTAACCTCGTCGGCGAGCTGGTCATCACCCAGTCCATGCTTGCCCAGCGTTCCAGCGAACTGGACCCGGTTAATCATGGTGATTTGATTACCAGCATGGGGCAGTTACAACGTAACGCTCGTGATTTGCAGGAATCAGTGATGTCGATTCGCATGATGCCGATGGAGTATGTCTTTAGTCGCTATCCCCGCCTGGTGCGAGATCTGGCGGGAAAACTCGGCAAGCAGGTAGAACTGACGCTGGTGGGCAGTTCCACTGAACTCGACAAGAGCCTGATAGAACGCATTATCGACCCGCTGACCCACCTGGTACGCAATAGCCTCGATCACGGTATTGAACTGCCAGAAAAACGGCTCGCCACAGGTAAAAACAGTGTCGGAAATTTAATTCTGTCTGCCGAACATCAGGGCGGCAACATTTGTATTGAAGTGACCGATGATGGTGCGGGGCTAAACCGTGAGCGAATTCTGGCAAAAGCGGCCTCGCAAGGTTTGACCGTCAGCGAAAACATGAGCGACGACGAAGTCGCGATGCTGATATTTGCACCTGGCTTCTCCACGGCGGAGCAGGTCACCGACGTCTCCGGGCGCGGCGTCGGCATGGACGTCGTTAAACGTAATATCCAGGAGATGGGCGGTCATGTCGAAATCCAGTCGAAGCAGGGTACTGGCACTACGATCCGCATTTTACTGCCGCTGACGCTGGCAATCCTCGACGGCATGTCCGTACGCGTTGCGGATGAAGTTTTCATTCTGCCGCTGAATGCTGTCATGGAATCACTGCAACCCCGTGAAGCCGATCTGCATCCACTGGCAGGTGGCGAGCGGGTGCTGGAAGTGCGGGGTGAATATCTGCCCATCGTCGAACTGTGGAAAGTGTTCAACGTCGCGGGCGCGAAAACCGAAGCTACTCAGGGAATTGTGGTGATCTTACAAAGTGGCGGTCGCCGCTACGCCTTGCTGGTGGATCAATTAATTGGTCAACACCAGGTTGTGGTTAAAAACCTTGAAAGTAACTATCGCAAAGTCCCCGGCATTTCTGCTGCGACCATTCTTGGCGACGGCAGCGTGGCACTGATTGTTGATGTCTCCGCCTTGCAGGCGATAAACCGCGAACAACGTATGGCGAACACCGCCGCCTGAATGAGTAAAAAGGTAACAATATGACCGGTATGACGAATGTAACAAAGCTGGCCAGCGAGCCGTCAGGCCAGGAATTCCTGGTATTTACCCTTGGTGACGAAGAGTACGGTATTGATATTCTGAAAGTGCAGGAGATCCGTGGTTACGATCAGGTGACACGGATTGCAAACACGCCAGCGTTTATCAAAGGTGTCACTAATCTGCGCGGTGTTATTGTGCCGATTGTCGACTTACGAATTAAGTTCAGTCAGGTGGATGTGGACTATAACGACAACACAGTAGTTATTGTCCTGAATCTCGGGCAGCGGGTAGTCGGCATCGTAGTGGACGGGGTTTCGGACGTTCTTTCATTGACGGCGGAGCAAATTCGTCCGGCACCGGAATTTGCCGTGACTCTTTCAACAGAATATCTCACTGGACTGGGCGCACTGGGTGACCGCATGTTGATTCTGGTGAACATCGAAAAACTGCTGAACAGCGAAGAGATGGCGCTGTTAGATAGCGCGGCGTCAGAAGTGGCGTAATTCTCCTGATTTCCTCAATTGCAATGAACCCGATGACCTGCGCATCGGGTTTTTTATTTCAGTTTCGCGGTGGGTGGCATCAGCAATAAAGTTTCCCCCTTCCTTGCCGATAACGAGATCAACTTGTTTTCAGGAAGGTGCCTTATGATTAACCGTATCCGCGTAGTCACGCTGTTGGTAATGGTGCTGGGGGTATTCGCACTGTTACAGCTTATTTCCGGCAGTCTGTTTTTTTCTTCCCTTCACCATAGCCAGAAGAGCTTTGTGGTTTCCAATCAATTACGGGAACAGCAGGGCGAGCTGACGTCAACCTGGGATTTAATGCTGCAAACGCGCATTAACCTGAGTCGATCAGCGGTGCGGATGATGATGGATTCCTCCAATCAACAAAGTAACGCCAAAGTTGAATTGCTCGATAGCGCCAGGAAAACTTTGGCCCAGGCCGCGACACATTATAAAAAATTCAAAAGCATGGCGCCGTTACCTGAAATGGTCGCTACCAGTCGTAATATTGATGAAAAATATAAAAACTATCACACAGCATTAACTGAACTGATTGATTATCTTGATTATGGCAATACTGGAGCTTATTTCGCTCAGCCAACCCAGGGAATGCAAAATGCAATGGGCGAAGCGTTTGCTCAGTACGCCCTCAGCAGTGAAAAACTGTATCGCGATATCGTCACTGACAACGCAGATGATTACCGATTTGCCCAGTGGCAACTGGCGGTTATTGCGCTGGTGGTGGTATTAATTCTGCTGGTGGCGTGGTACGGCATTCGCCGTATGTTGCTTACACCGCTGGCAAAAATTATTGCTCACATTCGCGAAATCGCCGGTGGTAACCTGGCGAATACCCTGACCATTGACGGGCGCAGTGAAATGGGCGACCTGGCGCAGAGCGTTTCACATATGCAACGCTCTTTGACTGACACCGTCACTCATGTGCGCGAAGGTTCAGATGCCATCTATGTCGGTACCCGTGAAATTGCGGCGGGCAATACCGATCTTTCCTCTCGTACTGAACAGCAAGCATCCGCGCTGGAAGAAACTGCTGCCAGCATGGAGCAGCTCACCGCGACGGTGAAGCAAAATGCCGATAACGCCCGCCAGGCCTCGCAACTGGCGCAAAGTGCCTCCGACACCGCCCAGCATGGCGGCAAAGTAGTGGATGGCGTAGTGAAAACGATGCATGAGATCGCCGATAGTTCGAAGAAAATTGCCGACATTATCAGCGTTATCGACGGTATTGCCTTCCAGACTAATATCCTCGCGCTGAATGCCGCTGTTGAAGCCGCGCGAGCGGGTGAACAAGGCCGTGGTTTTGCCGTGGTGGCGGGCGAAGTGCGTAATCTTGCCAGCCGCAGCGCCCAGGCGGCAAAAGAGATCAAAGCCCTCATTGAAGACTCCGTCTCGCGCGTTGATACCGGTTCGGTGTTGGTCGAAAGCGCCGGGGAAACAATGAACAATATCGTCAATGCTGTCACTCGCGTGACTGACATTATGGGCGAAATTGCATCGGCATCAGATGAACAGAGCCGCGGCATCGATCAAGTCGCATTGGCGGTTTCGGAAATGGATCGCGTCACGCAACAGAACGCATCGCTGGTGCAGGAATCAGCTGCCGCCGCAGCTGCGCTGGAAGAACAGGCCAGTCGTTTAACGCAAGCGGTTTCCGCGTTCCGTCTGGCAGCCAGCCCACTCACCAATAAACCGCAAACACCATCCCGTCCTGCCAGTGAGCAACCACTGGCACAGCCACGACTGCGAATTGCAGAACAAGATCCAAACTGGGAAACATTTTAACGAGCATTGACTAACGCGGTCATTGCCGCCTGATGGGGAGCGTTGATGTTTAATCGTATTCGAATTTCGACCACGCTGTTTTTAATTTTGATTCTCTGCGGGATCTTGCAGATTGGCAGTAACGGCATGTCTTTTTGGGCATTTCGCGATGATTTGCAACGATTGAATCAGGTCGAGCAGAGCAATCAGCAACGTGCGGCATTAGCGCAAACTCGGGCGGTGATGTTACAGGCCAGCACCGCGCTGAATAAAGCGGGCACTCTGACGGCGCTTAGCTATCCGGCAGATGACATTAAAACGTTGATGACGACGGCGCGCGCCAGTCTGACGCAATCCTCTACGTTATTTAAAAGTTTTATGGCGATGACTGCGGGCAACGAGCACGTGAGGGCGTTGCAAAAAGAGACGGAGAAAAGTTTTGCCCGCTGGCACAACGATCTCGAACATCAGGCGACCTGGCTTGAAAGTAATCAACTTTCGGATTTCCTCACTGCGCCGGTGCAGGAATCACAGAATGCGTTTGACGTTAACTTTGAGGCCTGGCAGCAGGAGATCAACCATGTGCTGGAAGCCGCCAGTGCGCAAAGCCAGCGTAACTATCAGATTTCGGCGCTGGTGTTTATCAGCATGATTATTGTTGCAGCGCTCTACATCAGCAGTGCGCTGTGGTGGACGCGCAAGATGATTGTTCAACCACTGGCCATCATCGGTAGCCATTTTGACAGCATTGCTGCGGGTAATCTGGCGCGTCCGATTGCGGTATATGGTCGCAATGAGATCACCGCCATTTTTGCCAGCCTGAAGACCATGCAGCAGGCTTTACGTGGGACGGTGAGTGATGTGCGTAAGGGAAGCCAGGAGATGCACATTGGTATCGCGGAGATCGTTGCAGGCAATAACGATCTCTCAAGTCGTACCGAACAGCAGGCGGCATCGCTGGCACAAACGGCCGCCAGTATGGAGCAATTAACCGCCACGGTAGGGCAAAACGCCGATAACGCGCAACAGGCTTCGGAACTGGCAAAAAAAGCCGCGACAACGGCGCAGGCGGGGGGTGTCCAGGTCAGTACCATGACTCACACCATGCAGGAAATCGCCACCAGCTCGCAAAAAATTGGCGACATTATCAGCGTTATCGACGGCATTGCTTTCCAGACCAATATTCTGGCCCTGAATGCGGCAGTGGAAGCGGCTCGCGCCGGAGAGCAGGGGCGTGGTTTTGCGGTAGTGGCAGGTGAAGTGCGCAATCTTGCCAGCCGTAGCGCCCAGGCGGCAAAAGAGATCAAAGGACTGATCGAAGAGTCTGTCAATCGTGTCCAGCAGGGTTCGAAACTGGTGAATAACGCCGCCGGGACCATGACCGATATTGTCAGTTCAGTAACCCGCGTGAACGACATTATGGGAGAAATTGCCTCGGCGTCGGAAGAACAACGGCGGGGGATTGAGCAGGTTGCACAGGCTGTCAGCCAGATGGATCAGGTGACTCAGCAGAACGCCTCCCTGGTAGAAGAAGCGGCGGTGGCAACGGAACAACTGGCGAACCAGGCTGACCATCTTTCGTCGCGTGTGGCGGTATTTACCCTTGAAGAACATGAAGTAGCACGACATGAGTCGGCGCAGTTACATATTGCGCCAGTGGTATCCTGAAGTGATTGAGAAGGCGCTATGACTTCATCTCTGCCCTGTGGGCAAACGTCTTTATTGTTACAGATGACCGAGCGCCTGGCGCTTTCCGACGCGCATTTTCGGCGGATAAGTCAATTGATCTATCAACGAGCCGGGATCGTCCTGGCCGACCATAAACGCGACATGGTCTACAACCGATTAGTTCGTCGCTTGCGTTCGCTGGGACTGACAGATTTCGGCCATTACTTGAACTTGCTGGAATCTAATCAGCACAGCGGTGAGTGGCAGGCGTTTATCAATTCGCTGACCACGAATCTGACAGCATTTTTCCGTGAGGCGCATCATTTTCCTCTGCTCGCAGATCATGCCCGGCGTCGTTCTGGCGAGTATCGTGTATGGAGCGCGGCGGCTTCGACCGGCGAAGAACCGTACAGCATTGCGATGACACTGGCTGACACATTGGGCACCGCGCCCGGACGCTGGAAAGTGTTTGCCAGCGACATTGACACCGAAGTGCTGGAAAAAGCCAGAAGCGGTATTTATCGCCATGAAGAGCTGAAAAATCTGACGCCGCAGCAACTGCAGCGGTACTTCATGCGAGGGACGGGACCGCATGAAGGGCTGGTACGCGTGCGTCAGGAGCTGGCGAACTATGTTGATTTTGCCCCGCTGAATTTACTGGCGAAACAATACACCGTGCCGGGGCCGTTTGATGCGATCTTCTGTCGTAACGTCATGATCTACTTCGATCAAACTACCCAGCAGGAGATTTTGCGCCGCTTTGTTCCGCTCCTTAAACCCGACGGATTGCTGTTTGCGGGTCACTCTGAAAACTTTAGCCACCTTGAGCGCCGCTTCACGCTGCGTGGTCAGACGGTGTATGCGCTAAGTAAGGATTAACGATGAGCAAAATCAGGGTGTTATCTGTCGATGATTCGGCACTAATGCGCCAGATCATGACAGAAATCATCAACAGCCATAGCGACATGGAAATGGTGGCGACCGCCCCTGATCCGCTGGTTGCGCGTGATTTGATTAAGAAATTCAATCCCGATGTATTGACGCTGGATGTTGAAATGCCGCGGATGGACGGACTGGATTTTCTCGAAAAATTAATGCGTTTGCGCCCAATGCCCGTTGTGATGGTTTCTTCCCTGACCGGCAAAGGGTCAGAAGTCACTCTGCGCGCGCTGGAGCTGGGGGCGATAGATTTTGTCACCAAACCGCAACTGGGTATTCGCGAAGGAATGCTGGCGTACAGCGAAATGATTGCTGAAAAGGTGCGTACAGCAGCAAAGGCGAGCCTTGCAGCACATAAGCCATTGTCGGCACCGACAACGCTGAAAGCGGGGCCGTTGTTGAGTTCTGAAAAACTGATTGCGATTGGTGCTTCAACGGGGGGAACTGAGGCAATTCGTCACGTCCTGCAACCGTTACCGCTTTCCAGCCCGGCACTGTTAATTACCCAGCATATGCCGCCCGGTTTCACCCGCTCTTTTGCCGACAGACTTAATAAGTTGTGCCAAATCGGTGTTAAAGAAGCCGAAGACGGAGAACGCGTTCTGCCGGGGCATGCTTATATCGCACCGGGAGATCGGCATATGGAACTGGCGCGTAGCGGCGCGAATTATCAAATCAAAATCCACGATGGCCCGGCGGTTAACCGTCATCGGCCTTCGGTAGATGTGTTGTTCCATTCTGTTGCCAAACAGGCGGGGCGTAATGCGGTTGGGGTGATCCTGACCGGTATGGGCAACGACGGCGCGGCGGGAATGTTAGCGATGCGGCAGGCGGGGGCATGGACCCTTGCACAAAACGAAGCAAGTTGCGTGGTGTTCGGCATGCCGCGCGAGGCCATCAATATGGGTGGTGTTTGCGAAGTGGTCGATCTTAGCCAGGTAAGCCAGCAAATGCTGGCGAAAATCAGTGCCGGACAGGCGATACGTATTTAAATCAGGAGTGTGAAATGGCGGATAAAGAACTTAAATTTTTGGTTGTGGATGACTTTTCCACCATGCGACGCATTGTGCGTAACCTACTGAAAGAGCTGGGATTCAATAATGTTGAGGAAGCGGAAGATGGCGTCGACGCCCTCAATAAGTTGCAGGCAGGCGGTTATGGATTTGTTATCTCCGACTGGAACATGCCCAACATGGATGGCCTGGAATTGCTGAAAACGATTCGTGCGGATGGCGCGATGTCGGCATTGCCGGTGTTAATGGTGACTGCAGAAGCCAAGAAAGAGAACATCATTGCTGCGGCGCAAGCGGGGGCCAGTGGCTATGTGGTGAAGCCATTTACCGCCGCGACGCTGGAGGAAAAACTCAACAAAATCTTTGAGAAACTGGGCATGTGAGGATGCGACTATGATGCAACCATCAATCAAACCTGCTGACGAGCATTCAGCTGGCGATATCATTGCGCGCATCGGCAGCCTGACGCGTATGTTGCGCGACAGTTTGCGCGAGCTGGGGCTGGATCAGGCAATTGCCGAAGCGGCGGAAGCCATCCCCGATGCCCGCGATCGTTTGTACTATGTTGTGCAGATGACTGCCCAGGCTGCAGAGCGGGCGCTGAACAGTGTTGAAGCGTCACAACCACATCAGGATCAAATGGAGAAATCAGCAAAAGCATTAACCCAACGTTGGGATGACTGGTTTGCCGATCCGATTGACCTTGCCGATGCCCGTGAACTGGTGACAGATACGCGGCAATTTCTGGCAGATGTCCCCGCGCATACCAGCTTTACTAACGCGCAACTACTGGAAATCATGATGGCGCAGGATTTTCAGGACCTCACCGGACAGGTCATTAAGCGGATGATGGATGTCATTCAGGAGATCGAACGTCAATTGCTGATGGTGCTGTTGGAAAACATCCCGGAACAGGAGTCGCGTCCAAAACGTGAAAACCAGAGTTTGCTTAATGGACCTCAGGTTGATACCAGCAAAGCCGGTGTGGTAGCCAGTCAGGATCAGGTGGACGATTTGTTGGATAGTCTTGGATTTTGATTTGTATTGCCTGATGTGGCGTAACCGCGTCATATCAGGCGATGACGCCGCATCCGACAAACGCACACCATGCTTGATGTGTGCAGCAAAAGCCCTAAATCCCCCCTGTTTTGCCCCTTACTCAGACCATTGAACGCTTGTCGCTCTGGCATCATTCACGCTTAATACTCTTTCCAGGATTGGCGACGTGTCTGACGAGAGCGACGACAAAACAGAAGCCCCCACACCCCACCGACTTGAAAAAGCGCGGGAGGAGGGGCAGATCCCGCGTTCCCGTGAACTGACCTCACTGCTGATTTTGTTGGTGGGCGTCTGTGTTATCTGGTTTGGCGGTGTGTCGCTGGCCCGTCGATTGTCGGGCATGCTCTCCGCTGGGCTGCATTTTGATCACAATATTATCAATGACCCGAATCTGATCCTCGGGCAGATTATTCTGCTGATCAGAGAAGCCATGCTGGCGCTGCTGCCACTGATTAGCGGCGTGGTGCTGGTGGCGCTCATTTCTCCGGTCATGCTGGGAGGGCTGGTATTTAGCGGAAAATCCTTGCAGCCGAAGTTTTCCAAACTCAACCCGCTACCGGGGATTAAACGGATGTTCTCGGCACAGACTGGCGCGGAGTTGCTTAAAGCGATTTTGAAAACCATCCTGGTTGGCAGCGTGACGGGGTTTTATCTCTGGCATCACTGGCCGCAGATGATGCGCTTAATGGCTGAGTCTCCGATTACTGCCATGGGTAATGCGATGGATCTGGTTGGGCTATGCGCACTGCTGGTGGTGCTTGGTGTTATTCCGATGGTGGGATTTGACGTTTTTTTCCAAATCTTTAGCCACCTGAAAAAGCTGCGAATGTCGCGGCAGGATATTCGTGATGAGTTCAAACAAAGCGAAGGCGATCCTCATGTTAAAGGGCGGATCCGTCAGATGCAGCGAGCTGCCGCGCGGCGTCGGATGATGAACGATGTGCCGAAAGCGGATGTCATTGTCAATAACCCGACCCACTATTCGGTAGCGTTGCAGTATGACGAAAACAAAATGAGCGCACCGAAAGTGGTCGCTAAAGGTGCAGGGCTGGTCGCACTGCGCATTCGTGAAATTGGCGCTGAAAATAACGTCCCGACGCTTGAAGCGCCGCCGCTGGCGCGAGCGCTGTATCGACATGCGGAGATCGGTCAACAAATCCCAGGCCAACTGTACGCCGCGGTGGCGGAGGTGCTGGCCTGGGTCTGGCAACTGAAACGCTGGCGTCTGGCTGGCGGACAGCGCCCTGTTCAACCTACTCATCTTCCGGTGCCGGAAGCCCTGGATTTTATTAACGAGAAACCGACCCATGAGTAATCTGGCCGCGATGCTGCGCCTGCCCGCAAACCTGAAATCGACACAATGGCAGATCCTTGCCGGACCGATTTTGATCCTGTTGATCTTGTCGATGATGGTGCTGCCCCTGCCCGCATTCATACTCGACCTGCTGTTCACCTTCAATATTGCCTTGTCGATCATGGTGTTGCTGGTCGCGATGTTTACCCAGCGCACGCTCGAGTTTGCTGCGTTTCCGACCATTCTGTTGTTTACCACCCTGTTACGTCTGGCACTTAACGTGGCTTCAACCCGTATCATTTTGATGGAAGGGCATACTGGCGCGGCGGCGGCAGGAAAGGTGGTCGAAGCGTTCGGTCACTTCCTCGTTGGTGGCAATTTCGCTATCGGTATCGTGGTGTTCGTCATTCTCGTGATCATCAACTTTATGGTTATTACCAAAGGTGCCGGGCGTATCGCAGAAGTAGGCGCGCGCTTTGTTCTCGATGGTATGCCAGGAAAGCAGATGGCGATTGATGCCGACCTTAACGCCGGACTGATTGGTGAAGATGAGGCGAAAAAACGCCGCAGTGAAGTCACTCAGGAAGCCGATTTTTACGGCTCAATGGACGGGGCAAGTAAGTTTGTTCGCGGCGATGCCATCGCCGGGATCCTCATCATGGTCATTAACGTTGTCGGCGGATTGCTGGTCGGTGTGCTGCAACATGGCATGAGCATGGGACATGCGGCGGAAAGTTATACGCTATTGACCATTGGTGACGGTCTGGTAGCACAAATTCCGGCGCTGGTGATTTCTACCGCCGCGGGGGTTATCGTTACGCGCGTCAGCACTGATCAGGATGTTGGCGAACAGATGGTGAATCAGCTTTTCAGTAACCCGAGCGTTATGTTGTTAAGCGCCGCCGTGCTCGGTTTACTCGGCCTGGTGCCTGGAATGCCGAACCTGGTATTTTTGCTGTTCACTGCCGGATTGCTGGGGCTGGCCTGGTGGATCCGCGGACGCGAACAAAAAGCGCCTGCCGAACCAAAACCGGTAAAAATGGCAGAGAATAATGCCGTTGTCGAAGCAACGTGGAACGATGTTCAACTGGAAGATTCTCTGGGAATGGAAGTGGGTTATCGACTGATCCCGATGGTCGATTTTCAGCAGGATGGTGAACTACTGGGTCGTATTCGCAGTATTCGCAAGAAATTTGCTCAGGAAATGGGCTTTCTGCCGCCGGTAGTACACATTCGCGACAATATGGATCTGCAACCTGCCCGCTACCGTATTTTGATGAAAGGCGTGGAGATAGGCAGTGGTGATGCATATCCGGGGCGCTGGTTGGCAATAAACCCAGGTACCGCAGCTGGAACGTTACCTGGAGAGGCGACCGTCGATCCGGCATTTGGTCTGAATGCTATCTGGATTGAAAGTGCGCTAAAAGAACAGGCGCAGATTCAAGGGTATACCGTGGTTGAGGCCAGCACGGTGGTGGCTACGCATCTTAACCACCTCATAAGCCAGCATGCCGCAGAGCTGTTTGGTCGTCAGGAGGCGCAACAGTTGCTGGATCGTGTCGCTCAGGAGATGCCAAAGCTGACGGAAGATCTCGTGCCTGGCGTCGTCACGCTCACCACACTGCATAAAGTGCTGCAAAATCTGCTCGATGAAAAAGTCCCGATTCGCGATATGCGCACCATTCTCGAAACGCTGGCGGAACATGCGCCCATCCAAAGCGATCCACATGAATTAACCGCCGTCGTGCGCGTGGCGTTAGGACGGGCTATAACCCAGCAGTGGTTTCCTGGCAAAGATGAAGTCCATGTTATTGGCCTCGATACACCGCTGGAACGTTTGTTACTACAGGCCTTGCAGGGTGGGGGCGGACTGGAGCCTGGGCTGGCGGATCGTTTACTGGCACAAACTCAGGAAGCGCTATCCCGTCAGGAGATGCTGGGTGCGCCGCCAGTATTATTGGTGAACCACGCGCTGCGACCATTATTGTCTCGCTTCCTGCGTCGCAGCCTGCCGCAGTTAGTGGTGCTGTCGAATCTGGAACTATCAGATAACCGACATATCCGTATGACGGCGACGATTGGCGGCAAATAATGAGAGCCTTATTAGCAATATTATTGTTTCCGCTGCTGGCGCAAGCCGCCGGGGAGGGGATGTGGCAGGCGAGCAGTGTGGGCGTTACGTTGAATCACCGTGGTGAATCGATGTCGTCAGCGCCTCTTTCTTCGCGACAACCTGCATCAGGATTGATGACGCTGGTTGCGTGGCGTTATCAGCTTATCGGCCCAACTCCCGTAGGGCTGCGGGTTCGCTTGTGTTCACAATCTCGTTGTGTCGAATTAGAGGGGCAGAGCGGAACCACCGTGGCCTTTTCCGGTATACCGGCGGCAGAACCGTTGCGATTTATCTGGGAAGTGCCTGGCGGCGGGCGGTTAATTCCGCCGCTAAAAGTACAACGTAATGAAGTGATTGTGAATTATCGCTGAAGGACAAATAAAAATTACGCGCTCGCGGCATGTTTAATAACTCAGTGAAAAGGGCTCGATGTTTTGTTGCAATTATTTATCAGGAATAGCTTGCAACAAAACATGCCAAAAATATGTGAATTATCCTCTTGTCAAAGGGCTTGGATAAAAATCTTCAGAGTTACGGTATAACTGCAACTGGCGAGTTCGCGTATTGGTCTGTATGATCATACATGAGAGCCATTCTGATTCAGAATAAGGGGCACTTAAATCCTGAACGTCTTCATTTGAAAGGATTAATTCACATTCTTTGTCCCTAAAATCCAGCCAGGCTCGTTGTGATTTTTTAAGCAAGTTAAGTTGTTCGGTATCAGGTTTTTTGACACCTGTGCGTGGTACTTGTTCTATATAACGATAAGCTTCACCATAAGCTTTATTTAATTGCGCATCGACGAGATTGTATTCTTGTCGCAGGCATGATTTGATCACGTTAATGTCAGTATCATCATCTGAATTTTTTTGCCAACAATCTTTGATGGCTGAAATGTCATGGTCATTGACTATAACCGTATCTTCTGCGTAAGCCTGGCAAGAGATAATGCCTAATGTTAATACAAGAAATTTAAACACTGCGGTATTCCTTAAATTCAACCGTTATCGTTTCCCTGGGGCCGGATATTACGCTTCTGGCCTCTTATCCAACAGTGAGAAAACAGTGGCATGTCCATTTTCAGAATACATTTAGATGGCAATAAAAAAGCCTGATCAGGTAATCCTGATCAGGCTTCACTCTCACGAAAAATCGATTACATACGCTCTACTGTCTCAATACCCAGCGTATCCAGGCCCAGCTTCAGCGTCTTCGCCGTCAGTTGTGCCAGTTTCAGACGACTGTTACGCACTTCTTCGTTTTCTGCGCTGAGGATCGGGCAGTGCTCGTAGAAGCCAGAGAACAGACCGGCCAGATCGTACAGGTAAGCACACATCACGTGCGGCGTGCCTTCACGGGCAACCACGGTGAGGGTTTCTTCAAACTGCAGCAGGCGAGCTGCCAGTTGCGCTTCACGATCTTCACGGATGATTACCGGAGCTGCAGCCAGTTGCTCTTCGTCAATTTCTGCTTTACGGAACACGGACAATACACGCGTGTATGCATACTGCATGTATGGCGCGGTATTACCCTCAAACGCCAGCATGTTGTCCCAGTCGAAGATGTAGTCCGTGGTGCGGTTTTTGGAGAGATCTGCGTATTTCACCGCACCAATACCAACCGCATTAGCCAGTTTTTCCAGCTCATCGGCTGGCATATCCGGGTTCTTCTCTGCCACCAGACGGCGTGCGCGTTCCAGGGCTTCATCCAGCAGGTCTGCCAGTTTCACTGTACCACCCGCGCGGGTTTTGAACGGTTTGCCGTCTTTGCCCAGCATCATGCCGAACATGTGGTGTTCCAGCGGTACGGATTCCGGTACATAGCCTGCTTTACGGACGATAGCCCACGCCTGCATCAGGTGTTGATGCTGGCGGGAGTCGATGTAATACAGCACGCGATCGGCATGCAATGTTTCATAACGATATTTCGCACAGGCGATATCAGTGGTGGTGTAGAGATAGCCGCCATCTTTCTTCTGAATGATCACGCCCATCGGTTCGCCTTCCTTGTTTTTGAACTCATCAAGGAATACGACGGTTGCGCCTTCGCTTTCTACAGCCAGACCTTTGGCTTTGAGATCAGCCACGATACCCGGCAGCATCGGGTTGTACAGGCTTTCGCCCATCACGTCATCACGGGTCAGCGTCACGTTCAGACGATCGTAGGTGATCTGGTTCTGCGTCATGGTGATGTCGACCAGTTTGCGCCACATCTCACGGAAGTATTCGTCACCGCTTTGCAGTTTTACCACGTAGTTACGTGCACGCTCAGCGAACGCTTCATCTTCATCGTAATGCTTTTTCGCATCGCGGTAGAAACCTTCAAGATCAGCCAGCTCCATTTCACCGGCATTTTCCTGCTGCTGCTTTTCCAGCCATGCAATCAGCATACCGAACTGAGTGCCCCAGTCGCCGACGTGGTTTGCGCGAATCACTTTGTGACCGAGGAACTCCAGAGTACGCACTGCTGCGTCACCAATAATGGTAGAGCGCAGGTGACCGACGTGCATCTCTTTCGCCACGTTTGGCGCAGAGTAGTCAACCACAATGGTCTGTTTTTCTGGCGTAGCAACACCGAGACGATCGGACGCCAGCGCCTGCTGAACATGTTCAGCCAGGAATGCCGGATCAAGGAAAATGTTGATAAAACCTGGTCCGGCGATCTCAACCTTGCTGGCGATACCGTTAAGATCCAGATGAGTCAGCACCTGCTCTGCTAATTGTCGCGGTGCCATACCCAGTTTTTTAGCAACTGCCATCATGCCGTTAGCCTGATAGTCGCCGAACTGAACTTTTGCTGACTGACGAACCTGCGGTTCGCAATCCGCAGGCGCGCCTGCCGCAATCATGGCCTGACGGACTTTTTCTGAGAGAAGAGCCTGAATATTCACCGGAATACCTTACATTGATGAAGCGAGCAAAAATTGCCCGCACCAGTTAAAGAAATTAGGGCGGGAGTATACTGCAAATGGCTGTTTTCGTCAGCAACGTGCGCGTGGTGTATTGCCGTTTTCACTATTGCATCAGAAGCGGCGTGAAATCAGCGGTTGGTTGGCGCAGGGCAACAGGGTAAATTAACGCTTTTACTGAAAGACGAAGAGTGATTATGGCGAACTGGCAATCTATCGACGAGCTGCAGGATATTGCATCGGATTTACCGCGATTTACCCACGCATTAGATGAACTTTCCCGCCGTCTGGGGTTGGATATCACTCCACTGACTGCCGATCACATTTCTTTGCGTTGCCATCAAAACGTCACCGCTGAACGCTGGCGTCGCGGGTTTGAACAGTGCGGCGAGCTTTTGTCAGAAAATATGATCAATAGCAGGCCGATTTGTCTGTTTAAATTGCATGAACCGGTACAGGTTGCGCACTGGCAGTTTTCCATTGTCGAGCTACCGTGGCCCGGGGAAAAACGTTACCCGCACGAAGGTTGGGAACATATTGAAATCGTTCTGCCGGGCGATCCAGAAACGCTGAATTCCCGTGCGCTGGCATTGCTTTCTGATGAAGGACTCAGCCTGCCGGGGATCTCAGTTAAAACCAGTTCGCCAAAAGGTGAGCATGAGCGATTACCGAACCCGACGCTGGCGGTCACCGATGGCAAAACGACCATTAAATTTCATCCGTGGTCCATTGAAGAGATCGTTGCCAGCGAGCAGTCGGCGTAATTAAGGAGCAAAAATGGCATTACTGGAAATTTGCTGTTACAGCATGGAATGCGCGCTAACGGCGCAGCAAAACGGCGCAGACAGAGTTGAATTATGCGCAGCCCCAAAAGAGGGGGGCTTAACGCCGTCGTTGGGGGTATTGAAATCCGTGCGCCAGCGGGTGACGATCCCTGTGCATCCAATTATTCGCCCACGCGGTGGTGATTTTTGCTACAGCGACGGTGAGTTTGCCGCCATTCTTGAGGATGTGCGCACAGTCCGCGAATTAGGTTTTCCTGGACTGGTGACGGGCGTTCTCGATGTTGACGGGAATGTCGATATGCCACGAATGGAAAAAATAATGGCTGCTGCCGGTCCGCTGGCAGTGACTTTTCATCGCGCCTTCGATATGTGCGCTAACCCTTTAAATACACTCAATAATCTTGCGGAATTGGGCGTTGCTCGGGTACTGACATCAGGGCAAAAATCAGACGCACTGCAAGGTTTATCAAAAATTATGGAACTTATTGCCCATGGTGATGCTCCAATCATTATGGCCGGAGCAGGAGTCCGTGCAGAAAACCTGCACCACTTCCTCGATGCCGGAGTGCTGGAAGTCCATAGCTCCGCGGGAGCGTGGCAAGCCTCACCAATGCGTTATCGTAATCAAGGATTGTCCATGTCATCAGATGCACACGCGGACGAGTATTCGCGTTATGTCGTAGACGGGGCGGCGGTTGCTGAAATGAAAGGAATCATTGAACGCCGTCAGGCCAAATGATTTTTACCGTTGCATCATGTCGCCCAATATGATGCTTGCTCGTACCAGGCCCCTGCAATTTCAACAGGGGCCTTTTTTTATCCCCGAGAAGTATAAAAAACGAACGATTTCTGTAATCAGTTGAGCGCGTGACAGTGCGCATAGCGTTGTGCTAAAAATTTTTATATATTCATATTAATTATGTAATTTAAATTACTAAAACTGACAAATATATATTCTAAATAACAACTGAGTTATTCCTTAGCAATTAATGATTACATTGTAATAAATCATATTCTTTATCGATTATTTCAGGCAGTGTTGTGCCGAATTATGCAAGCGGTCAATTCGTTGTATATTTAATTATACAATGATTTCGGTGTTCTGGAATTAATTAGAGGAATCTATGCGAGGGAAAAAACGCATTGGGTTATTATTTTTGCTGATAACGGTTGTGGTTGGTGGCGGCGGGTTATTACTGGCGCAAAAAGCCTTACATAAAACGTCGGATACCGCATTTTGCCTTTCCTGCCACTCGATGAGTAAACCTTTTGAGGAATATCAGGGAACTGTCCACTTTTCTAACCAGAAAGGGATACGTGCGGAATGTGCCGATTGCCATATTCCAAAGTCAGGGGTGGATTATTTATTTGCTAAATTAAAAGCTTCTAAAGATATTTATCATGAATTTGTTAGCGGCAAAATAGACAGTGACGATAAGTTCGAAGCGCATCGTCAGGAAATGGCCGAAACAGTATGGAAAGAATTAAAAGCAACTGATTCTGCAACGTGTCGTAGTTGCCATTCTTTTGATGCCATGGATATTGCCTCGCAAAGTGAATCTGCGCAGAAAATGCATAACAAAGCGCAAAAGGACGGCGAAACCTGTATCGATTGTCATAAAGGCATTGCCCATTTTCCACCAGAAATAAAAATGGATGACAACGCGGCGCATGAGCTGGAAAGTCAGGCCGCTACTTCAGTTACCAATGGCGCACATATTTATCCTTTCAAAACTTCTCGCATAGGCGAGCTGGCTACCGTGAATCCTGGTACCGATCTCACCGTCGTTGATGCCAGTGGCAAACAGCCGATCGTTCTGTTGCAGGGTTATCAAATGCAGGGCAGTGAAAACACGCTCTACCTGGCGGCAGGTCAACGGCTGGCGCTAGCCACATTAAGTGAAGAAGGTATCAAGGCGTTAACGGTAAACGGGGAATGGCAGGCTGACGAATACGGCAATCAATGGCGTCAGGCGTCTTTACAGGGTGTGCTTACCGATCCCGCATTAGCGGACCGTAAACCGCTATGGCAATACGCTGAAAAACTTGACGATACCTATTGCGCTGGTTGCCATGCCCCTATTGCCTCCGACCATTACACCGTCAATGCATGGCCGTCCATTGCCAAAGGAATGGGTGCGCGAACCAGCATGAGCGAAAACGAACTGGACATTTTGACGCGGTACTTCCAGTACAACGCCAAAGATATTACCGAGAAACAGTGATCCTCGTTGATCAGGGAGGAAGTTATGACATTAACAAGACGTGAATTTATTAAACACAGCGGTATTGCCGCTGGGGCGCTGGTGGTGACATCGGCTGCACCGCTACCCGCATGGGCAGAAGAGAAGGGGGGCAAAATCCTCACCGCGGGCCGTTGGGGAGCGATGAACGTAGAAGTGAAGGACGGGAAGATTGTTTCTTCGACAGGCGCGCTGGCGAAAACCATACCGAACTCCTTACAGTCTACGGCGGCGGATCAGGTACATACAACGGCGCGTATTCAGCATCCGATGGTGAGAAAAAGCTATCTCGATAATCCACTACAACCGGCGAAAGGTCGTGGCGAAGATACCTATGTACAGGTGAGCTGGGAACAAGCATTAAAACTGATTCATGGGCAACACGATCGTATTCGTAAAGCTAACGGACCATCGGCCATTTTTGCCGGATCTTACGGCTGGCGCTCTTCTGGCGTGTTGCATAAAGCGCAAACCTTACTGCAACGTTATATGAATCTTGCGGGCGGTTATTCAGGGCATAGCGGCGATTATTCAACCGGGGCGGCACAGGTAATCATGCCGCACGTGGTGGGTTCCGTGGAGGTGTATGAACAGCAGACCTCCTGGCCACTGATTCTGGAAAACAGTCAGGTGGTGGTGTTGTGGGGGATGAACCCGCTGAATACCTTAAAAATTGCCTGGAGCAGTACCGATGAGCAAGGGCTGGAATACTTCCATCAGCTGAAAAAATCTGGCAAACCAGTGATTGCTATCGACCCTATTCGTTCCGAAACTATTGAGTTCTTTGGCGACAATGCTACCTGGATCGCGCCAAATATGGGCACCGACGTGGCGCTGATGTTGGGGATTGCACATACCCTGATGACACTAGGCAAACACGATAAAGTGTTCCTTGAAAAATACACCACCGGGTATCCGCAGTTTGAAGAGTATCTGACAGGTAAGAGCGATAATACGCCGAAGAGCGCGGCCTGGGCGGCGGAAATTACTGGCGTAGCGGAAGCGCAGATAGTCAAACTCGCTGAACTGATGGCGGCAAATCGCACAATGCTGATGGCAGGCTGGGGAATTCAGCGCCAGCAATATGGTGAACAGAAACACTGGATGCTGGTGACGCTGGCGGCGATGTTAGGGCAGATTGGTACACCGGGCGGCGGGTTTGGTTTCTCTTATCATTACTCAAACGGTGGCAACCCGACGCGTGTTGGCGGAGTGCTGCCGGAAATGTCTGCGGCGATTGCCGGACAGGCCAGCGAGGCCGCTGATGATGGCGGAATGACGGCGATTCCTGTCGCCCGTATTGTTGATGCGCTGGAAAATCCTGGCGGCAAATATCAGCATAACGGTAAAGAACAAACGTATCCGAATATCAAAATGATCTGGTGGGCGGGTGGCGGTAACTTTACCCATCACCAGGATACTAATCGTCTGATTAAAGCATGGCAGAAACCGGAGATGATCGTCGTTTCTGAATGCTACTGGACCGCAGCTGCTAAACATGCAGATATCGTATTACCGATCACCACATCGTTTGAGCGCAATGACTTGACGATGACCGGTGATTACAGCAACCAGCATATTGTACCGATGAAGCAGGCTGTCGCTCCGCAATTTGAAGCGCGTAACGATTTTGATGTGTTTGCCGATCTTGCTGAATTACTCAAACCTGGCGGAAAAGAGATCTATACCGAAGGTAGAGATGAAATGGCGTGGCTGAAATTTTTCTATGATGCCGCTCAGAAAGGTGCGCGTGCGCAACGCGTGACTATGCCGATGTTTAATGCTTTCTGGCAGCAAAATAAACTGATCGAAATGCGCCGCAGCGAGAAGAACGAACAGTACGTTCGTTATGCTGATTTCCGCGCCGATCCGGTGAAAAATGCGCTGGGTACGCCAAGCGGCAAAATTGAGATCTACTCTAAAACGCTGGAAAAATTTGGCTATAAGGATTGTCCGGCACACCCAACCTGGCTTGCGCCTGATGAGTGGAAGGGTGCCGCCGACGAGAAACAGTTGCAGCTTCTGACCGCGCATCCGGCACACCGTTTACACAGTCAGCTTAACTATGCTGAGTTGCGTAAAAAATATGCGGTTGCCGATCGTGAACCGATCACTATTCACACCGAAGATGCTGCTCGCTTTGGTATTGCGAATGGCGATCTGGTGCGTGTCTGGAACAAACGTGGTCAGATTCTGACAGGCGCGGTGGTGACTGACGGGATCAAAAAAGGCGTGGTATGCGTGCATGAAGGTGCATGGCCAGATCTGGAAAATGGCTTGTGTAAAAACGGCAGTGCGAACGTGTTAACGGCGGATATCCCCAGCTCTCAGCTGGCAAATGCCTGTGCCGGTAACTCTGCGCTGGTGTATATCGAAAAATATACGGGCAATGCACCGAAGTTAACGGCGTTTGATCAGCCAGCTGTTCAGGCATAAGACGTGAAAAGCGCCCGGAAACGGGCGCTGAGGTTATGCAAACGTAAAACTGCCTGATGCGCTATGCTTATCAGACCTACATAGTCCCTGCAACATATTGAATTACAAAGGCTTTGTAGGCCGGATAAGGCGTTCACGCCGCATCCGGCAGTAATACCAGACCTTTACGGCTTGCGCGCAATCAGTACCGCGCGTTTAGGCGCAGGATAGCCTTCCACCGTTTTACCCGGATCATGTGGGTCGAGGAAATCGGACAGAGACTCGGTGACCATCCATTCGGTGCGTCGCTGCTCTTCGGTCGTGGTAACGCTCACATCCGCAATGCGGATATCAACAAAACCACACTTCTTCAGCCAGTTTTTCAACGCCAGGGCTGACGGGATGAAATAAACATTACGCATTTGCGCGTAACGATCGCCTGGCACCAGGACGGTATTTTCATCGCCATCAATAACCAGTGTTTCCAGCACCAGTTCACCTTCATTCACCAGTTGATCTTTTAACTGCCAGAGATGCTCCAGCGGTGAACGACGATGATAAAGTACGCCCATCGAAAAGACGGTATCAAAGGCTTTCAGCGCCGGAAGTTGTTCAATCCCTAAGGGCAACAGATGCGCCCGTTGGTCGTTACCCAATAGTTTACGCACCGCTTCAAACTGGCATAGGAACAGTTGCGTAGGGTCGATACCCACCGCCAGATGTGCGCCTGCGCCAATCATGCGCCACATGTGATAACCGCTGCCGCAGCCGACATCAAGAATGGTGCGCCCGGTTAAATCAGAAAGATGGGGCAGAACACGATCCCATTTCCAGTCAGAACGCCATTCGGTATCGATGTTCACGCCATACAGCGAAAACGGCCCTTTGCGCCACGGCATGAGGTTGCGCATCAGTGTTTCAATGCGCTTAATCTGCCCGGCGCTCAGTGGCTCTTCGCTTTCTGCCGTCACGCTATGTAGTAAATCAAGACGATACGGTTTAATTTCAGGCAGAAATTCCACCGCATTGGACCACTGTTTAAACAGACCGTGCTGCTGTTCGCGCTGCCAGCTGGCAATCTGCGCGGGCAGCGTTTCCAGCCAGTGTGAAAGATGATTTTTGGCAATCAGAGAATAAAAGTTACCAAAGTCGATCATGCAGCGTCCTCTGCTTTTAATGCCACCAGTGAACCAAAGTTAAAGCACTGGAACCATAGCTCGCTATGTTCAAAACCGGCTTGATGCAGGCGAGCTTTATGTGTTTCCACGGAATCGGTCAGCATCACATTTTCCAGCATGCTGCGCTTCTGGCTGATCTCCAGTTCGCTGTAACCGTTGGCACGTTTAAAGTCGTGGTGCATGTTGAACAGCAGTTCACCAACTTTGGCATCTTCGAAACTGAATTTTTCTGAAAGCACCAGCGCGCCGCCCGGATTCAGCCCTTGATAAATTTTATCCAGTAACGCCTGACGCTCTGAAGGTTCCAGGAATTGCAGGGTAAAATTCAGCACAACCATCGATGCATTTTCAATGGTGATATCGCGAATATCACCTTCAATAACGTCTACTGGCGTAGGGGCTTTATAAGCGTCAATATGACGACGGCAGCGTTCAATCATCGCCGGAGAGTTGTCGATGGCGATAATTTTGCAATTATCATGATGAATATTGCGACGCACTGAGAGCGTCGCCGCGCCCAGAGAACAACCCAGATCGTAAACCTGCGTACCAGGTTGAACGAAGCGTTCGGCTAACATACCAATCATGGAAATAATATTGGAGTAGCCGGGAACGGAACGCTGGATCATATCCGGGAAGACTTCGGCTACCCGTTCATCAAAGGTCCAGTCGCCCAGTCTGGCGATAGGGGCAGAAAATAGCGTGTCGCGGTGAGACATAACGTAAAAATCCGGGAAAAAGAAAGTGGCGTATTGTGCGCTAACGCAGGGAGAAAACCAACTCCCAGGGCATATACCAAAGATTCGCCAGCACCATCAGCAACAGCGCACACCAGGTGGCGCTCATGCCAGAACGTCGCCAGCGGAACAGACGGTGATGAAAACCGTAATAATGCATCAGACGACCAGCAAGCAAAACGATGCCGCAAATATGCACCATCCAGGTTTCGGCGCCATTCATTTCCATAAACAGCATCAACACAATCGCGATGGGAATATACTCCACCGCGTTACCATGAATGCGAATAGCGCTTTGCAGTTCGCTAAAACCGCCGTCACCATAGGCAACGCGGTACTGCATACGCAGGCGAACGACATCAAAAGAGAACTTCATTAATAACAACGCACTTAAAACGGCATACAGCGCGCTTACCATACAAACTCCCTTTAAAATGGCCGATGGCACCTGTCTATGATAGGTGGCAAATTCAGAAAAGAGAAGATTGCTGTGGAATAGCCGGAACTGCTCCGATCTCTGGAAGTGTTTTACGTAAGCCTTCCCACAGGGTATGTACCAGTTCCGGTGCCTGGGCAATATCTGGCGTATGTAAAAAAAGATAAGGCGTAGTGGTCTGATGCCACTGCGCTAATTTTTGTAACCAAACCTGAAACAACTCTCGGTTTTGCGTCATATCATCACTACCGATAAAACGGATCAGCGGATTTGTCGCCGTCAGCACAGCATGTACGGGAACTTTAGGTTTTTTCCGTTGAGCGTCGCGAATAGCTTCACTGTGTGGGCGTGCTGCATGAACCGGGCGGCTGTCTAAAATCACCCGATTAACGCCGCGCTGATGTAAACCGCGATTAAGTGTTTGTTCCTCTTCCCCTTTGGCGAAAAACTGTGGATGGCGGACTTCCACACCATAATTAAACTCGCCGGGAATAGAGTCGAGAAAATGCCAAAGCGCAGGCAGATCCCGTGGGCCAAATGTGGCAGGCAGTTGCAGCCAGTATTGCCCAATGCGCGGCGCTAACGGTGACAAGCGAGTCAAAAATTCAGTTACTAAATCATCGCAATGCCGTAATGCTGCCTGATGCGAAATGGTCGCCGGAAACTTAAAACAGAAGCGGAAGTCATCTGTGGTCTGCTCACGCCAGCGCAGGACAACCTCGGGTTTCGGCAGAGCGTATAGCGTGGTGTTGCCCTCCACACAGTTAACATGACGGGTATTGAAGGCTAACCCACTGATTTTAATAAGTCTCTTGTGTCACTTTGGTGACCATGGGACATCATTGGGACATAATCTGCCAGCTTCTGATTCAGCATTGCGATCTGTTCTGCATTACTGTCAGTCATCCATGCTCCGTATACATTGAACACCATCTGGGCACTTGCATGGCCCATCTGGCTGGCAATGAAGCTTGGGTTTGCTCCGGCAGATAATGACCAGCACGCATAAGTGTGTCGTGACTGGTATGCTTTCCGGTGCCTGATGCCCGCACGCTTAATGGCTGTTTCCCATGAGTCGCCAATGGAATCTACCTTGTAGATAAAACCGACCTGTTTGCTTTTTCTAACCACCTGGGGGTTAAATACGAAAGTACATTCATGATTCACTGAACGCCCATATTCACGTAGTTGAACCTTGATGTGGTGCTGCTTACCCAGTCTTGTCATTTCAGCCTGATTTTTCAGGACACTGATAGCAGGCTGGATAAGATGCACAACCCTGTTTGTACTTGCTTCAGTTTTAGGTAGAGTGAACTCACCGAGTTTCGTATAATTGCGCCTGATAGTAATAGTTCCTGCTTTCAGATCGATATCTTCCCAGGCCAGGGAGACCAGTTCACCGTGACGCATTCCTGTGTACACAGCCAATGACCACAGGTTTTTCGTCTGCTGATGTCGGCAAGCATCTATCAGGCGAATAAATTCGTCACGAGTTAGCGGATCTGGCTCTGCCCTGGCTCTTTTAAGAGGCTTAATTCCCTGGAAGGGATTTGCTTCTAAGTAACCGTGATCTGCAGCAAACTGAAACATTCCAGCGATTGTCGTCATGTAATAATTTACAGTAACGACGCTCCGTCCTTTTGCTGCTGCTTTGTTTTTCGTTGAATTCTGATACCCGGTCAGCAAATCTTTCCTGATATACAGCAATTCCTCTTTAGTTACCGATGACACCAGTCTGCTGCCTCCAATTTTCGGAACCATCGTTCTTGCAACGGATTCATAGCGATTGAATGCATTTGCAGAGATTTCCATTCGTTTCAGATCCAGCCACTTTTCTTCAAGTTCCTTCACCGTAATTTCTTTTTTATTTACCCCAAAAGCCTTGAGGTTAGGAGAGTCAGGGAACTGCGCAGCGTAATCAAAGTTTCCTGTACGAATAGCAAAACATACAGATGTCCGCAGCTCTCCGGCGATCTTCCTGTTCTTGGCAGTGTCAGGGACACCAAGATTTTCCCTGACACGTTTACCTTTAAAATTAAACCAGATGCGTAATGTGCCACCGTGGTTTTCGACGCCTGTTGGATATTTGACTTTATCCATTGATACCTCCAGACGCCCAAGAGCGATACGAGCTTACATACTTCATGGCATTAAATCACCCAGGTTGTTTGTTTTTCATTGAAGCGACCCAGGCATCTATTGCTTTTCTGTTATACATACATTCGCTGGATGGCTTTGGATTACCGTCTGGTGATACGTGAATATACTCTCTTCCTACCATCCAGCATTCTTTCCGGGCCCGGAGAATTGTGCCTGGTTTGAGCCCGGTAATTGCGATAAGAACGCTTTCACAAACCCATTCATTGGGAGCCAGTTGAATCACATTGCCCATGCATTACCTCACACAACACTCAGCCCACGGCAGTGGCACCACACTTCAAACATTCGTTTCACAATTTCACGGCTGTAGAAACCGTCAACATCTCGCGTCAGGTCATAGCGATTGCCGTAACGCTGGCGTACCCATAGCTCAAACGCTTTATTCATTCTTTATTTCCTTTTCATGGCCCGTAATTTTTTCAGATGAGTTTCCTGTTCTGTTTCTGCCAGAATTTGTCGGTATTCCTGGTGATCGAGCCGTTCAAACAGTTCATTAAAATCGTTTATTTTTACCGACTGTGTTCGCCCATCCATTCTTCTGTACAACACAGTGTTATTTATGCAGCGAATAATTTTTACCGGGTAACCGGCACTGTCGGTATACAGTTGTCCCTGATTAATCAAAGCGAACATTTTTTCTCCTGCTCTCTGAATAGTGAGAACTTCAGAGCCGTATGTTTGTAGCGGGTTCAATACTGATAATTTCTGCTGAGATAAGCATCCCGGCAAGCCAGAGTTCTCCGGACAGGTCTTCATCCTGACATATCAGTTCGCCAATATTAATGGTGGCCATGATATCTGTTCCCCCTGTGCGCTCATCCTCGACTTCTTCATAAGGCAGTGTTGCGTACAGGCTTTCAATAGCGCAACTGATAACATCCAGTCCGGTCAGATTGCCGCCGACAGTAACTTCGAATGTTTCGCGGTATTCCCATAACCCGAAAGTTAATCGAACGGTTTGTTTTGCCATACGTCCGCATGACGTCAGATTCGGGTCATAGTTCATTATTTGCGGTTGGGCATTATGGGTGTTCATCTGCTTTTCCCTTAGCCCGGCGGTCTGCCGGGCGTATAAGTTATTTAACCTGGATAAATGGTGTACTGGCACCGCTGGTCATGTATTGCGGCAGTGTGCCGTTCCATTTATTAATGGCTTCCAGTTCCATAACACCAGGGTTCTGGCGCAGAGCTTCACCGCGTAAACGAATAGCATCGGCTTCGGCCTGGGCTTTTGTGCGAATGGCGTCAGCCTGTCCGGCAGCTTCCGCGCGCAACATGTTGGCTTCCGCTTCGCGCTGTTTTACTTCCTGTTCGCGTTGCAGGGTCTTCTGGTTTGCCGTGACTTTGGCATTAATGCTGTCGATAACGGTTGGCGGGTACTCCGGCTTACCCACATATGAGAGACTCATTACCTGAATACCGATGGGCGTCATTTCTGCCTGAATGTCTTTAAGGGCTGCATCCAGCAGCTCAGACTTGCCGCCGTCGATAAATTTGTCAGTGGTCATTTTGCTGGCCAGTCGGTTGAGTGCGTCGGCGATCTTCTGGCGCAGGTCAGTGTCGGTAATGTCATCCACGCCTTTGCGGTAGGTCTGAAACACCGTGGTAACTTTGGATGGATCAACTTTGTAGGCCACGCCAATGTGATAGCCGATGGTTGTACCGTCACTCATCTGGAAACTGAACGGTTCATCGTAGGTCTTCATTTGCTTGAAGGTGGGGAAGATGTAAACTTCAGTATTCCAGCCAGTCCAGTAGCGACCAACACCGACCACCTCACCGACGCCTTTGTCGTCGCCCAGTTTATTTACCTTGATGCCAACATTACCTGGTTCAACGCGATCGCAACCGACAAGGCCAATAGTCGGCAGAACAATGGCTAAAGCAAAAATAATTTTTTTCATCTTTTATCCTTAGTGAAAGAAAGACCCTTGTAAATGGCATAAATGCAGGGCGGGGTCAGAAACGCCAGTGCAAAGCCAGAAATAACTGCTATCGTATCCTTCATGGATATAAGGAACGGAACAAGTAATCCGTAAATACATGCGATAATTGCCAGTAAAATTACTATTGTGAAATACAGTCTCATTGGTCTGTGGTATCCCGATATTTTTAACCGACTGACAGCACAATAAAGAGAATAATGATTTCAGTTAGTGTCAGTACTGTGGCAAGGATTAAAATCAGTTTTACTCTGTTTAATTCACGGTTGCTTTTCATACAAACGGTTAGTAAAAAACTGGAAGAATTATTTTCTTCTTAATATTTAATGTGTCACTGGCGCTTCTGGCATACCATGAGTATTCAGGTCGTTAATCATTTCATCCAGAAGGAGTTCAAGCCCTTCGCGCCCCATAGCAGAAACAATGAAACCATTATCAGGATCTGCGATGAGCATATTTTGATAGAGAAACAGAACTCGCCCCATGCCTTCAGCTTCGCCATATTTTTCAATAAATCCCCATTCGACATGGTTTTGCAGGGCAATGCGAAGTGGTCCTGGGTATATACTCATGCAACCATGCTTCCCCTTATAAATAACAGCGCGATCTGTAGTTCCGTTATCGTTAGGGATATCAATGGTGCCGTTCTTGCCTTCTTCTTCATTTATAAACGTCGTCACATACAGCCATCGCCATTGAGCAATCTTCATATCGACTGAAAATCGTCCCAGTAATCCGGCATCATCGGCTTCAGCAATACATTGCATAATTCTTAAACCGTGAGAATTTGGATAATCGTATTCACCATCATTAAGCCGCTGTACGGCCTCAACATAATCAATGGTTGTATTGCCAATTTTTATGCCATGTGGCGTAACTTCTGGTCGGAACTCTGAATGATTCATAATGTTTGCTCCTTTGCTGGTGGAATAATCGTGTAGCCAGCTCTTTTTGCCATCCACAGAAATGTATCCATGCAGCCAACGAATTCATTATCCAACAGATGTTTTGAGTAAATTACTTCACCATTTTCAATGGTTAGCAACACTCTTACTTTTTTATGTGTTATGTTCTGTTGTTTTTCTTTCATTTATTTATCTCCCATATGCTTTGCGCAAATACAGGTTGGCTATATGAAGATAAGAATCTCTATGTTGTGCAATGAGGCAGGCAGTTTTATACGATGCCTTATGTTTCAGGAAGGTCATAACATAATCTCCTGCGAATAAAGATTGCAACAATCCCCGGCGATAAAACCGTAATAAACATTCAGGGAATATTTATTGTTATTGCGCTAATTCTTTTTCGGCAGCAGATTTTGCATATTCACATGCAAAATTCAGAATTTCGCTGCCAAGTGTTTTTGTTTCGTGATTACTGGACATATGTAATACCTGTGTTGCATGCAATAAATGATAAACATTTACCGCAAATGAGTCCGGCTCCAGACAAATGCCTTCATAATCATCTTGTTGTGAGGTTGTTTCTGTCATTGCTCCTGAAGTGCATGCGAGCCTGTTTTTGACAATTCTCTTTCCTCTAATCACTATATCGGCAACATCTATTGCCTTTACAACCTCCGGGAGAAGTTCCGGGTTTGTATAATCAAAGTCATCAACATGGAGAACAGTTATGTTTTCGAACTTTTTCATGGCTTCCTCAGCTGACTTATATGTTCTGCTATATAGCGAGTCTCAGAAGTGTTTTCATATTGAGACTGTTTCCGCAATGATTGATAAAAATGTTCGCATGTACCTTGAGGGGCGAAGCGGCGATTATGTCACCATTGGTATTGGTTCTTCCGTAGAAGAGCTTCGCGAGATAAGGAGCAAACTTGTTGAGATGCGTCATGGTGTTGCTGCTCCTCACTTTTTGGTTGCTCCGGAGGAGTAACCTCGCCAGTTAACAGCCACATCGGATCGCAGCCAAGAATATTTGCCAGTGGGATAAGCATACTGATGGTTGGTTCATACTCTCCGCTCTCCCACTGAATGATGATTTCTTCATCGAGATCGAGCAGCCTGGCGAGTTCGGCGGTTGTTAAGCCGCAGGCTTCGCGTTGGGTGCGAAGGTTAACCAGCCAGCTTTTAGGGAAGGATTGTTTTTGTTGTGCAGGAGAAGCCGCAGATAGGGCATATTCATGGATAAATTCCATTACCTCAATGCCCAGTTCCTTTGAGCGAGCACAATCCAGAAGATGGAATGTGCGTACAGCACTTAGCAAATTTGCAATATTTAATGCAAAGGAATCAAGTTCTAAGCCTTCAAGCGTAACACAGCCGCAGTTGATAAAATTAGTTGTTTCTGGAGTTGCTTTTAGTGTCTTCATATACCCGCCAACAATTTTAAATTGAATTTAATCAAGTTATAATTGATGGCGCGATATTATGCTTTGAGAAATAGGCTGTCAAGAAAAAATTGATATCGTGTGTTTTAGGCAGAAAAAAACGGGCAAAGCCCGTTAAAATCAAAGACTAACCAAATCTGTTTATATTGAATGGTACTGATGAGATCACTTTAGACTGGATATAAAGCAGAGCTAACCCCTCTTTTTCGATGCTCCATGGTTGATAATTGGGGTTATCAGATAACACCATGATTTTGCTTCCAATTTTTTGAAGTCTTTTCACGTAGCATTCTCCATCAAAACAAAATGCATAAATGCCATCGCCATCAAAATAAGTTACTGTCTTATCGAGAAAAAGAAGGTCGCCAGGTGAGATTGTGGGAGCCATACTGTCTCCTCTGGCGTTACCTATTTCTATATTTTTGAATGCCCGATTTCCAACAAGGCGTCGGGCATATTCAGGATCAAGTTCTATTGAGCGCACTACATCTATCAAGTCACCACGGACATGAGTTCCATCACCGCAACTAAACTCAACATCAAGGACATTAAACACGACGCTATCTGTTCTTGTCTGGTGTTTCTCTTGCGAGGAAAAGGTTGGTGAGGAGTCTTCACCTAAGAACCAGGATTGTGGATAACCGCTAATCTCGGATAAATGCGCGAGCTTATCACTCCGTGGAAATGTTTTTCCTGTTGTCCAGTACTGCACTGATTGCGCACTCACACCTAACTTGCGGGCCAGTTGAGCCTGAGTCCATCCTTTTGCTTTCAGCATCGCGGCTATTCGATTTTCCGTGTTTTTGACGTTCTTCATGACCAAATCCTGTGGGTTTCTTTACAAGGATAAATCTTTACTTGATTTTAGTGTATTCGATCCTTTTGCAACTTGCATGTTAATTTAAACTTGATGTATTCTTGATTTATAAAGTTAATATTGGTGCTTTGTTATGAAAGGAAATGATTACGACAAACTTCGTGCATTAATTGCGCAAAATGCCATAGCGCGAAATCTTGGTGTGACGCCGCAAGCGGTGAATCAGTGGTTTTCAAAAAACACAATTCCTGCTCGTTTCGTTTTACGCGTATGTGAAGTAGTTGCATGGAAGGTCACGCCACATGGCTTAAGGCCAGATCTTTATCCTCACCCTGAAGATGGAATTCCTGATTCGTTACGCAAAATTTCAAATCCAAGCTTAGCGCACACAGAGGACGAGAAGTGATGGTGGTGATATGAGCGAAAAAATAACTATTAAATACGATGGGGCAACCATTTCGATTGCCCCAATCACATTAGCGTTCGCTGAGAAGTTGTTGGTAAGCCTTAAAGGATGCGAACTGCATTCTACCTTCGGCATTGATTCCAATGCCTTCGCTTGTACACCAGGTGATGAACTCGGCTGTATCCGCTTCAACTTTAATAACTCGTTGCCCGCTTCTTTCGACACGCTTAATCAATTTTTCAGCGTCGTGTTTCCACTCGGTGTAACTGTCGGAGAGCACATCAGCATCAGTAAAAATATTTTTGAGCTCATGATACTGAATCGCATCGCGAAACCAGAATAAACCAACGGCCTGAACTTTCATGTCGAACCTCCTTTGGTTCTTTTGTTTATAGGGATCAAAAGGATAACTGAAGGAAGGTTCGGCACCAATAAGTACGAATGTGCGGAATCTTAAAAGAATTTATCCGTAAGGAGATGGCAGTGAACACCGCAATTTTTAACGACAAAGCATCCATGACCAGCGTTGAGATCGCAGAGCTGGTGGGTAGTCAGCACTCAGATGTTAAACGTAGTATCGAACGCCTGGTTGCTAAAAACATCATCCGGAAACCGCCAATGGCTGTTTCCGAGAAAATCAATAACTTAGGTTTTAAAGTTCAATATGAGCATTACCTGTTTGAAGGAGAACAAGGTAAGCGCGACAGCATCATTGTCGTCGCACAGCTCTGCCCTGAATTCACTGCTCGCCTGGTAGATCGCTGGCGTGAACTGGAAGAACAGATCCGTAAGCCAATGAGCGAAATTGAAATGGTTGCTGCGATGGCTCTTGAAGCCGTTCGTCAGCAGAAACGGATCACTCAGGTGGAAGAAAAAGTCAGCCATGTTGCCGAAACAGTTGAGCAAATCAAAAGGGGTACCATTCGTGAGGGCTATGCCGGATATCGCCAACTGAAAGCAAAAACCGGTTTGTCAGATGATAAATGCCGCAATCTGGTGAATGCCTATCAAATTCCTACAGACACCCATGAGTTCATGACGCCGGACGGATTGTTGTCACGTCGCGCAATTGTTGCTGTGGAACCGTTTATGGCTGCTTTTTATCGGGTTATGGAGGAAGCAGAACCGCGAGGGACTCGCTGGTATCACCCGAAAATGGGGTTATTTCAGGTTATTGGTTGGCAGCGGTGAAAAAAAGCCGGGTAGTGACCCGGCTCGCTCAACGTTAGTAAAGGCAACTTCACAAAAGAAGTAAGCCAGTAACATCCAAGAACATTTGCGTTAGTAAAAATACCAGTAAGCATATGAATGTTTCAAGCCTAAATATTGATTCTGCAATTTCGGGACGTTACACTGTTCTGGCACCTTATAAAGCGGGTGTCGGGATTGGAACCCCGGAATTGCATACGGCGATATATGACGCGCCAGCGTCTTTTTTATCGTCCGCGCTCACGCACGCCAGAATTATGGTGGGCTGGGCAGGGGAGCCGAAAGGCTCGCCGGTTTCCGTATGCGCCGGTAGTTCCAACCCTGTCCAGTTCACCACCAGTGAGATTGGAACCTCCGGTGGTGGAAGTTATCCATTGCATACGGAGGCTGCCATCATGGCTACAGTCCCAACTTCCCCATACCTGAAAATCGAAGTCGTCAACGGCAAAGCTGTTATTTTCTCCCTGCATGTTGCCTGCCACTTTAAGCGCATGCACCAGAACATCGTCGACAAAATCGAGTATCTGAACTGCTCACGTGAATTCTTCTCCCGTAATTTCATTCCGGGTACTTACCACGTGTATGGCGATTCCCTGCGTGGTTATTACATCACCCTTGATGGTCTGATGATGCTTCAGCTTGGGTTAAGTCTGCGCACAATGCGGTACTACGAGAGCTGTATTGAAGCATTTCATGAGGCCGAAACCAGCCTGACTCACACTGCTTTCCGCTGTAATCAACGGGAGGAGCGTCATGTGTAATAACCATTATTCAGATACCACTGTTACGGTAATTAAAACTCTGATGGATGCGCTTATTGACATCTCTGTTATTGCAGACAGGGCGCATAAGCACGCCACCAGTGAAACAGAATATGCCGGGACTTTCGTTCCTCATTCACTGGCTGTCATGCAAATTAGCGCCGACCAGGCGCTGGAAACAGCCAGTAAAATGCTCATGGCTGATGTGCAGGAGGTACATCCATGATTCGCCGCATCGTTAATTCCCTGTATCACCGATACAACCGTTGCCCCCGTGTGGGGCAGTGGTTCGCCACCAGCAACGGTCACGTTCTGCGGGTTTGCCTGGTCAGCACCGAAAGCCAGAAAGTCGTGTGTGAATTACTGGGGCGTAACTACACCATTAGCTATCCGTTGATGGCGTTTCAGTCCGGAAAAATGTTTAAACGCCTGGGAGGTGTGTTATGAGCATGGAGCTGATGGTGAAAGCGATGAAAATTCGCGTGGGAAATCCGTTGCGAAAACTGGTTCTGATTAAGCTGGCTGATAATGCCAGCGATCAGGGCGAGTGCTGGCCCAGCTATCAGCATATTGCTGATCAGTGCGAGATTAGCAAACGTTCTGTGATGAATCATATTACGGCTCTTTGTGAATCCGGACTGGTAAAAAAAGTTTCCCGGAAAGGTGAAAAAGGGAACTCGAGCAATATTTATCTTCTTCGTCTTGATGGTGCAAAAGATTCACCAGGGGGTAGTGCAAATAATTCACTACCTAGTGCAGCAAATTCACCAGGTGGTGCAGGAGTTGCACCAGGGGGTAGTGCAGGAGATTCACCCAGAACCAGTCACTCTTTTGAACCAGTCAAAGAACCAGTCAATGAACCAACAATTGGCGCACCCGCTGACGCGTCTGCACCAGCGCGCTCTGCCCGACAGGAATATTCACCGGAATTTGAACAGGCCTGGCAGGAATATCCCAAACGTGCTGGTGGCAATTCCAAGTCAGCAGCCTTCAAAGCCTGGAAAGCCCGTATCAGGGAGGGAATAAAACCGGAGACCATGCTTGATGGTGTGAGACGTTATGCCGCCTGGGTACGTGCTACAGGAAATACCGGCACACAGTTCGTGAAGCAGGCCGCGACGTTCTTTGGACCCGATCGTCACTTCGAAGAATTCTGGCAACAGCCAGCCGCTCCCGGAGGTGGGCGACAGCGACAGGTCGATGTCCTGGCTGGCCTGGGAGCCATGTCTGACAAATTCGGTAAATCCAGTGACAAACTGACATTCTGAGGTGACAGCGATGATGACGTTTAACCTGCGTGAACAACAAAAAAGACTACAGGCGCGAATGGATGAGTTACGGGCAGAGATTGCATTTGCTCAGAAGGGCGAAAAGCCATGGCCTTATCGTTCCTGCCTGATGCGTGAAGGCCGCGGATATTGCGAAAAACACGGTAAATACAGTACGCATATACTGGTGTGGAGCGATCGTAATGGCGAGGACAGAGAAAAAATTTCATGCTGCCCTGACTGCTTGATCGCTGAGGCCAACGATTTGACCATGGAGCTGTCGTCCCTCAAGGCGGAAGAGCTGACTGATAACGCCGGAATTGCCCTGCGTTTTCGGGACTGCGAGTTTGATAATTATCTGGAGGTTAATCCTGACGCAGCCAGAAATCTTGCGGCCTGTCGCCGCTATGCGGAGAACTGGCCAGATATGCTGGAGAACGGTACCAGTCTTGTTATGACTGGTAGTTGCGGAACCGGGAAAAATCATCTGGCGGTATCAATGGCAAAACACATCATCCGTAACTATCTGGCCAGTGTGGAGATCACCGACGTGATGCGCCTTACCCGTGCTGTGAAAAACTGCTGGCGGAATGACAGCGAAAAAACAGCGGATGAAGTTATTGAGCATTATGCGTCAATGGATTTGCTGATCATCGACGAAGTTGGTGTTCAGTTTGGCAGCGCGGCTGAAATGGCTATTTTGCAGGAAATTATCAATGCCCGGTACGAAAGTATCCTGCCCACCATTCTGATCAGCAACCTTTCACCGGAAGAGTTGTGGGTGTTCATCAGCCCCCGCATTGCCGACAGGATCACAGACGGGGGGCGCAACTGGTTGTCGTTCAACTGGCCCAGCTACCGTTCTCGTATCAGAGGTGTGGCTGCATGACAACCCCAGTCTGGCGTAACGATGACCTGGAAGGCGCTGTCATTGGCGCGTTCTTTCTGCGTGGGGCAGATCCTGAAGTGATGGATATTCTGGCCACACTACCTGCGGACGTTTTTTCTGTACGAGCGTATAGGGATATCTACACAGGCATCTGCAGACAGGCTCGTGTTTCAGGTGTGATTGATCCTGTGCTGCTGTGCAATGAGATGCCGGAACTTGCTCCGGTGATTACTGATACTGGGCGTAAAACTTGGGTGAAGTCTTCACTGGAGCACTATGTTGCAGCGTTGCGACGCAATGCCGCATTGCGCGATGCAGAAAAAACACTGAATGAGGCGCTGCAGAAATTACGTGATGCGCATACCTGTGAAGCAGCTGAAGATGCCCTGAAGGATGCGCAGAACATGATGGCCTCATTGTCGACGGAAAAGGGCGTTATTCAGCCGGTACATATTGATGATGTGCTTCCGGAAGTGGTTGAGCGTGTTGAATGCCGGAATCAGGGACTGGAAAAATCCAGAACGTTGATGACCGGTATTGATGAACTGGACGCAAAAACGGGCGGCATGGAGCCTGGCGACCTGGTATTTATTGCTGCACGTCCTTCGATGGGCAAAACCGAACTGGCGCTGGATATCATCGACAAGGTGACTGAGCAGGGGCATGGTGTTCTTCTGTTCACAATGGAAATGGCGAACATCCAGATTGGTGAACGCATGGTATCTGCGGCTGGAGGAATGCCGGTATCACGCCTGAAATCTGTCACTCACTTTGAAGACGAAGACTGGGCACGTTTCTCACAAGGAGTGGGGCGGATGACCGGGCGCAATATCTGGATGGTGGACCAGGCGAACCTGACCATTGACGAGATATGCGCAACAACGAAACACCACCTGATTAAACATCCGGAAACGGCGCTGGTGGTGGTTGATTATCTCGGACTGATAAAAACCCGAACCACGGGGCGTCATGACCTTGCCGTGGGTGAAATCTCAAAGGGGCTTAAAGGCCTGGCAAAATCCGGTGGTTTTCCGTTGATTGCGCTGAGTCAGCTCTCCCGCGGTGTGGAGTCCAGACCCAATAAACGTCCGATGAACTCAGACCTGAAAAATTCCGGAGAAATAGAGGCGGATGCAGACATCATTCTGATGCTTTACAGGGATGAAGTGTACAACCCGGATACGCAGGCCAGGGGCATCGCAGAAATCAATATCACGAAACAGCGTAACGGTTCTCTGGGGACGGTTTACCGGCGTTTTTATAACGGACATTTTCTGCCTGTGGATCAGGAAAGCGCACAGGTTCTTTCCACCCCAATGCAACAGCCCCAGCCGCGCAGATACAGCAACAAACGAACTGACAGCAGTAAGATGGAGCGTTTCTTTTGAACAACCAGACAATGACTTTTACCCCTGAGCAATTACGTAAACAGGCACAGGAAATGTTGCGGCAGGCGGAACAACTGGAAAAAACAGGTGTAACAAAAGATGCCATTCGTCGGGATATGGTGCCAGCGCTCAGGGAACTGATGCAGGCAAAACACCGTGCACAAAAAGCAGTGGATGAGCTGGTGGATTGTGTGGCAGAGCTGGAAACCAGAGTTGGTAAGTTTGAAAAACTGGTGCAGGAGGTACTGCGCTGATGCGTGATATGTACGAAGTTTTAGATCGTTGGGGGGCTTGGGCTGCAGCAGAAAATAGTGGTGTCGACTGGCAGCCGATAGCGGCTGGTTTCAAGGGGCTTCTACCACACGGTAAAAAGTCACGTCTCCAGTGCGATGATGATGAAGGAATTATGATTGATGGATGTGTGGCCCGGTTGCGGAAATATAAACCAGAAGAATATGAGCTGATCATTGCTCACTTTGTTATCGGGATTTCACTCCGTACAATCGCAAAGAAGCGGAAATGCTCGGATGGAACTATTAGAAAGGAGTTGCAAACTGCACTTGGATTTATTGATGGTATTATGTGTATTCTAAATAGATAAAAACAGCCTTGGTCCAGATAATAAAACTTATTATTTTCTGGACTTTGCTGTTCTCGCACTTTTGTCTTTAGGTGCAAATCCCAATATTACAGCGAAATGTCTTACTTTGTATGGTAATCCAGATTTAGGGTGTTTGTGGCTAGAGTAAAAGCTCAACTTTTCTCTTGTTTTGCAATCGGATAAATAAAAATCTTCAAAGTCATCTTTTTTAGAGGTTAATGTTTTTTTCCATTTCTCTACGACATCTAATGCATTGTTGCTTTTCACATAAATTATTAATCCTCCTTGACAATCATCTTCACTTCCTGTGGAGTAACGAGAGCATAATTGATGGAATCCTTCCATTAAATAGTCGTATGAGCTATGAATTTTAGCCTCTCCAATCCATGTGTAGTTTTTGAAACTTACAACAATGTCTGAGTGCCCATTTATATAATTATCATGACCAGAATCATATCCGAAGCCAATTAGTATATTAATTATTTCTATAGATAAACGGTCTTCTCCATCGTTTTGCATTAAGCTTGCATTTTTTTCAATCAATCTGATTGTTTTTTCTAAGTCAATATAAAACATTTCAATAAATTTATCGTATGAATTGCATGTAATTCTTCGATAAAGGCGTGCTGCGCTCTCATCGAATGACGCTGCGAACTTCAGCGATTCTAACGTAAAATTATTCTGATTATCCATCATTCTAGGCCTTTCCAGAACTCTGATGCATAAAAGTAAATGTAAACTTTCGACTGCCAATTGAGGACTGGTTTGCCATCGAAATAGAATGTTCCTTCTGAATATATTTTGCTTAACTCATCTTGAGAGATTTCAAAAATGTCATCACCATCAATATATTCGTATCCGATTGATAATATTGGTGCTTTTTCTCCAGATAGATAAGTAATTGCCTCGTAAAGGATACTTTGATCAACATTACTGACTTTTTGCAAGTTATTGAATGTTATATATTTTAAATTGTCCAGATCTTCATTAAGCAGGTAATGATAAATATTCATACATGCAAAACCAACTTTGCTGTCGGTAGCAAAAGAATGTTGTATGATATCTTTCATTTCCTGCTTATTCATTTAGAAAACCTTTGACATCAATAACGCATAATCTGATTTACAAACACACCCTTCGATTATAACATGATTTATAAATGGTAGCGAGGATGAAATTAAAGAAAAATGTCCGGGTACATGCATTGTTAAAATGTTATTGTGTGCTCCATTCCATTGTTTAGAAATACTAAAGTTATTAGTTTTCCCTCCAATTGCCGCTAAGCCTGCGGCATGATATTTTTCCTTCCTTAAATCATCTTTTCTCTTTCTCATTTTTTCTTCTTTTACTGAGCCTGTTCCTGTGGCATGCCCAAGTTTTAAAATGGTACCATCGGCAGATTTGTAAAGTTTATCGATAGCAGTAAATATATTTTTTCTAATGAAGGCGACGTGATATGAATTCTCTTTATGGAAAAGGTACATTAATATTCTGCGATATCTTGTTGATGCGCGCTCCAATTCATTGTGGTTAAGATTTGTACACATGTCGATTTCAAATGTTATTTCGCCGGAAACATAGTTAAAAGTAATTGTGTCAAAACATTGGATGTATCTATCTTTTATTCCAATTATTTCATCAAAACAATTGAGTTCTTTTTGTGTTGCTGGGCTTAGTGTATTTGTTTCAATTGCACTTCTTTCTTTGAATGGACGAAGATAAGTTGTTGTAATAGTGATCGAGTTACCATGTTGAGAGTGGGAGATGCAGACTGGTCTTAATTTTTTGACTTTTTTATGTGTTGCGCTATCTATTGGCAATGGGTAGGTGGCAATGTATTCTTGATAATCTTTATCGTTGCTGTTAATCAGATTTAACAAGGTTTTTTTCAAGAGGATTGCGTCAGTGATATTATTCAGTTGAGCAAAAAATACGGCCCGATTGCTGTAATTCAATTGGCTGAGGTAAATCTCCTTGAGATTATTTATTATATCCTTTTCATTATTACTTGCATAATCAGATAGCAACTCTGTCCACCCCCTAGCTGACTTCATATTAAAATACTTTAATTCGCCTTGAAGAAGCCTGAAAGAGATGTTTCTTGCCTGAAGACCAAACAGGTAGTCGTTCGCTTTCACTAGTCGTTACCTTTTACCTTTAGAATTAGAGAAAAGTTAAATATACAAAAGAGCTAACGCGTACGCAAAAGTTATTGTAATGTGTTAAGAGTGGTTACTTTGCCACACAGCTTAAACCCGCGCTGAGCGGTTTTTTTGTGCCCGGAAAGCGGCACGGGACGTTAAACGCGCTGGTGGTTGCGAAGACTGGTCTTTCAGCTTGCTGGCTTTTTCGACAAGAGTTATTGGTATGTCACGTTAACCGGAAAAGGGAAAAGACATGCTAAAACAGCAGGATATGACCGAAACCGCCAGAGTAGTATTTAATGAATTAAGCGTCACCGAACCGGCGACCGTCGGGGAAATTGCGCAGAATACTTACCTTTCACGCGAACGCTGCCAGCTAATACTGACCCAGCTTGTTATGGCGGGTCTGGCAGATTATCAGTTTGGTTGTTACAGACGCCTTCCGCAGTGAAGGCTTTTTTATTTGTGGTAATGGGCGGCTGGTGGGTGTTAGCGGCACCTGCCAGCCATCTGCTCATGCGTTGGGGTCACAAGCAAACCTCAGGCCCATCTGCTTTGCGCAAAAGCGGTATGAGCCTATCAGAGAAGTGCTTATTGATCTATGGCTAATACTGTAAAAATATCCAGTTGTGAGTTAATCAACGCTGATTGCCTGGAATTTATCCAGACCTTACCGGAAAATTCTGTCGATCTGATAGTCACAGACCCGCCATACTTTAAAGTGAAGCCCGAAGGCTGGGATAACCAGTGGAAGGGCGACGATGATTACCTGAAATGGCTGGATCAGTGTCTGGCGCAATTCTGGCGGGTACTGAAACCTGCCGGAAGTCTCTACCTGTTCTGTGGTCATCGCCTGGCATCTGATATCGAAATCATGATGCGCCAGCGCTTTAATGTGCTGAACCACATTATCTGGGCGAAGCCGTCCGGGCGCTGGAACGGATGCAACAAGGAAAGCCTGCGGGCGTATTTCCCGGCAACAGAACGCATTCTGTTTGCAGAACATTATCAGGGGCCATACCTGCCCAAAAATGACGGCTATGCGGCAAAGGGGCGTGAACTAAAACAGCACGTCATGGCCCCGCTGATTTCTTACTTTCGTGATGCGCGTGAATCACTAGGGATAACGTCAAGACAGATAGCGGAAGCCACCGGAAAGAAAAACATGGCTTCGCACTGGTTTGGTACCAGTCAGTGGCAGTTGCCGAACG
>NZ_VNXE01000102.1:0-440 GCF_009820115.1 Escherichia sp. HH41S
TCACTGCGCGCCTGTGCACTCTGTGGTGCAGCTGCCAGAATGCGGCGGGCCGTTTCCACGGTCATACCGGGGGTTTCGGCCAGCACGCGTGCCTGTTCTTCGCGTCCGTGAGCCTCCACACAGTTGAGGATCCCCATAATGCGACTGTTTTCTGCCGCAACCGCTGCGGTGATCTGCGCGTTCACGTCCGGCTGTGCAGCGCTGGCGTTCTCGCCCTCCGTCGCTTGCACCACGCCAGTAACGTCAGCCTGCGAAGCAGTGGCTGAAACAGTTGTTGATTGAGTCTCTTTGGTCATTCGCCCTCCTGAGAGACGGGATTTACGTGCATCCAGTGCATCACGCATGACGGTGATCGCATCGGTACTGTTAACAAGTTCATCAGCCAGTCCGGCATCAATGGCCTCCTGACCGCTGTACACTGCAGCCTCGGTATCCAGCAC
>NZ_VNXE01000103.1:0-423 GCF_009820115.1 Escherichia sp. HH41S
GATGGCCTCTTCCAGCCAGCACAGAAACATCTGGCTCGCCTGACGGGATGCGACGAATTTTCGCCGCCCCATAAAGTACGCCCACGACTCGTTCGCACTGGCCCGTGCCGTGGAGTAGCTCATCTGGGCGTAATTCCGGGAAAGCTGCTCATACGAGACACCCAGCCCGGCAGCGATATACCGCAACAGTGACTGCTCAAACACGGAGTAGCCGTTATCCGTGTCCTGAGCCGTCTGCAGGTTCAGTGAGTCCCCCGGCATCAGGTGCGGCACTTTTGCGCCTCCCAGCCGGACCGGTGCTGCGGCGTAATACGCGGCAATTTCACCAATCCAGCCGGTCAGCCTTTCCCGCTGCTCCTGACTGTTCGCGCCCAGAATAAAATCCATCGCTGACTGCGTATCCAGCTCACTCTCAATGGTGGC